>NZ_VOQR01000001.1:3352500-3655748 GCF_007995065.1 Sphingomonas ginsenosidivorax | reverse complement strand
TGAGCGCACGCATGATGCGGAACACCTGCGTGGTGTCGTCGCCGTTCGCCATCAGCTTGCCGATCGCATCCAGCGCGGTGCGCCAGTCGCGGCGGCCGGACGTACCAGGAAACGGGGGAAGCTTCGCCATCGACTCGCGCTCCTTACTGACAATGGTGTCAATAAAGCGCGCGGTGCTGTCTCGTCAAGTCAGGACGCGCGTTCGCGGCACCCGGACCATGTCGGCTGCATCGCCGAGCGCCTTGTCGAGCGTCGCCATCGCAAAGCCCCGGTCTTCGGCCAGCGCCAAGTGGAGCGCGTCGGACGAGCGCAGTTTGAGGTCGGGCTGTTCCAGGATCGCGGCTGCGCGTGCGAAATCCCGTGGTACGACTTGCTCGACTGGGATCCCGTCACGCAGGAACGCGCGCCAGTCCTGCATCACGGCCAACCATGAAGCCTGATCGATTGCGCCAATGCGGCGCTTGAGCGCCAGCGCGCCGGAAAATTCGTTGACGACCCAATCGCTGATCACCACCTTGTCGGCATGACGATCGAGCCACTCGCGGACCGACTCGCTGGCCGCCTCCGCCGCGAACGCCGAGACCAAGACCGACGTATCGCAATAGATGGTCAATAGCGGGCGTCGTCACGCATCCGACGGACGATGTCGGCGGCATTGCTCGGATCGAACGGAAGGCTGGCCGCCAGTCGCCGCAGCGCATCGACGTCGATAGGTTTGCGCACCGGGTCGGGTTCGATCCGCGTGACCCGCGCGACGGCCTGACCGTCGCGCGCGATTTCCACGACCTCACCGGCCTCGACCCGCGCCAGCAGCGACTCGATCTGGTCCTTCAGGTCGCTGACATTCACCGCGTCCATGCCGCGATCATACCGCCGATCACCGATCGGCGGCAAGCGTCACACCCGCATCGGCATCAGCACGTACAGCGCGGGCGCCTTGTCGTTCTCGCGGATCAGCGTCGGGGCGGCGGCGTCGGCCAGATGGACCTCGACCATGTCGCCGTCGATCTGCGCGAGGATGTCCATCAGATAGCGGCTGTTGAAGCCGATCTCGAACGGCAGGGCCACGTAGTCACCCGGCACTTCCTCGGCGGCGGTGCCGTTTTCGGGGCTGGTCACCGACAGCGTGATCTTGTCGCGGTCGAGCGCCATTTTCACCGCACGGGTCTTCTCGGTGGCGATGGTCGAGACGCGGTCGACGCCCTGCATGAAGCTCTTGGGGTCGATCTTGAGGATCTTGTCGTTGCCGGTCGGGATCACGCGGCTGTAATCCGGGAAGGTCCCGTCGATCAGCTTCGACGTCAGGATCGCGCTGCCCAGGTCGAAGCGGATCTTGGTCGGCGACAGCGACACGCCGACCGACCCGTCGACCTCGTCGAGCAGTTTGCGCAGCTCGCCGATGCATTTGCGCGGCACGATCACGTCGGGCATCGATTCGGCGCCCTCGGGCCGCGGCAGCGTGACGCGTGCCAGCCGGTGCCCGTCGGTCGCCGCGGCCTTCAGCACCGGCGTCGTGCCGTCGCCGTCCGCCACGTGCAGGAAGATGCCGTTCAGATAATAGCGCGTTTCCTCGGTCGAGATCGCGAAGCGCGTCTTGTCGATGATCTGCTTCAGGGTTTCCGCAGGCAGTTCGAACTGCGTCGGCAGCTCCCCTTCGGCGATCACCGGGAAATCGTCGCGCGGCAGCGTGCCGAGCGAGAAGCGCGCACGCCCAGCGACGATCGTCATGCGACCCTCGGCAGCGGCGAGCTGGACCTGCGACCCTTCCGGCAGCTTGCGCGCGATATCGAACAGCGTGTGTGCCGACACCGTCGTCGCACCCGGCTGGTCGACCGCGGCCGCGACCGATTCGTTGATCTGCAGGTCGAGATCGGTCGCCATCAGCTTCAGCGTCCCCTCCGCCGTCGCTTCGAGCAGGACGTTGGAAAGAATGGGGATAGTGTTGCGCCGCTCCACCACGGACTGGACGTGGCTCAGCCCCTTCAGGAGCGTTGCGCGTTCGATCGTCGCCTTCATGAAAATTCCCCCCGCCGCCGCAGCCGGATTCGGGCTGGGGGCAATCCGCGTACAGCCTACCCAACAACAAAGGGTCGGAGCAAGCGCCCCGACCCTTCGCGTGTCACAGTAAATGCGTGGTTAACACGCTCGACCACTGGCGATCAGAAGCGGAAGCCGTAGCTGGCGACCACCTGGTGGCGGTCCGTGTCGACGTCGAACCGGCCGCTGGTGCCGCCGGTCGCATAGTCGATGTTGCTGCGCTCGTAGTTCGAATAGCGGTATTCGAGCTTGGCGTAGCTGTTCGGGCCCATCGCATGCTCGGCGCCCGCGCCGAGACGCCAGCCGTCGAGGTTGAAGCGGGTGTCGGTCGTCTGGCTGGTGCTGCCTGCGAGCACGTTCAGCTTGGCGTTGGTGTAGCCGCCCTTGACGTACAGCATCGTGGTCGGCGCGACGACATAGCCGGCGCGCGCACCGACATAGATGTCGCGGCCCTGCTTGACGCGACCGAAGCCGAAATCGCTGGTGTAGTCGTTACGGTCGCTCTTCGCCGTCGAGCCGGTCAGTTCGGCCTCGGCGCCGAGCACGACGTTGCTCGAGGTCGCGATGTCGTAGCCGATACCGCCGCCGTACAGCAGGCCGTCGATCTTCTGGTCGTCGCGCCCGTTGTTGTTCGACACGCTGCTGCCGGCGCCGGTGTGATCATAGCCGAGCGTGGCTTCGACGCGCGCGCCGCTGAAGGTCGGGTTGGCGCTCTGCGCGAGCACGGGAGTCGCGAACGCCGAGGTGGCGACGAGGGCGACGAGGATCTTACGCATGGGATACTCCACTCTTTGCATCCGCCCCCGAACACGGGGCGGACGGGCCCAATGGACCAGTCCGCGGCGCGTTGCATGAACCCCAGATAAACGCGGAAATCCGTTGCGTTTGCGCCACAGGGGGTTGAAACGCGGCGTATGATTCCAAGCCCGCGCCGAGCCGAATTGGACGACGGTCCAGCCGAGCCCCATGGCCGGCGCAAGGGCCGCGATTTCGTCGCGCGCCACGGCGAAACCGTGTTCAACGCCGCCGGGCGACTGCAGGGCGATGCCCCGCACACCCCGCTGACGCGCGCCGGATTCGCGCAGGCCGACGCGCTCGGACAGGCGCTGCACGCGCTGCTCGGCGACCGACCCGCGCTGACGCTCTGGGCGTCGCCGACCGGGCGCGCGCTGCAGACGCTCGCGGTGATCGCGGAACATCTGGGACTCGACTGGCACGACGCCCGCACCGACGCACGACTGGTCGAGATCGGCATGGGGTCGTGGGGCGGGCGGTCCTATGCGGACGTCGTCGCCGAGCAGGGGTCGATCATGCTCCCGGGCGGGGCGCTGCGATGCGCGCCCGACGGCGAGACCTATCCGCAGATCGCCGCGCGCGTCGGCGGCTGGCTGGCGGATACCGCACAGGATCAGGGCGACCGCCTCGTCGTCATGCACGGCATTTCGAGCCGGGTAATGCTCGGCGTGATGACGGACGCCCCGGTCGATCCGTTGCTCGGCGCGCCGATCGCGCCGGGTCTGCCGCAGGGGTCGATCACGCTGGTCGAGAACGGCCGCGCGAGCGTTCCGCATCACGGTACCGGCCTCGCGCCCGCATGAGGGCGTTGCTCGTCCTGCTCCTGGTCGCCACCCCCGCCGCGGCGCGTGAGCAGATCGGCATCTACAAGCGCTGGGGTGCGTTCCGCGACGCATCGCCGCGCCGCTGCTACGCGATCGCGCGCCCGCTGATGGCGGGAGGGCGTCCCAACGGGTTCGCGAGCATCGCCAACTGGCCGCAACGGGGTCTGCGCGGATCGCTCCACATCCGCCTGAGCCGCGAGCGCGATCGGTCGGCAGGCGTCACGCTGACCGTCGGCGAACGGCGGTTCGCACTTGTCGCCAACGGTCTCGATGCCTGGGCTACCGACGCGCCGAGCGACCGCGCGATCGTCGCCGCGCTGCGCTCCGCGCGCAGCATGAGCGTCGAGGCGGTCGGCGTCGGCGGTCGCCCCTTCGCCGACGTCTATGCGCTGGCCGGCGCGGCGACCGCGATCGACGCGGCGACGCTGGCGTGTAGCGGGGGGTGAGGCCCGCACAGCGACATCGCCATCTATCACCCCCCCCCCCGGCGAAGGCCGGGGCCCAATTGGGGGACGATGGTAACGGCGCTCTGCCCGAGGTTACGAGGACCTTCCCAGTTGGGCCCCGGCCTTCGCCGGGGAGGTAAAAAAGCAGGAAGGGGTGCGCCAGATTCCCCGTCCCGCACCCAGTAGAAAAAACACCAGAAATCCCCTATGTGCCCGCGCATGCAGACCGCCGCCAACCTGATGCCCATCCCCGGGCACATCGATCCCGTGCCCGTTCCCCGCACGCTGGCCCCGCGCAGCGACGGGCGTATCGACCTGCTCGGGCTGTCGCTCGACGACCTGCGGATGGCGCTGGAGACGTCGCAGCTCGAGCCGCGCCAAGCGAAACTGCGCGCCAAGCAATTGTGGCACTGGATCTACAACCGGGGCGCGACCGAGTTCTCGGCGATGACCGACATCTCGAAGACGATGCACCCCTGGCTCGAACAGCGCTTCGTGATCAGCCGTCCCAATGTGGTCGAGGCGCAGGTTTCGACCGACGGGACGCGCAAGTGGCTGCTGCGCTCGGACGACGCGCAGGATTACGAGATGGTGTTCATCCCCGACGCGGATCGCGGCACGCTGTGCGTGTCGAGCCAGGTCGGCTGCACGCTCAACTGCACCTTCTGCCACACCGGCACGATGCGGCTGGTCCGCAACCTGACGCCCGCCGAGATCGTCGGGCAGGTGATGCTCGCGCGCGATTCACTCGGCGAATGGCCGAGCCAGCCCGAGGGCCGGATGCTCACCAACATCGTGATGATGGGGATGGGCGAGCCGCTCTATAATTTCGAGAATGTCCGCGACGCGCTGAAACTCGTCATGGACGGCGCCGGCCTCGCGCTCAGCCGCCGGCGGATCACGCTGTCGACCAGCGGCGTGGTGCCGATGATGGCGCGCGCCGGTGCCGAGATCGGCGTCAACCTCGCGGTATCGCTGCACGCGGTGACCAAGGAGGTGCGCGACGAACTCGTGCCGCTCAACCGCAAATACGGCATCGAGGAACTGCTCCAGGCGTGCGCCGACTATCCCGGCACCAACAACGCGCGCCGCATCACGTTCGAGTATGTGATGCTCAAGGACAAGAACGATTCGGACGCGGACGCGCGCGAACTCGTCCGGCTGCTGCGGAAGTACGAGCTGCCGGCCAAGGTCAACCTGATCCCCTTCAACCCGTGGCCGGGCGCGGAATACGAGTGTTCGACGCCCGAGCGGATCAAGTCGTTCTCGAGCATCGTGTTCGGCGCCGGGATCTCCGCGCCGGTGCGCACCCCGCGCGGGCGCGACATCGATGCGGCGTGCGGACAGCTCAAGACCGCCGCGGAGAAGAAAAGCCGCGCGCAGCTCGATCGCGAAGCGGCTGCCGGACCGAATGTCTTTGCCTGATTGGGGTGCGTTGGGGCTGGCGGCGGTTGCGGGGGTTCTGGGCGGCGCGATGAACGCGCTGGCCGGCGGCGGCAGCTTCGCGACGATGCCCGCGCTGATCGGGCTGGGCGTACCGTCGACCTTCGCCAATGCGACGAGCAACGTCTCGCTCCAGCCCGGTGCGATGGCGAGCGCCTGGACCTATCGCCACGGGCTCGAACCCGTCTCGGGCGTCGGCATGCGGACGATGGCGGGGACCACCTTTATCGGCGGGCTGGTCGGCAGCCTGTTGCTGGTCGCGACCTCGGCGCGTGCGTTCGACCTGATCGTGCCGTGGCTGCTACTGTTCGCGACGCTGGCGATCGCGTTCGGGACGCAGGCGTCTTTGTGGCTGCGCTCGCGAGTCGAAATCGGGCCGAAGTCGCTGGTCGGCGTGCAGGCGATGCTCGGAATCTATGGCGGCTATTTCGGCGGCGGCGTCGGGCTGATGCTGACCGCGGCATGGGGGCTGTTGTCGGGCGCGACGCCTGCCGAGCTCGCCGCGCCGCGCACGCTGATGCTCGCGGTCGCCAACCTCGCCGCGACGATCATCTTCATCGCGACCGGGATGGTCTATTGGGCGCTGTGCGTGCCGATGCTGCTCGGCGGGATCGTTGGCGGGCATTTCGGGGCGAAGCTGGGGCTGGTGCTGCCGGCCAGGGTCATCCGGGTGTGGACGCTGCTGGTAACGATCGCGACGACGATCGTGTTCTTCTACAGGGCCTACGCCTGACACTCCCTCTCCGTCACCCCAGCGAAGGCTGGGGTCTCGTGCGGCAAGGGCTCGCTTTTCTAACGGGAGACCCCAGCCTGCGCTGGGGTGACGGTGTGGGGGGGGGACGCTATCCCGGCCGGCGCATCTGGAACAGCGCGTCCTCGGTGATCGCGAAATAATCCGCCGGGCCGCCGCCGCGCAAAATCGGCTCCGCGCGGGCGGTCTGGTAGATTCCGTCCTCCAGCAACGCCGCGTCGATATGGATCGCGACCGCCTCGCCCAGCACCAGCCACTGATCGAGCTCGGTGCCCTCCTTGGTCTGCAGCCGGACGATCTGCGTCACCTTGCATTCGAACTGCGCGCGGCTCGCCGCGACGCGCGGCGGCTTGACGTGCAGCGACGCCAGCGTCTCGATCCCCGCCAGCGCGAACTCGTCGACGTCGGCCGCGACGTTGGCGGCCGTGGCGTTCATCGCCTCGCCCAGGTCGCGCGTGACGAGATTCCAGACGAACTCGCCGGTCGCCGCGATGTTCGCGACGCTGTCCTTCCACCCCATCGACGAGAAGCCGATCAGCGGCGGGCGATAGTTGAACAGGTTGAAGAAGCTGTAGGGCGCGAGGTTCGCCACGCCGTCCGCGGACAACGAGCTGACCCAGCCTATGGGGCGCGGCGCGACGATCGCGTTGAGGGGGTCGTGCGGCAGGCGGTGGCCATTTGCGGGTTGGTAAGAATGCCATTCGGTCATGGCCGCATCCCTGCTACGTTCAGGTTCGATTGCCTAGTAGAAGACCGAGCATGACCGAACCCGTCCTCATCAAGCGTCACGCCGTCGCGACCCGTGTCTGGCATTGGGTGACCGCGATCACGATGTTCATCATGATCGGCAGCGGCGTCGGCATCCTCAAGGCGCATCCGCGATTCTACTGGGGCCGCTACGGCGCGAATTTCGATTCGGCGTGGACGACGCTCGACCAGTGGCCGAACTGGGTGGTGACGGGGCTCAACCTGATCACGATTCCCGCCAGCTACAATCTCGCCATATCGCGCCGCTGGCACCTGCTGTTCGCGCTGGTGCTCGCCTTCGCGCTGCTCGGGTTCATGGTCGTCAGCCTGATCAACCGCCATTTCCAGCGCGATCTGCGCGTACGCGCGGCGGAGATCGCGCCGCGGGAACTGGCGCACGACGTCCGCGAGCATCTGGCGCTGCGCTTCCACGATCCGCGGAAGCCCGGCGCGTACAACATCCTGCAGAAGCTCTCCTATGTCGCGACGATCTTCGTGCTCATCCCGCTGATGATCTTCACCGGCCTCGCGATGTCGCCCAACATGGACGCGGCCTGGCCGTGGCTGCTCGACCTGTTCGGCGGGCGGCAATCGGCGCGGTCGATCCACTTCATCGCCGCGAGCGGGCTGACACTGTTCATCGTCGCCCACCTAGCGCTCGTCATCCTGGCAGGCGTTTGGAACGAGGTGCGCTCGATGATCACCGGGCGCTGGGCGCAACCGGAGGACGCGGCATGATCCTGACGAGACGCGCGCTGGTCGGCGGCGCGGCGATCGGTGCCGGTGCGCTGCTCACGGGCTGCGACAAGGTGATCCAGCATCCAACGGCGCGGCGAATCCTGTTCATGGGCGAGGAGATGAACCGTGGGCTGCAGCGCGCACTGACCGACCGCGCCGCGCTCGCGCCCGAGTTCAGCCCTGCGCAGATGTCGCCGATCTTCCGCTCGAACGGCACGCGCGATCCCGGCACCCCCGGCTATACCGCGATGGTCGCCAACAATTTCGCGGACTATCGGCTAAAAATCGGCGGGCTGGTCGACCGGCCGCTGTCGCTGACGTTGCCGCAAATTCGCCAGATGCCGCAGCGCGCGCAGATCACGCGGCACGACTGCGTCGAGGGGTGGAGCGCGATCGGCAAATGGCAGGGCCCGAAGCTCGGTGCGCTGCTCACCGCGGCGGGGTTGCGGCCCCAGGCGCGCTACATCGTCTTCACCTGCGCCGACCTGTACCGCGGCACGCCCTATTACGAGTCTATCGATCTGGTCGACGCCTTCCACCCGCAGACGATCCTCGCCTGGGCGCTGAACGACCGCGTGCTCGACGTCGCGCACGGCGCCCCCGTGCGGCTGCGCGTCGAGCGGCAGCTCGGCTACAAGCACGCCAAATACGTCATGGCGATCGACGCGGTCGCGAGCCTCGACGGTATCGGCAAGGGCAAGGGCGGCTATTGGGAGGATAACGTCGATTACGACTGGTATGCGGGAATCTAGCCACGCACCCGTCACCCCAGCGCAGGCTGGGGTCTTGTGCGGCATGCGCGCTTTAGCAACGGGAGACCCCGGCCTGCGCTGGGTGACGGAAAGACGGGGTGGCGCATTTCCGTACCAGTCGTTAGCACCCGCAGCATGGCACTCATCGATCGTTTCTTCGCCCGGTTCGTCAAGCGCGGCCAGATCACCGTCACCTATGCCGACGGCACCATCAAGAGCTTCGGCACGCCCGACGCGACGCTGCCGAGCGTCGCGGTCCGGTTCACCGACACGGGCGCACCCGGCGCGATCGTCCGCAACCCGGCGCTCGGCGCGGCGGAGGCGTTCATGGACGGGCGCCTCGTCATCGACCAGGGCGACATCCGCGACCTCGTCAACCTGCTCAAGGGCAACACGCCCTGGGAGAAGGGCGACGCGCTCAAGCCCTCGCTGCCGATCAAGCTGCTCGACAAGGTCGTCCACCGCGTCGACCGCGTGAACATGGCCAGGCGGTCGAAGAAGAACGTCGCGCATCACTACGACCTGTCCGACCGGCTCTACGACCTCTTCCTCGACGCCGACCGCCAGTATAGCTGCGCGTACTTCACCGATCCCGCCAACAGCCTCGAACAGGCGCAGGGCGACAAGAAGGCGCATATCGCCGCCAAGCTGCTGCTCAAGCCCGGCATGCGCGTGCTCGATATCGGCTGCGGCTGGGGCGGGATGGCGCTCTACCTGCACGAGAAGACCGGTGCCGAGGTGCTCGGCGTCACGCTCTCCGAGGAACAGCTGAAGGTCGCGCGCCGCCGCGCCGAAGAGGCCGGCGTCGCCGACAAGGTCAAGTTCGAGCTGATCGACTACCGCGCGGTCACCGGCCAGTTCGACCGGATCGTGTCGGTCGGCATGTTCGAGCATGTCGGCCCCGCGCACTACAAGGCGTTCTTCCGCAAGTGCCGCGAGCTGCTGACCGCCGACGGCGTGATGCTGCTCCACACGATCGGGCGGATGGGCGTGCCGGGCGTCACCGACACCTTCACCACCAAGTACATCTTCCCCGGCGGCTACAACCCGGCGCTGTCGGAGATCGTTCGCGGCTATGAAGGCACCAAGCTGTTCCCGACCGATATCGAGGTTCTCCGCGTCCATTACGCGATGACGATCGACCTCTGGTACGACCGCACCGTCGCCGCAAAGGACGCGATCGTCGCGCTGTACGACGAGCGGTTCTATCGGATGTGGACGTTTTACCTGGCGGGTGCAGCGGCCGCGTTCCGCACCGGGGGGATGGTCAACTACCAGGTGCAGCTCGCCAAGAGCCGCTACGCCGTGCCGTTGACGCGCGACTATATCGGCGAGACCGAGCAGGCGTTTCGCGGCTAGTCCGTCATCCCGGGCTTGTCCCGGGATCCAGGGTAACGGAACGCAGCGCCTGTAACCCTGGATCCCGGGACGAGCCCGGGATGACGAAGGGTCTTACCGCCCGCCCTTCGCCGCGGCCGCGCGCTCTTCGCCGCCGATCTTGCCGTCGCCGTTCGCGTCATATTTCGCGAACGTCGCCGCGAGCAGCGCCTGCGCCTCGGACTGGCTTACCTTGCCGTCCTTGTTCTTGTCCGCCGATCCGAACCACAGATCCGCCATCCGCTTGGCATGGACCGGGTCGAGCTTGCCCTTTCCGGTCTTCATCTGACCGATCCGCGCCTGCACTTCCGCGCGCGTGAGGACGCCGTCACTGTTGGTGTCCGACGCGGCGAACTCCTTCTGGAACTTGGCCGCGGCCGATGCGCGGGTTTCCTGCGCGAGCGCGGGCGTCGCGAGGCCGGCGAGCGCGAGGATGGCGAAAGTCTGACGGAACACAGGTGTCTCCAATTGATCTGCGCGCGGGCCTAGCCCAGCCGGCTTGTACGCCCAATGAACGCGCGCGGTTGCACGCGCGGTCCCATGCGCATAGGGGCGCGGGCATATTTCACTTGCCCAAGGACTGCACCATGAGCGATTCCATCAACCGCGTCGTCCTCGCCTATTCGGGCGGTCTGGACACCAGCGTGATCCTGAAATGGCTGCAGCAGACCTACAACTGCGAGGTCGTCACCTTCACCGCCGATCTCGGCCAGGGCGAGGAACTCGAGCCCGCGCGCGCGAAAGCCGAGATGATGGGCGTCAAGCCCGAGCACATCTTCGTCGACGACCTGCGCGAGGAATTCGTGCGCGACTACGTCTTCCCGATGATGCGTTCGAACGCGCTGTACGAGGGGCTGTACCTGCTCGGCACGTCGATCGCGCGGCCGCTGATCGCCAAGCGCCAGATCGAGATCGCCAGGATGGTCAACGCCGACGCGGTCAGCCACGGCGCGACCGGAAAGGGCAACGACCAGGTCCGCTTCGAGCTCGGCTATTACGCGCTGTCGCCCGACATCAAGGTGATCGCGCCCTGGCGCGAGTGGGATCTCACCAGCCGCACCAGGCTGATCGAGTTCGCCGAGCAGCACCAGATTCCGGTCAGCAAGGACAAGCGCGGCGAAGCGCCCTTCTCGACCGACGCGAACCTGCTGCACACGTCGTCCGAGGGCCTGGTGCTCGAGAACCCGTGGGACGAGGTCCCCGACTATGTCTATTCGCGCACGGTGAACCCCGAGGACGCGCCCGACGCGCCCGAATTCATCACGATCGACTTCGAGCGCGGCGACGGCGTCGCGATCAACGGCGAGGGGATGAGCCCGGCGACGTTGCTCGCCAAGCTCAACGACCTCGGCCGCAAGCACGGCATCGGCCGCCTCGACCTGGTCGAGAACCGCTTCGTCGGCATGAAGAGCCGCGGCATGTACGAGACGCCGGGCGGCACGATCTATCACCTCGCGCATCGCGGGATCGAGCAGCTGACGCTCGACCGCGGTGCCGCGCATCTGAAGGACGAGCTGGCACCGCGTTATGCCGAGCTGCTCTACAACGGCTTCTGGTTCAGCCCCGAGCGCGAGATGCTGCAGGTGGCGATCGACCACAGCCAGGAGAAGGTCTCGGGCACCGTCCGCCTCAAGCTCTACAAGGGCGGCGTGTACGTCGTGGGCCGCAAATCGCCCAACTCGCTCTATTCGGAAAAGGTCGTGACGTTCGAGGACGACCAGGGCGCGTACGACCAGCGCGACGCCGCGGGCTTCATCAAGCTCAACGCGCTGCGTCTGCGGCTGCTCGGGCGGCGCGACCAGATCTGAGAAGACGTCGGCGGCAACCTTTTTCTCCCCTCCCTGAAAGGGAGGGGCTGGGGGTGGGTCGGGTTCCGCATCATGGCGCCGGTACGTCACAAACGGGCCAACCCACCCCCGACCCCTCCCTTTCAGGGAGGGGAGAAGTTATGCTCCGCTCTGCGCGCGCCTCAACCTCACGATCCGTTAACCACAGCTTAGAACCTCTGCCCCCATGGCAGTCCCACCTCGTTGGGAATGCCATGGATGCCGGACACCGTAGACGTAGCGATCATCGGCGCCGGCCCCGCCGGGCTCACCGCCGCCTATCTGCTCGGCAAGGCGGGCTACAGCGTCACCGTGATCGAGCGGGACCCGACCTATGTCGGCGGGATCAGTCGCACGGTCGAGCATGACGGCTTCCGCTTCGACATTGGCGGCCACCGATTCTTCTCGAAATCGCAGGCGGTGGTCGATCTCTGGAACGAGATCCTGCCGGACGATTTCATCGAACGCCCGCGGATGAGCCGGATCTATTACGAGGGCAAATTCTACAGCTATCCGCTGCGCGCGTTCGAGGCGCTCGGCAATCTCGGGCTGTGGCGTTCGACGTTGTGCATGGCGAGCTATGCGAAAGCCAAGCTGCGTCCCCGGAGCACCGTCCGCAGTTTCGAGGACTGGGTCGTCAACCAGTTCGGGCACAAGCTCTATTCGATCTTCTTCAAGACCTATACCGAGAAGGTCTGGGGCATGCCGTGCGACGCGATGTCGGCGGACTGGGCGGCGCAGCGGATCAAGGGGCTGAGCCTCGGCGGCGCGGTGATCGACGGGCTCAAGCGCTCGCTCGGGCTCAACCGCAAGCCAAACGACGGCATGCAGACCAAGACGCTGCTCGAAAGTTTTCGGTACCCGCGACTGGGGCCCGGGATGATGTGGGACGCCGCGCGCGACAAGGTGCTCGCGCAGGGCAACACCATCCTGATGGGTCATGCGCTCAAGCAACTCGCGCAGGAAAGCGGCACCGACCGCTGGCGCCTCACGGCGACCGGCCCGGACGGCGCGACGGTCGCGATCGCGGCCCGCCACGTCATCAGCAGCGCACCGATGCGCGAGCTGGCCGGCCGGCTGCACCCGCTGCCCGGCACGCTGCCGCAGGCGGCGGCCTTGCGCTACCGCGACTTCCTGACCGTCGCGCTGATGATCAAATCGCCCGACCTGTTCCCCGACAACTGGATCTACATCCACGATTCGAAGGTGAAGGTCGGCCGCGTCCAGAATTTCCGCAGCTGGAGCCCGGAGATGGTCCCCGACGCCGACATCGCCTGCGTCGGCCTCGAATATTTCTGCTTCGAGGGCGACGGGCTCTGGGCGTCGAGCGATGCCGACCTCGTCGCGCTGGCGACGAAGGAAATGGCGATCCTCGGCCTGTGCGACCCGGCGCACGTTACCGGCGGCGTCGTGGTGCGGCAGGAAAAGGCGTATCCCGTCTATGACGAGGACTATCGCGACAATGTCGACGCGCTCCGGCAGGAAATCGAGGCGCGCCATCCGACTTTGCACTGCGTCGGGCGCAACGGCATGCACCGCTACAACAACCAGGATCACGCGATGATGACCGCGATGCTCACCGTCCGCAACATCCAGGCCGGCGCGCGCATCCACGATATCTGGACCGTCAACGAGGACGCCGAATATCACGAGGCGGGCCAAGAGGGCGAACAGGCAGCGCTCGCCTCGGTCCGCGACGTGCCGACACGCCTCAAGGCCGCATGACCGAAGTGGCCGTGCGCGCGGCACGATACTGACCGACTCATCGCAGCGGCCCTTGTCTAGACCGCCTGCCCGCCCCTAGGGTCCGCGGCGACATGACGACACAGGGGGACAGGACGGGCGGCGACCAGCTGCGCTGGTGGCAGACGCGGACATTCGTGATCGCGGTGGCGCTCGCGTCGATCATCCCGCTGCTGTGGCCGCAGATCCCGCCCTTGGTCGACCTGCCCGGGCATATGGGCCGCTACCGCGTCCAGCTCGCGATCGACGACAATCCTTGGCTGTCGCAGTGGTACGACTTTCGCTGGTCGCTGATCGGCAATCTCGGCGTCGACCTGCTGATCGAGCCGCTGGCGCCGATCTTCGGCCTCGAGCTCGCGGTCAAGCTGATCGTGATGGCGATCCCCGCGCTGACCGTGTCGGGGCTGCTGTGGATCGCGCGCGAGGTGCATGGCCGGATCCCGGCGACCGCTTTGTTCGCGCTGCCGCTGGCGTACAGCTATCCCTTCCAGTTCGGCTTCGTGAACTTCGCGCTGGCGATGGCGCTCGCGCTCAACATGTTCGCATTGTGGCTGCGGCTGGGGCGGCTGAACCGGTTGCGGCTGCGCGCCGCGGTGTTCGTGCCGCTGTCGTGCCTGCTCTGGCTCTGCCACACCTTTGGCTGGGGCGTGCTCGGCATCCTCGCCTTCTCGGCGGAGCTGATCCGCCAGCATGACATCCGCCGGAATGGCGCGCAGCACGGCTGGGTGAACGCGTTCGTCCGCGCGGGGCTCAACTGCCTGCCGCTCGCGCTGCCGATGGTGATGATGGTGCTGTGGCGGTCGGGCGACCACGTCACCGGCAAGACGCAGGACTGGTTCGACTGGCGCTGGAAGATGAACTGGATCACGATGATCCTGCGCGACCGCTGGATGCCGTTCGACATCGCGTCGGTGACGTTGCTGTTCGTCATCCTGCTGCGCGGCGTGCGCGACCAGCGGATCGAATATTCGCGCAATCTGGGGCTCTCCGCCGCCTTCCTGCTGGTCGTCTACATCCTGTTGCCGCGGATCGTGTTCGGGTCGGCCTATGCCGATATGCGGCTCGCGCCGTTCATGCTCGCCTTCGCGCTGATCGCGCTGCGGCCGCGGCCGGGCGTGTCGCTGCGCGGCGCGTCGGTGATCGCGGCGATCGGGTTCAGCTTCTTCGCCGCGCGGCTGACCGCGACCACGGTCAGCTATCTGATCTACGACCGCGCCTATACGCAGGCGCTGGCTGCGATCGACCGCGTCCCCGAGCGCGCCCGCGTGGTCTCGTTCGTCGGCCGGCGGTGCCGCGACGACTGGGCCTATACGCGGTTGGAGCATGTCCCCGCGCTGCTGCTGGAACGGCGGATGGCGTTCACCAACGATCAATGGTCGATGGCCGGCGCGCAGCTGATGACGACTCGCTATCACGACGCGGGCGGGTTCGCGCACGACCCGTCGGAGATCGTTACCGACCGCCCCTGCCGCGGGCAGTGGTGGCGGCCCATCTCGAAGGCGCTGGGGCAGTTCCCGCGCGCGGCGTTCGACTATGTCTGGCTGATCACGCCGCCCGCCTACGACCCCGCGCTGGTCCGCGACCTGACGCCGGTGTGGCGCGACGAGACCAGCACGCTGTTCCGGGTCAACCGGCTTGAGGATCGCCCCGCCGGAACGGAGTGAGCTCCTGCAGGCAGTCGCGGTCCGCCGCGACTGCCTCGCGCTCGCGCACCAGATAGTCGGCGATCGCGCGGCGGAAGCCGGGATCGGGGATATAGTGCGCGGAATAGGTCGCGACCGGCGAATAGCCGCGCGCCAGCTTGTGCTCGCCCTGTGCGCCCGCCTCGACCGTCGTCAGCCCGCGCGCGATCGCGGCGTCGATCGCCTGGTAATAGCAGAGCTCGAAATGGAGGAACGGCACCTCCTCGGTCGCGCCCCAATAGCGCCCGTACAGCGTATCGTCGCCGATCAGGTTGAGTGCGCCCGCTACGGCCACCCCGTCGCGCTCGGCGAAGATCAGCAGGATGCGATCCGCCATTGCGGACCCCAGCAGGTCGAAGAAGCGCCGCGTCAGATAGGGCTGCCCCCATTTGCGCGCGCCGGTATCCTGGTAGAACACCCAGAACGCGTCCCAGTGCGCCGGCGTTATCTCGGCGCCGGTCAGGTGCCGGATCGTCAGCCCCTCGACCGCCGCGACCCGCTCCTTGCGGATCGCTTTCCGCTTGCGTGACGACAGCGCACCGAGGAAGTCGTCGAACCCTGCATAGCCGTCGTTGCGCCAGTGGAACTGCGTGCCCTGGCGGATCAGCCACCCCGCCGCCTCGAACAGCGGCACCTCGTCGGGCGCAATGAAGGTCGCGTGCGCGGACGACAGCCCGCTCTGGTCGGTCACTGCCTCGAGCGCGGCGATCAGCGCGGGCGCGAGATCCGGGTCGCGCAGCAGCAGCCGGGGTCCGGGCACCGGGCTGAACGGCGCCGCGATCTGCAGCTTCGGATAATACTGCCCCCCGGCCCGCTCCCACGCGTCGGCCCAGCCCTGGTCGAAGACATATTCGCCCTGGCTGTGGCTCTTGGCATAGGCGGGGGCGATCGCGGCGGGGCGGCCGTCGGCGCCGTCGATGACGATCGGCAACGCCTGCCAGCCCGAGCGGCCGTTGACGCTGACCGATTCTTCGAGTGCAGCGAGGAAGGCATGGCCGACGAACGGATTACTCGTGCCTGCGCACGCGTCCCAATCCACGGCGTCGATCGTCGTGACGCCTTGGGCGATGCGAGCGGTGAGTGCGGTCATCGTGGATAGATGGTGCGATCGGCCATGAATCGCAAAGCCTTCCGCATACTGCGTTCCCCGGCGAAGGCCGGGGCCCAGCTGGGAGACGTCCGTGGTGAAGGGCGGTCCACGGTCACATCGGCCTTCCCGCCTGGGCCCCGGCCTCCGCCGGGGAAGCGCTCAAGACAGCGGCGTACGAGGGTTACGCGGCAACCTGCACGATCGCGTCGATCTCGACCGCGGCGCCGAGCGGCAGCACGGGCACGCCGACTGCCGAGCGCGCATGCTTGCCGGCGTCGCCGAACAGCGCGACCATCAGTTCGGAGGCGCCATTGGCGACCTTGGGCTGGTCGGTGAAGTCGCCGGTGGAGTTCACGAACACGCCGAGCTTGACGATCCGCTCGACGCGGCCGAGCGAACCGCCGAGCGCCGCCTTGACCTGCGCCAGGATCATCAGCCCGCACAGCCGGGCGGCCTCCTGCGCATCCTCGATGCTGACGCCGTCGCCGAGGCGACCGGTGACGAGCTGGCCGTCCTTGAACGGCAGCTGGCCCGAGACATGGAGCAGATTGCCTGCGAGGACGGTCGGCACATAGGCGGCGACGGGGGCGGCGGCCTGCGGCAGCGCAAGGCCAAGCTCTTCGAGCTTGCGGTCGATACGATCGGTCATTCCTCGGTATCAACACGGTCGGGCTACCCGGTCAAGATGGCGCGCGGTTGGATCGCAGGAGGTGCCCGCACGCCGCGACGAACCGCGGCTTTCAGGCGGTTCCCGCACGTCCTGCATGCATTCGATGCAACCGCGATCGCACGTTACAAAATTGCGACAAGGCGCAACTATGCCCATATCCGCCTTGCCGGATATTTCTCCGGCGTCGGAGACCTACCCATGCGCATGTTCGAAACCGTGACCAGCACCATGCTGGTGATCGCGGCCCAGGCGCTGGTGGTCGGGGTGGTCGTAACCGCCTTCTGATCCATCGGCCCGCCCGCCCCTCCCAGGAGGGGCGCGGCTAGGGCGGTGTCCCGACAGCCTGACCGCTCCGATGCGGACCCATTGCGTGGTCTTGCCGGCAAAACGGACGGGTCATCGATAGCGGTTTTTTAGACGTCCCTGCACTGTCCCTACACTTCGCAGAAACCTGCGGAGGGACATTTGGGGGATCGACCATGCGTTTGCGCCATTTCCTGCTCGCATCGGCCTTCGTGGCAGCGACGTCACAGGCTCAGGATGAAGTCCCGCAGTCTCGCCCCTCGCTCGATGCGGCTTTGCCCGACGAGGTTCGCGCTGCACTTATTGGCATGACCAAGGTCGAGACCCTGTTTCCGGTCGACGGCTCCGAACCGTTTGCAGGCACGGTATTGAAAGCCGACGTGGTCAGCTTCTCCCCCGGCAGCGAACTTGTCCTGCAGAATGTGTCGGCTCCCTATATCGTGATTGCGGCCCGGGACGTGAAGTTCCCGGATGCCACCTCCAGCTACCGCATCCGCTTCGTGGATGCGCCGGCGGCGGACGGCGTCGACGGGCCTGATGGGGCTCGCGGCGCAAATGGTCAGGGCGAGCAGAATTTCAACGGCCGACCGGGCGCGGCGGGCGCAACGGGCCAGCCGGGCGGCACAGGTACGACGCACGCACTGCCGCACGTCTATTTCATCGTCGACCATTTCTCCGTCGCGAATGACCCGAAGCCGCGCTCGATCAATCTCTCGCTCAAGCTACGTGGTGTGACCGGCGGCGACGGAGGACGCGGCGGCGCAGGCGGCGACGGGGGCGACGGGGCGGAGGGCAAGAAGGGGTCCGACGGAGTCTTCGATTGCAAGCATGGCGGCGGCGACGGTGGCCGCGGTGGCGACGGTGGTTCGGGCGGGCCTGGCGGCGGCGGTGGCCAAGGTGGCGACGGAGCAGCGCTCACGTTCGTATCGACCTCACTCGGCGTCAGCCAGTTCGGTTACGCGTCAATTCTCAATCAAGGCGGATCAGGTGGCGGCAACGGCGCTGGCGGTCGTGCCGGACGCCCAGGCTATGGGGGACCGGGCGGCCATGGCAGCGTACATTGCGGTGGTGGACATGGCGGCAGCGCGGGCACGCGACGCGCCCCCGGTGCAGATGGGCCGGACGGTGCCCGTGGCCAGAAGGGCGTTGTCGAACTGATCAGCGTCCCATCGGTACCGATCGTCTGAACGATGGGACGGAGGCTTCGTCGACGACGTCGCCTCCGTCACCAGACCTCACTCCGCCGCGAACACGCCCTTCAGCTTCGCGAAGAACCCCTGGCTCGCCGGGCATTCGTCGCCCGTCTCGGTCTCGCGGAACGCCTCGAGCAATTCCTTCTGGCGCAGCGACAGCCGGGTCGGCGTCTCGACGTCGATCTGGATCACCAGGTCGCCGTGGCCGCGGCCCTGCAGCACCGGCATGCCGGCGCCGCGCTGGCGGAGCTGCTTGCCGGACTGGATCCCGGCGGGGATCTTGACCTCGTGGTTCTGCCCGTCGAGCCCGGGGATCGACAGCGATCCGCCCAGCGCCGCGACCGTGAAGCTGACCGGCGCACGCGCGAACAGCGTCGTGCCCTCGCGCTCGAACAGGCGGTGCTTGGCGACGTGGAGGAAGATGTAAAGGTCGCCCGCGGGCGAACCGCGCGCGCCGGCCTCGCCTTCGCCGGTCAGGCGGATCCGCGTGCCCTCGTCGACACCCGGCGGCACGTTGACGCTGAGCGTCTTGGTCTTCTCGACGCGGCCCTCGCCGCGGCAGTCCGGACACGGGTCGGCGATCACCTGGCCTGCGCCGGCGCAGACCGGGCAGGCGCGCTCGACGACAAAGAAGCCCTGCTGCGCGCGGACCTTGCCGTGGCCGCCGCAATGCTGGCACGTCTTCGCGCGCGTGCCGGGGCGTGCGCCCGAGCCGTCGCAGGTATCGCATGGTGCCGACACGTCGACGGTGATCTCGGTCGCCTTGCCGTGATACGCCTCGTCGAGCGTGACCTCCATGTCGTAGCGCAGGTCCGCACCGCGCCGCGCGGCCGTGCGGCCACCGCCGCGCTGCCCGCCGCCCATGAATTCGCCGAAGACGGATTCGAAGATGTCGCCGAAATCGCCGAAGCCCTGGCTCTGCTGGCCGCCGCCGCCATTCTGGAACGCGGCATGGCCGAAGCGGTCATAGGCCGCGCGCTTCTGCGGGTCCTTGAGGCAGTCATACGCCTCGCTGACCGCCTTGAACTTCGATTCGGAGTCCTTGCACCCCGAATTCTTGTCGGGGTGATATTTCATCGCGAGCTTGCGATAGGACGACTTGATCGTCCCCGCATCCGCGGTCCGCTCGCATTCGAGCAGTTCGTAATAATCGACCTGGGTACTCATACTTCGCCCCCGCGCGCGCCACCCCCGTCACCCCAGCCTACGCTGGCATGACGGGGGGTCGGCATAGGTTTTACGCCTTGTTGTCGTCGACTTCCGAGAATTCGGCGTCGACCACATCGTCGTCCTTCTTCGCGGTGTCGCCACCGGCGTCGGGCGAGGCATCGGCCTGCGACTGCTTCTCGTAGATCGCCTGGCCGAGCTTCATCGCGACCTGCGCGAGCGCGTTGCTCTTCTCGGTCATCGCGTCGGGATCGCCACCCTCGACCGCCGCCTTGGCAGCGTCGATCGCGGTCTGGATCTCACCCTTCAACGCGTCGTCGACCTTGTCGCCATTGTCCGCAAGCTGGCGCTCGGTGGTGTGGATCAGGCTCTCGGCGTTGTTCTTCGCCTCGGCTGCCGCACGGCGCTTCTTGTCGTCCTCGGCGAACTGCTCGGCGTCGCGGACCATCTGGTCGATGTCGCTGTCCGAGAGGCCACCCGACGCCTGGATGCGGATCTGCTGCTCCTTGCCGGTGCCCTTGTCCTTGGCCGACACGTTGACCAGGCCGTTGGCGTCGATGTCGAACGTGACCTCGATCTGCGGCACGCCGCGCGGTGCCGGCGGGATGCCGATCAGGTCGAACTGACCCAGCATCTTGTTGTCCGCCGCCATCTCGCGCTCGCCCTGGAACACGCGGATCGTCACCGCGCCCTGGTTGTCGTCCGCGGTCGAGTAAGTCTGCGACTTCTTGGTCGGGATCGTCGTGTTGCGATCGATCATCCGCGTGAACACGCCACCCAGCGTCTCGATGCCGAGCGACAGCGGCGTCACGTCGAGCAGCAGCACGTCCTTGACGTCGCCCTGCAGCACGCCCGCCTGAATCGCGGCGCCCATCGCCACGACCTCATCCGGGTTGACGCCGGTGTGCGGCTCCTTGCCGAAGAACGCCTTCACGGCCTCGCGGACCTTCGGCATGCGCGTCATGCCGCCGACGAGGACGACTTCGCTGATGTCGTCGGTCTTCAGGCCGGCATCGGCGAGCGCCTTCTTCATCGGGTCGATCGTGCGCTTGATCAGATCGTCGACCAGCTTCTCGAGGTCCGCACGCGTGATGTTGCGCACCAGATGCTTCGGACCATTCTGGTCGGCGGTGATGAAGGGCAGGTTGACCTCTGTCGACGCGGCCGAGCTGAGCTCGATCTTCGCCTTCTCGGCGGCTTCCTTCAGACGCTGCAGGGCGAGCTTGTCCTTCGACAGGTCGATGCCCTCGTCCTTCTTGAAGCCCTCGGCCAGATATTCGACGAGCTTGTTGTCGAAATCCTCGCCGCCCAGGAAGGTGTCGCCGTTGGTGGCCTTCACCTCGAACACGCCGTCGCCGATCTCGAGGATCGAGACGTCGAACGTGCCGCCGCCCAGATCGTAGACCGCGATCGTCTTGCCGTCCTGCTTCTCGAGGCCGTAGGCGAGCGCAGCCGCGGTCGGCTCGTTGATGATGCGCAGCACCTCGAGACCGGCGATCTGGCCGGCGTCCTTGGTCGCCTGGCGCTGGGCGTCGTTGAAATAGGCCGGGACGGTGATGACCGCCTGCGTGACCGTCTCGCCGAGATACGACTCCGCGGTCTCCTTCATCTTCTGCAGCGTGAACGCCGAGATCTGCGAGGGCGAATAATCCTTGCCGCCGGCCGAGACCCACGCGTCGCCGTTCGGGCCGCGCGCGATCTTGTACGGGACCAGCTCGGTGTCCTTCTTGGTGATCGGGTCGTCGAAGCGGCGACCGATCAGGCGCTTCACCGCGAAGATCGTGTTGTCGCCGTTGGTGACCGCCTGGCGCTTGGCCGGCTGGCCGACCAGTCGCTCGCCGTCCTTGGCGAAGGCGACGATCGACGGCGTCGTGCGCGCGCCTTCCGCATTCTCGATCACCTTGGGCTTGCCGCCCTCCATCACCGACACGCAGCTGTTGGTGGTCCCGAGATCGATGCCGATTACTTTAGCCATGAGTTCTAACTAGCCCCTCACAAACGATAAAAAAATAACCGGTCCCACCCCGTTACGGCGGTGGAACCAATTGGATGATGGGCGCGATATAGGTGGGCCCGCGCTTGTCGCAAGATTGTACCGCACGTAAGGAACGCAAGAGGCTAATGCGGAGCTGATTATGCGTAGCGTTCTGGCACTGGGACTGATGGGCGGGCTCGCGAGCCTGCTCACCGCGTGCGAGCAGCCCGCCGAGCTGGCGGTCGACCATGCCTGGGTCCGCCTTGCCGCGGTGCCCGGACGCCCTGCGGCGGCGTATTTCACGGTCCATGGCGGCCCCGCCCCCGCGACGCTGATCTCGGTGACCACCGACGTCGCGATCAAGTCCGAGATGCACGAGACGATGACCAAGGGCGGCATGGCGCAGATGGCGCCGCTGCAGCGCGTCGAGATCCCGGCGAACACCGACGTCGCGTTCAAGCCCGGTGGCCGGCACGTCATGCTGTTCGACGTGAACCCGGGGATCGCGCGCGGCCGCAAGATCGACTTCACCTTCGCGTTCGCGGACGGCACGCGCATCCTGCACAATGCGGATGTGATCGCGGCGGGCGATCCGGGCGGCCAGTGACGTGCGGCCAGTGACGGACGGCCAGTGAAGCGCGGCCTGACTGATGGCGAGACCGCGCTCGCCGCCTCGGTCTTCGGCGATGCGATCGATTACGCGCAGGTCGGCCTGGCGCGCCGCAAATGGGCGTTCTTCCAGCCGCGCGACACGGTGATGGCCCCGCGCGGCTGCATCCATTTCCACCCCAAGGGCGATCTGTGGTGCGACGATTTCGCGCATGCGCATCTCGACCAGCAGGGGCTGTTCATCCACGAGATGGTGCACATCTGGCAGCACCAGCGCGGGATCTGCCTGCCGCTCGTCCGCCATCCCTGGTGTCGCTACGACTATGCGCTGCGGCCGGGACTGACGCTCAAGCGCTACGGTATCGAGCAGCAGGGCGAGATCGTCCGCCACGCCTTCCTGTTGCGGAAGGGGGCGAAGGTGCCCGGCGCGCCGCCGCTGGCGCAGTACGAGACGCTGCTGCCGTTCAGGCCCCCATCTCCGTCATCCTGACGAAAGTCAGGATCCAGAGCCACGAACGGCGCGCGCGGAACTCTGGATCCTGACGAACGTCAGGATGACGAGGAAGCGATCAGATCCAGCGGCGCCCATCCGCACCACTGCAGCCATAAGGCGGCAGCTGACCCGGGAAGCGCGCCTGCATTGTGTGGCAGCCCCAGGCCCGCATCGGCGCCGGCGCATAGCCGTTCAGCGCGATCCCGACCTCGTCATAGGGGCTCTCGCCGCGCGCGACGTACATGTACCACCGCCCGCCGAACATCACGACGGCGGCGACGAGAACGACGCAAACGACCTGGAGTAGTTTTTGCATGAGAACCCTTTTTGTAAATAAGGGCGTCCCGTTGCAGGCAATGGCGATCACATACAACCGCCGATGCGGCGGCCCGAAGCCTGCCGCATCGGCGCGGATCCGCCGGATTACAGCGCGTCGAAATCGATAGGTCGTGTCCGATCAAGCGCTTGCGGTGCCTCCGGCATCGGATATTTCAGCCCGGTCGCGCAGTTGAACAAAACGACATCGTCCTCCTCGTCGACCAGCCCGGTGTGCAGCGCCTGCGTATAGGCCGCCAGCGTCGCGCCGCCTTCGGGGCACAGCAGCAACCCGTCCTTCTTCGCGCAGGCCTCCACCGCGGCCAGGATCGCCGGATCCCCGACCGCCAGCGCCTGCCCCCCGGACTCCCGCACCGCGCGGAGGATCAGGAAGTCGCCGACCGCCTTGGGCACGCGGATCCCCGCCGCCACCGTCGCGGCATCCTCCCAGCGCTCGGCATGCTCCAGGCCCTCTTCGAACGCCTTGACGATCGGCGCGCAGCCGCTCGCCTGCACCGCGAACATCTTCGGGCGCTCGGAGCCGATCCAGCCGAGCTTTTCCAGCTCGTCGAACGCCTTCCACATCCCGATCAGCCCGGTGCCGCCGCCGGTCGGGTAGAAGATCGCCTTGGGCAGCGTCCAGCCGAACTGCGCAGCCAGTTCCAGCCCCATCGTCTTCTTGCCCTCGATCCGGTACGGCTCCTTGAGCGTCGAGAAGTCGAACCAGCGCCCTTCCGCCGCGCCCTTGCCGACGATCGCGCCGCAATCGTCGATCAGCCCGTTGACTCGCCACACCCGCGCGCCCTGCATCGCGATCTCGCGGACGTTGATCTCGGGCGTGTCGTCGGGGCAGAACACGATCGTCTCGATCCCGCACCGCGTCGCATAGGCGGCGAGCGCCGCGCCGGCATTGCCGTTGGTCGGCATCGCGATTCTGGTGACGCCGAGTTCCTTCGCCATCGCCACCGCCATGACGAGCCCGCGCGCCTTGAAGCTGCCGGTGGGCAGCCGCCCCTCGTCCTTGACGAGCACGTTGGGGCCACCGGATTTCGGGATAGGCACCAGCGGCGTCTCGATCTCGCCCAGGCTGACGATATTGCCGGTATGCCGCACCGGCAGCAGCTCGCGCCACCGCCACAGATCGGTCGGCCGGGTCTCGAGCATCCGCTTCGGCAGCGAGGCGCGCACCGCCTCCAGATCGTAGCGCACCAGAAGCGGCCGCCCGGCGCGCGACAGCCCGTGCAGCTGGTCCGCCTCGTAGCGCTCGCCCGTGATCGAACATTCGAGATGCGTGACGAAGGTCGCGCGGTCGGCGGTGAGGTTCGAATTCACCACGTGCCACCCAGATCCGCGATCGCCTTCAGCAGCGCGCGCTTGCTGGGCGTGCGGCGGTTGCCAGCGTTGCGTGGCACGACGAGGTCACCTGCCGCAGCCTTGCGCTGCGCCATGTCGGCGGCAAAAATCTCAAAGGGGATCGCCTTCGACATCTTCGATTCGATAGTCACCAGCGGTTTCCTCGATAATTCGGTGCGCGAGATACGCCCTATCGATATCCGTGTGAAGAACCAGCATTGCCCTCGCCTGGCCGCGCATTTCCGGGGCGGTGCCCGAAGCAAACTGCCCCATGCGATCGGCGATCATGTCCTCGACCGAGATGATCGAAGCGGTGCCCTCCGTTCCGAAATCGAGGACCAGCACGCGTTTGCGGTCCGCCAGACCATCGAGCAGCCGCGTCGACACGACCTCGAATGAAAGCATCAGATCGGGATGAACCCAGCCCCGTGTCGCCATGCCGGGACCCGAAGGTTTCACAAAACCCAGGCTGCGCAACGCCGCTTCAAACGCCCCCTGACGAGCGGTGACGACATCGAAATCGCCCGTGGCGATGGCGCTCGCGGTAAAGATTTCAACCGCCGCGCCACCGACGAGGATTGGCGCCTCATACCCCTGCGCAATCAGCAATTTACTCGCACGCGCAAATACGCGGAGCGCCGTCTCGAATTCGGGGCGATAGGGTGTCATCGCCCCGACCTCCGCTCACCCCGCCTTGGCGACCGCCACGAGCGCCGGCCGAAGCAGCCGGTCCTTGATCATGTACCCGGTCTGCATCTCCTGGACGATGGTGCCCGGCGGCTGGTCGCTCGGCATTTCGAGCATCGCCTGGTGCTTGTTGGGGTCGAGCATCTCGCCCATCGCCGCGATCTTGGTCAGGCCGTGGCGCTGGAACACGCTGTCGAGCTCGCGGCCGGTCGCCTCGAGGCCGGTCACGAGGCCCTTCATCTTCTCGTCGTCGCGCAGCTCGGCGGGAATCGCGGACAGCCCGCGGGCGAGGTTGTCGGCGACCGACAGGATGTCGCGGGCGAACGCGGTCGCGGCATAGGCGCGCGCGTCCTGCGCTTCCTTCTCGGCGCGGCGGCGGACGTTCTGCACCTCGGCCTGTGCGTAGAGGACGTTCTGCTTGGCCTCGGCGAGCTGGTTCTCCAGCTCGACGGTGCGATCCTGCTCGGCGACTTCGGGCGCGGCGTCGGCGGTCTCTTCGCGCAGGTCGGCCGGTGCGTTCTGGTCGGTATCGGTCATGTCAGTCCCTGTAATAGTGGCCCGCTCAACCCATCAACCGGGCGAGCGTTGCAGCCGTGAAATCCACCATGGGCACGACGCGCGCATAGTTCAACCGCGTGGGGCCGATCACCCCCACCACGCCGACCACCCGCCCATCGAGCCCGCGAAACGGCCGGGCGATCACCGAAGACCCTGAAAGCGCGAACAATTTCGTCTCCGCGCCGATGAATATCCGGGTCGCGTCGCCCGCCCGCGCGCTGTCGAGCAGCGACGCCACTTCCTGCTTGCCCTCGAGGTCGTCGAGCAGGTCGCGGACTCGGTCGAGATCGGCCGCCGCCGCTGCATCGATCAGCCGGCCCTGCCCGCGCACGATCAGCACCGGCCGCCGGTTCGCATCCTCGCTCCATACCGCGAGGCCACGCTCGATCAGTGTGCGCGCGACCCCGTCGATCACCGCGCGCCCGTCCGCCAGCTCGCGCTCGATCCGCCCGCGCGCCTCGGCCAGCGTCAGCCCGCCCAGCGTGGCGGTCATGTAATTGCCCGCCTCGACCAGTGCGGACGGGCTCATGCCCGGCGGCAGGTCGATCACGCGGTTCTCGACCGACCCGTCCTCGCTGACCAGCACCGCCAGCGCCTGCTGCGCCGATAGCGGCACGAACGCCAGCTGCCGCAGCGTCGATTCGCGCTTGGGCACCATCACCAGCCCCGCACACGCCGACAGTCCCGACAGCGCCAGCGTCGTCGCGGCGAGCGCTTCCTCGACCGGGCCACCGACCCCGGCGCGCGCCTCGATCGTCTGGCGCTCCTCGATCGAGGGCTCCATCGCCTGCATCATCCCGTCGACGAACAGCCGCAGCCCCCGGTCGGTCGGCATCCGCCCCGCGCTGGTATGCGGGGACGCGAGCAGCCCCAGCCCCTCGAGCTCGCCCATCACCCCGCGGATCGACGCGGGCGACAGGCTCAATCCGGCGAGCTGCGCGATCGTCTTCGATCCCACCGGCGTCCCGCTCACGAGATAGCTGTCGACGACCGCACGGAAAATGTCGCGCGCGCGGTCGGTCAGTTCGGTGACGGGCGGGGCCATGACTCTGATCTAGGGCGGATCGACCACCGCAAAAAGAGGTAATCCGAATGCGGATCCACCCCGCGCCTGCCGTCATCCTGACGAAAGTCAGGATCCAGAGCCATGCAGGACCGCACCCGGTTACCCTGGATCCTGACTTTCGTCAGGATGACGGGGGTGGTTGGGCTGGCGAGCGACCAAACGAAAGGCTAGGCAGCGGGTAATCACTCACTCCCGTTAGGATACCGACCATGCGCCCATCCGGCCGCGCTCCAGACCAGATGCGCACCATCACGATCGAGCCCCGCTTCACCAAACATGCCGAGGGCTCCGTGCTGATCGGCTTCGGCGACACCAAGGTGCTGGTCACCGCCAGCGTCGAGGAAAAGGTCCCGCCGTTCATGCGCGGCAAGGGCGAGGGCTGGGTCACCGCCGAATACGGCATGCTCCCGCGCGCCACCAACACGCGCAACAACCGCGAGGCCGCCAAGGGCAAGCAGTCGGGCCGCACGCAGGAAATCCAGCGGCTGATCGGCCGCAGCTTGCGCGCCGTCACCGACCTGAAGCTGCTCGGCGAGCGCCAGATCGTGATCGACTGCGACGTGATCCAGGCCGATGGCGGCACCCGCACCGCATCGATCTCGGGTGGCTGGGTCGCGCTGCGGCTCGCGATCGACGGGCTGCTCGCGAGCGGCAAGCTCACCGCCGACCCGCTGACGCAGAAGGTCGCGGCGATCAGCTGCGGCATCCATCAGGGCACGCCCGTACTCGACCTCGACTATATCGAGGATTCGAATGCGGATGCGGATGCGAACTTTGTCCTGCTCGAAAACGGCAACATCGCCGAGGCGCAGGCGACCGCCGAGGGCGCGACCTATGACGAGGAGGCCTTGCTCCGCCTGCTCCGCCTCGCGCGCATCGGCTGCAGCGACATCTTCGCCGCGCAGGACAAGGCCGTGAAGGCATGAGCGGCGAAGGCGACATCCCCCAGGCGATCCGCAAGCTCGCCCCCGGCAAGCTCGTCATCGCCAGCCACAACAAAGGCAAGGTCCGCGAGATCGCAGCGCTGCTCGAGGGCCGCGGCCTCGACGTCGTCTCGGCCGCCGAGCTCGACCTGCCCGAGCCCGCCGAGACCGGCACGACCTTCTTCGCCAATGCCGAACTGAAGGCGCGCGCCGCCGCCGACCTGTCGGGCTACCCCGCGCTCGCCGACGACAGCGGGCTGTGCGTCGATGCGCTGGGCGGCGATCCAGGCGTCTACACCGCGGACTGGGCGGAAACGCCGACCGGCCGCGACTGGAACCTGGCGATGCAGAAAGTCGAGGACGCAGTCCAGGCCAAGGGCCTCGACGTCAGCCGAGCTGCGCATTTCGTCAGCGTGCTCGCGCTCGCCTGGCCCGACGGCCATGTCGAATGGTTCGAAGGCCGCGCCGACGGGACGCTGGTGTGGCCGCCGCGCGGGACCGTCGGATTCGGCTACGACCCTGTCTTCCAGCCGCTCGGCCACGACCAGACCTATGCCGAACTGCCGCACGAGACCAAGAACGCGATCAGCCACCGCAACGCAGCGTTCAAGCTGATGGAGGCTGCGGTCTTTTAAAGCCGGGGCGCCCGCCCCGCTCCCCCGTCACCCCAGCGAAGGCTGGGGTCTCCCGTTACCGGCCACCCGGCCTGAACCGGGAGATGCCAGCCTTCGCTGGCATGACGATAAGGGGTGGGCCCAAATCTTCGCGCCCTCAATACACCCGCTCACCCACGACATTCCCCGGCGGCGCATAGCGGCACACCAGATAATCCTCGCCCCGGCTGCTCGCCATCGCGCACCCGACCTGCGTCGAGTCCCGCCAAACGATCTGCGTATAGTGCGCGACGTCCTCCCACTTCCCCGTTCGGCTGAACGCGGGCGTGACGCCGTCCACGAAGTCCTTCCGCTCGGCGAGCCAGTGCCCGATCATCTCGGAATAGGCATAGGCGTAGCGCGTGCCGGTCCAGAGGTTCTCGCCCTCGCGACCCGGCCCCATCGGCTGCACCGCATGTTCGAACCGCCCGGTCCGCGCCATCGTCTCGGCGTAGCGCGCGGCACTCGCCGCCAGCGTGTCGCTCCAGGCGAGCGGCGCGACACCCGCCGCAGCGCGCGCAGCGTTGTGGCCGTTCATCATCGCCGCCTTGAGCAATCCCGCCCCGCGCGGCGCGGGCACGTCGGTCGCGGCGCGCTCGACCACGCGCTCGGGCCCCTGCGCACAGCCGGCCAGCAAGAGCGCCATCGCCAGTCCCAGAGCCTTCACGCTTCCCTCCGCCGGCCACCGCGACCATATGCGCGAGATAATGCTCCCCGCCCAAACACCAAGCCCAGACCCCGCCGCAGATCTGGCGCTCTACGTCCATTGGCCGTTCTGCGTGTCGAAATGCCCCTATTGCGACTTCAACAGCCATGTCCGCGAACAGGTCGACCAGGCCGCGTGGCGCACCGCGCTGCTCGCCGACCTCGCGCACGAGGCGGCCGTGCTGCCCGGGCGGAAACTCCAGTCGATCTTCTTCGGCGGCGGCACGCCTTCGCTGATGCCGCCCGAGACGGTCGCGGCGATCCTCGACGCGGCGGAGAAGGCCTGGGGGTTCGCCGATGGCATCGAGATCACGCTGGAGGCCAACCCCTCCTCGGTCGAGGCCGCGCGCTTCGCCGATCTCGCGCGCGCCGGGGTTAACCGCGTGTCGCTCGGGCTGCAATCGCTCGACGACGAGGCGCTCGCGTTCCTCGGTCGCGCGCACGACGTCAACGAAGGCCAGGCCGCGCTCGCGGTCGCGCAGAGCGTGTTCCCGCGCGTCAGCTTCGACCTGATCTACGCGCTCCCCGGCCAACGCCTCGCCGACTGGCGCGCGCAACTCGCCCGCGCGCTGTCGTTCGGGACCGAGCATCTCTCGCTCTACCAGCTCACGATCGAACCCGGCACGCGCTTCGCGACCGAGGCGCTCGCAGGGCGGATCACCATCCCCGACGGCGACAGCGCCGCCGACCTGTTCGAGGCGACGCGCGCCGACGCCGCCGCCGCGGGGCTCCCCGCCTACGAGACCTCGAACCACGCGCGGCCCGGCGCCGAGAGCCGCCACAATCTCGCCTACTGGCGCTACCAGGATTATGCCGGCATCGGCCCCGGCGCGCATGGCCGGCGCGGCGGCCTCGCGACCGTGCGGCGGAAGAAGCCCGAAAACTGGCTGGGCGCGGTCGAGCGCAACGGCCACGGGCTCGAGCTCGAGGACCCGCTGACCCCGTCGACGCGCGCCACCGAGGCGCTGCTGATGGGCCTGCGCCTGACCGAAGGCGTCGACCTCGACCGCATCACGCGCTTGAACGGCGGAGTCGTGCCGGTCGACCTCGCGGCGGTCGCGCGACTCGAAGCGCTGGGCCTGATCGCGCGCACCCCCGGCCGCCTGCGCGTCACCGAAGCCGGCGCGCTGCTGCTCGACGCGATTTTGCCGGAGATCGTGACGGCGTAGTAACGGCCCGCTACCCCCAAACCGTCACCCCAGCGAAGGCTGGGGTCTCTCGCGGATCAAGCGGCGCCCCCGACGCACGAGATCCCAGCCTTCGCTGGGATGACGACAGGGCAGGATTACCCCCCGAACCCGGTTGGCGCCGGCGACACCACGCTGGTCGTGCCCCCGCGGATCTCCTTCACCTCGAGCGCACGCTCGGCGATGCTGTCGCGCCCGAAGCGGAACGCGCCGTCGATTCCCGAAAAGCCGTCGCCATCGCGCAGCCGACCGACCGGGAACGCCGTCCCCGGCCGCCAGTCGCGCGCGATCCGCACCGTCAGCAGCACCGAATCATAGCCGATGCTCGACAGCCGGTACGGCCCGCTCCCGAACCGCGCGCGGTATTTGGCGGCATATTGCCGGTACAGCGTGTCCGACACCGCCGCATACCATGCCCCCGCCAGCGCCGGCTTGGCCGCCAGCGCGGTCTCCGAATTCCACAGCTCGGTGCCGAGAATCCGCGTCGACGCGCCCGCGCCGCGCTTCACCAGCCCCGCCGCCTGTGCCGCGGTCGCGCCGCTGTCGGCGACCAGCACCGCGTCGTACGGCGCCTTCGCCGCCAGCCGCGCCGCCGCGCCGGTCACGCCGCCCGCGGTCCGCGCATAGGTCTGCAGCGAGACGACCTGGCCGCCCGCGCCCTCGACCGCGCGCAGGAACGCGGTCGACGCGCGCTCGCCGTACAGCCCGTTCGGGACCAGCCCGGCGAAATTGCTGACGCCGCGGCTTTTCGCGAAGTCGACGACGCGCGAAATCGACTGGGTCGGCGCATAGCCCATCAGGAACACACCGTTCCCGGCCACGCCCGAATCGTTGGAGAAGCTGATCACCGGCACCTTGGCCGCCTGCGCGATCGGTGCGACCGCGCGGACGTCGTCGGCGAGCAACGGCCCCAGGATCAGCTGCGCGCCGTCGGCGATCGCGCGCTGTGCCGCCGCCGCCGCACCCGTCGCGGTGTCGTAGTTGGTGATCCGCACGCGCTGGTTCTGCGTATCCAGCAGCGCGAGCATCGTCGCGTTGGCGATCGAGGTGCCGACGCCGGCGTTGCCGCCCGACAGCGGCACCAGCAGCGCGACGCGGTTGCGTTCGGCATCGCGCGGGATGCCGGCCTCGACGCCGATCGGTCCCTCCGCAGCGGGCCGGGTCGTCGGCCGCGCTTGCGACGACGTCACCGGCCCCTTGGGCACGATCGTCTGGCACGCCGCGAGCAGGCCGCCCGCTGCAATCACGATCCAGCGGGCGACACCTCGCCCGCGTTGCGATATCGATGCCTGAGCCATGACCATCCCCCAAAATCCTCTCGAACCCGGCCTCTACATCGTCGCGACGCCGATCGGCAATCTCGGTGATCTGACGCCGCGCGCCGCCGACGTCCTGTCGCGCGCCGACGTCATCGCGGTCGAGGACAGCCGCGTCACCGCGAAACTGCTCCACCATATCGGCATCAAGCGCCCGATGACGCCCTATCACGACCACAGCGCCGAGGGCGTCCGCCCCGGCCTGATCGCCCGCATGGCGACCGAGGCGGTGGCGCTCGTCTCCGATGCCGGCACGCCGCTCATCTCCGACCCCGGCTTCAAGCTGGTCCGCGACGCGCGCGCCGCCGGGCATCTGGTCGTGACGATCCCGGGCCCTTGCGCCGCGGTCGCAGCCCTGACGCTCGCCGGCCTGCCCACCGACCGCTTCCTGTTCATCGGCTTCCTGCCCTCGAAGGCGCACGCCCGCGCCGAAGCGATCGCCGAGATCGCCGCGATCCGCGCGACGCTGGTCCTCTACGAATCCGGCCCCCGCCTCGCCGCCAGCCTGTCCGCGCTCGCCGAGGGCCTGGGCGACCGCGACGCCGCGGTGACGCGCGAGATCACCAAGAAGTTCGAGGAAGCGGTGACCGGCACGCTCACCCAGCTCGCCACCCGCTACGCCGACGCCCCCCCGCGCGGCGAGATCGTCATCGTCGTCGCCCCGCCCGGCGAAGCGCCGCCCGCGAGCCAGGACGACGCCGACACCGCGCTCGCCGAGGCACTGACCCGCCTGTCGACCGGCCAGGCGGCGAGCGAAGTCGCGAAGAAATTGGGCCTCGACCGCAAGACCCTCTACGCGCGGGCGCTCGAGATGAAGGGCTAACTCCCCTCCCACTTGTGGGAGGGGTTGGGGGAGGGCATGTCCAGTGCGGTGACCCACACCCCCTCCCCTGGCCCCTCCCGCAGGCGGGAGGGGAATACGCGCAACCGCCAGGCCGCCGAAGCCGCGGGCCGCCGCGGCGAGCGACTCGCGGGCTGGTGGCTGCGGCTGAAGGGCTGGCGCATCCTCGACCGCCGCGTCCGCACCCCCGCCGGCGAAGTGGACCTCGTCGCGCGCAAAGGCTCCCTAGTCGCTTTCATCGAGGTGAAGACGCGTGCCACCGCCGCCGAACTCGACTTCGCGATCGACGAGCGTCGCCTCGCACGCGTCGCTGCTGCCGCGGAGTATCTGATGCCGACCTATGCCGGCCCGAGCGACGACATCCGCGTCGACGTCATCCTGCTCGCGCCGGGCACGCGGCCGCGGCATATCGAGAATGCGTGGCAGCCCTAGCGCGGGTGACAGCGGAACACCCGCCGCCTACATCGCGTTCACACAATCCGTCACCCCAGCAAAGGCCGGGGTCTTCGTGGGGAGGGCATCCGGCCCGACCTGAGAGACCCCGGCCTTCGCTGGGGTGACGCATGAAAGGTTTGCCATGCCCCTCACCGTCGCCGTCCAGATGGACCCGATCGCCGACATCAACATCGTCGGCGATTCGACCTTCGCGCTGATGCTGGCCGCGCAGGCCCGCGGCCATGCGCTGTTCCACTACGGCGCCGAGGACCTGAACTACCGCGACGGCCGCGTCTGGGCGAAGGCGCATCCCGTCACCGTGCAGCGCGTCGAGGGCGACCATTTCAGCTTCGGCGAACCGGTCCAGCTCGACCTCGGCGACGAGGCCGATGTCGTGCTGATGCGGCAGGATCCGCCGTTCGACCTCGGCTACATCACCGCGACGCACCTGCTCGAGCGCATCGCCGACAAGACGCTCGTGGTGAACGATCCGGCGAACGTCCGCAACGCGCCCGAAAAGGTGTTCGTGCTCGACTATCCGCAGTTCATGCCGCCGACGCTCGTCACGCGCAGCCTCGACGAGGCGCGCGCGTTCCTCGCGGAGCACGGCGCGATCGTCGTCAAGCCGCTCCACGGCAATGGCGGCAAGGCGATCTTCAAGGTCGAGTCCGACGGCGCCAACCTGTCCGCGCTGATCGAGGTCTTCAACATGACCTGGCGCGAGCCGCACATGGTGCAGGCGTTCCTTCCCGACGTGGCAAAGGGGGACAAGCGCATCGTGCTGGTCGACGGCGAGGTCGCCGGCGCGATCAACCGGCTGCCCGGCGAAGGCGAGATCCGCTCCAACCTCGCGGTCGGCGGGTCGGCGGAGAAGACCGCGCTGACCGAGACCGAGCGCGAGATCTGCGCGGTGCTCGGGCCCGAACTCAAGAAGCGCGGGCTGCTGTTCGTCGGGATCGACGTGATCGGCGGCAAGTGGCTGACCGAGATCAACGTCACCTCGCCGACCGGGATCGTCGCGATCGAGCGGTTCGACGGCACCGATGTCGCCGGCATGATCTGGGACGCAATCGAGAAGAAGGTGCGTGCTTAACGTAGCGCTTCCCGTTCGCGGGACGTGGAATCCTTTCTCCCCTCCCGCTCGCGGGAGGGGCCGGGGGTGGGCTCGCGCCATCCGCACCAGCTTCCGCCGAGATCGCGAGCCCACCCCCTACCCCCTCCCGCAAGCGGGAGGGGGTTCCCCAGAAACTCTCCTTCCGCTTGCGGGAGGGGGTTCCCCAGAAACTCCCCTTCCGCTTGCGGGAGGGGTCGCCCCTGAAACTCCCCTCCCGCTTGCGGGAGGGGTTGGGGGAGGGCCTGTCCAGACACGCCGCCCCCCGCCCGCGGACACGCCCTCCCCTACCCCCTCCCGCACGCGGGAGGGGAACAGGTGACCGAGTTCATCCTCAACCTGATCGCCTGGGGCGGCTATATCGGCATCTTCCTGCTGATGGCGCTCGAGAACATCGTGCCGCCAGTGCCGTCCGAGGTCATCATGGGCCTGGGCGGGATGGCGGTCGCACGCGGCGACATGGGGCTGGTGCCGCTGGTCGCCTGGGGCACCGCGGGGTCGGTCGCGGGCAATTATTTCTGGTACTGGCTCGGCCGCAACATCGGCTACGAGCGCTTCCGCCCGTTCATCGCGAAGCACGGCCGCTGGCTGACGCTCGAATGGCGCGACGTCGAGCGCCTCCACGCCTTCTTCCTGAAGCGCGGGATCTGGGTGGTGTTCGTGTTCCGCTTCATGCCGACCTTCCGCACCGTCATCTCGCTGCCGGCGGGGATGACCTGCATGCCGCTCTGGAAATTCCTGCTCTGGACCGCGGCGGGCACCGCGATCTGGAACACCGTGCTCGCCTATGCCGGGATCGCGATGGGCGCGCATTTCCGCCAGCTCGACCGCTATGTCGGCCCGGTCGCGGTGGCGATCATGGCGGTGATCGTGATCGGCTATGTCTGGCGCGTGCTCACCTGGAAGCCGAAGGGCTGACGTCCGGAGCCGCACGCGCGAACAGCAGCGTCGGCGCATCGCGGTAGGTGGCGTCGGCGACGCGGACATAGCCCATCTTGCCCGCGAGCCCGATCGACGCCGTGTTGGCCGGATCGATGATGCACACCGTCCGCGCGATCCCCTGCGCATCCGCCCAGCCGAGCGCGGCCGCCACCGCCTCGCCGCCGAACCCCCGGCCATGCGCCCAGGAACACAGCGCCCAGCCCATCTCCGGCGTCCCCTCGAACGACGGCACCGTGTCGCGGCGCGAATCCATCAGGCCGACCGACCCGGCGATCCGCCCGCTGGCGCGCTCGCGGATCGTCCAGTTGCCATAGCCGACGACCTGCCAATGCCCGATATGGCGCAGCACCCGGTGCCACGTCTCTTCCCGCGTGAAGGCCCGCCCGCCGATCATCGCATAGACCAAGGGGTCCGCCCACATCGCGGCGAAATCGGGCAGGTCGGCCGGGTCGGGTCCTTCGAGCGTCAGCCTTGCAGTGGTGAGGACCGGGGGCGTCATCCGAACAGGGTATGACGAAACGTCCCACCGGGCAAAAGCGGCTTCTCGACGTTCGCGGATTGCGATAGTCGAAGGCCATGGCATCGACGATCACCTGCGACGTCGCGATCGTCGGCGGCGGCCTGGCAGGCGGGCTCGTCGCGCTCGCGCTGAAGGGCAAGCATCCCGCGCTCGACGTGCGGCTGATCGACACCGACAGCGTCGTCGGCGGCAACCATATCTGGTCGTTCTTCGGCAGCGACGTAGCCCATGCGCACCGCTGGATCGTCGAGCCGCTCGTCGCGCATGCGTGGGAGGGATACGACATCGCCTTCCCGCACCACGCCCGCACGATCGACGAGCGCTATTATTCGATCCGCAGCGAGAAGCTGGACGCCGCGGTCCGGCGCGCGTTGCCGTCCGAAGCGCTGCTGCTGGGCCGCAAGGTGCTGGGTGTCAGCGCGACCGCGGTGGTGCTCGCCGATGGCGACCGTATCGAGGCCAAGGGCGTGATCGACGCGCGCGGTCCGGGCGACCTGTCGACGCTGTCGCTCGGCTGGCAGAAGTTCGTCGGCCGCGAACTCGCGTTGTCGGCCCCGCACGGCGCACCCCAGCCGCGCGTGATGGACGCCACGGTCGAACAGATCGACGGCTATCGCTTCGTCTATTGCCTGCCGTTCACAGACGACCGGATGTTCGTCGAGGACACCTATTACAGCGACACCCCCGACCTCGACGTCGCGGCGCTGACCGCGCGGATCGACGCCTATGCCGCCGCGCGCGGCTGGGCGGTCGATGCTGAGGGCCGGATCGAATCGGGCGTGCTGCCGGTCGTGTGGGGCGGCGATTTCGACGCCTATTGGCGTTCGAGCGGCGTGACGATCGCCAAGGTCGGGATGCGCGCCGGGCTGTTCCACCCGACCACCGGCTACTCGCTGCCCGACGCGGTGCGGACCGCGGCGCTGCTCGCCGACCGCCGCGACTTTTCGGGGTCCGCGCTGTACCAGGTGACGCACGGTCTCGCCCGGAAGACCTGGGCGCAGCGCGGCTTCTACCGGATGCTCGACACGATGTTGTTCCGCGCCGCCGAACCCATGGAACGCTATCGCATTCTCGAGCGCTTCTACACGCTATCGCCGCGTCTGATCGGCCGCTTCTATGCGGGCAACTCGACCCTGATCGACAAGGCCCGTATCCTTACCGGCAAGCCCCCCGTTCCCATCTCGCGCGCGATCCGCGCCATCGCAGGCAGTATGAAACCATGAAGACAGCGATCGTCATCGGTGCAGGGTTTGGCGGACTGGCGCTCGCCATCCGGCTGCAATCGGCCGGCGTGCAGACGACGATCGTCGAGAGCCGCGACAAGCCCGGCGGCCGCGGCTATTTCTGGGAGCGTGCCATCGACGAAGGCACCTTCACCTTCGATGCCGGGCCGACCGTCATCACCGATCCCGATTGCCTGCGCGAGCTCTGGGCGCTGTCCGGCCGCGACATGGCCGAGGACGTGACGCTCGATCCGGTGCTCCCCTTCTACCGGCTCAACTGGCCCGACGGGACCAATTTCGACTATACCAACGACGACACGCTGATGCGCTCGGAGATCGAGCGGCTGCACCCCGGCGACTGGGAGGGGTATCTCAAGTTCCTCGATTACTCCGCCGGCGTGTTCCGCGAAGGCTATGAGAAGCTCGGCCATGTCGCGTTCCTCGACTTCGGGTCGATGATCAAGGCGGCGCCGTCCCTCGCCAAATACCAGGCGTGGCGCTCGGTCTATTCGATAGTGTCGAGCTTCGTGAAATCGGAGAAGCTGCGCGAGGCGCTGTCGTTCCACACGCTGCTCGTCGGCGGCAATCCGATGACGACGAGCGCGATCTACGCGCTGATCCACAAGCTCGAGCGCGACGGCGGCGTCTGGTTCGCGCGCGGCGGCACCAACCGGCTGGTCGCCGCCCTGGTCACGCAGTTCGAGCGTCTTGGCGGCGTGCTGCGCCTCGACGACCCGGTGACGTCGATCGAGACGCTCGGCGACCGCGCCACCGGCGTCACCTGCGCCAGCGGCTGGTCGGGCACCGCGGATGCGATCGCGGCGAACAGCGACATCATGCACACCTATCGCGACCTGCTCGCCACCTCACGCAGTTCGCAGCGCAAGAAGGCGTCGCTCGAGCGCAAGAAGTACAGTCCCTCGCTGTTCGTCGTGCATTTCGGGATCAAGGGCACCTGGCCGGGCATCCCGCACCACATGATCCTGTTCGGGCCGCGTTATAAGGGGCTGCTCGAGGACATTTACGACCACGGCGTACTGGCAGAGGACTTTTCGCTCTATTTGCACCACCCGACCGTCACCGATCCGAGCCTCGCGCCCGAGGGTCACTCGACCTTCTACGCGCTGGCCCCGGTGCCGCACATGGGCAAATTCCCGGTCGACTGGGACGAGATCGCGCCGATCCTCGAAAAGCGCATCCTCGACGAGATCGGCCGGCGGCTGATCCCCGACATCCACGACCGGATCGTGACCAAGTTCTCCTACGCGCCGAACAACTTCGCCGAAGACCTGAACGCGCATCTGGGCTCCGCCTTCAGCCTCGAACCGGTGCTGACGCAGAGCGCCTATTTCCGCGTCCACAACCGCGACGAGGCGATCCCCAACCTCTACTTCGTCGGCGCCGGCACGCACCCCGGCGCCGGCATCCCCGGCGTCGTCGGCAGCGCGAAGGCCACCGCACGGCTTATGCTTGAGGAAGAACGGTAGGTTTGGTTCGCGCAGAGGCGCAGAGGACGCAGAGATGTCTTGGTCGTCGCGAAGCGACCTTGCGCCAAGCTGCGTTGTAAAGACGGACGCCCGTCCCGGGTGAAACGACTCTGCGTTCTCTGCGCCTCTGCGCGAACCAATCTCTTCTTGCGGCGCAACGCTCGCCTCGCGTAGCGCAGACGCATGAAACGCCTTGCCATTTACTGCGGGTCGGCGACGCCCGCCGACACCACCTACATCGACGCCGCGCGGGAGATCGGGCGTACCTTGGCCGAACGCGGGATCGGGGTCGTCTATGGCGGCGGCCGGCTCGGGCTGATGGGGGCTATCGCCGACAGCGCGCTCGAAGCCGGCGGCGAGGTGATCGGCGTGATTCCGCAGGCGCTGGTCGATGCCGAGGTCGCGCATCGCGGCCTCACCGAACTCCACGTCGTCGACGGCATGCACACCCGCAAAGCCAAGTTCACCACGCTCGCCGACGGCTTCGTCACCATCCCCGGCGGCACCGGCACGATGGACGAATTGTGGGAGGCGCTGAGCTGGGCGCAGCTCGGCTATCACACCGATCCCGTAGGCCTGCTCAACACCGCGGGCTATTACGACCATCTGATCGCCTTCTGGGACAAGATGGCCGAGGTCGGCTTCCTGCGCCCGCAGCACCGCGACCTGCTGATCGTCGCGGACACGCTCGACGTCCTGCTCGACCGCATGGCCGCGCACGTGCCGACGCAGCCGATCATCCGGATGAACGCGTCGGATCTTTAGGCGGTGCCCTCCCCCCTGCCGTTCGTGCTGAGCGCAGTCGAAGCACAGCATCCGGGGCCTGCCCTTCGACTTCGCTCAGGGCGAACGGAAAGGGCAAGTGCCGCGTGACCCACCCCCTCCCCAGCCGAGACGCGATCGTCGCCACCGCGCACGAGTCGATCTCGCGCGGCTCGAAGAGCTTCGCCGCCGCCAGCCGGCTGTTCGACAAACCCACGCGCGAGCGCGCCTGGCTGCTCTACGCCTGGTGCCGCGCGTGCGACGACATCGCCGACGGGCAGGACCACGGCCACGGCATGACCGTTGTCGCCGACGCCCCTGCGCGGCTCGAACGCCTGTCCGCGATGACCGAAGCCGCGCTTGCGGGCCAGATCGTCGGCGATCCCGCGTTCGACGCGCTCCGCATCGTCGCCGCCGAGACTCGGATGCCGCACCGGTTCGCGCGCGACCTGGTCGCGGGCTTCGCGCTCGACGCGCGCGAGTGGCGGCCGCGGTCGGAGGCCGACCTCTACAAATATTGCTACCATGTCGCCGGCGTCGTCGGCTGCATGATGGCGGTCGCGATGGGCGTCGACCCGGCCGACGAGGACACGCTCGACCGCGCCTGCGACCTCGGCATGGCGTTCCAGCTCGCGAACATCGCCCGCGACATCGAGGAGGATGACCGCGTCGGCCGCTGCTACGTCCCCGAGGAGTGGCTGGTCGAGATGGATTTCCCGCCCGGGCAGCACATGAAGCCGCCGTTCCGGTCGCGGCTCGCGGTGTTGACCAAGCGCATGGCGGCGCGCGCCGCCGAGTTCGAAGCGAGTGCGCGCGAAGGCACGCCCGCGCTGCCGTTCCGCTCGGCCTGGGCGGTACTGGCGGCGGCGGGAATTTACGGCGCGATCGGCCGCGAGGTGGCGGCGCGCGGCGAACATGCGTGGGACCACCGCGTCACGACATCGGGGCTGCAGAAGGTCGGTTTCATCGCGCGAGCGGCTCGCGAAGCGGCATCGAGGGAAAAGCTCTATCCCCGCACGCCACGCGACCCTGTATTGTGGACGCGACCCCGGTAGATTCCTTTACCCCGGACTGGTTCCGGGGCCCACCGTGTCGCAAACTCGAGCGGATAGAACGCGCGGAGCAGTGGGTGCCGGAACAAGCCCGGCATGACGAGGGGTTATTACCCCTGCGGCTTAGCCTTGGCCGACACCGCGATCTGCGACCCCGCGGTCCGGCAGTTCGCGCCGATCATCGGATACGGCACGTCGGTATTCTGCGCCAGCTGCGTCGGCAGCGCCGCGCGGCACTGTGCCATCGACTCGTAGCGGGCGGGGACGATCCGGGCCTCGGTGCACTGGACGTTCCCGTCGCCGCAACCCATGATAGCCATGACGTAGAACAGCGGTTCCATGTTCGTCTCCTGTGATGGGTAGAAGCGACGAAACGGCAGGATTGTTCCCCCAACTGCTTTCGCGGCGACTTGACTGCGCCTACATCCGATGCACCGATGCCACCTGACACCACCACTTCGACGCGCGCCGACCAGCCGCTGCTTCCCACGCTCCGGCGGTTCCTGCCGTTCCTGTGGCCGTCGGGGCAGCCGAAGCTGAAGGCGCGCATCGTCGTCGCGATGCTGCTGGTGATCGCGTCGAAGCTGATCCAGGTGTTCGGCGCCGCCTTCACGCTCAAATACGCGGTCGACCGCATGGCCGGGACCGATCGCAGCGCGCTGACGCTCGTCGTGCTGCTGGTGGTCGGTTATGCCGCGTCACGCTTCGGCACGACGTTGTTCGACAATTTGCGCAACGCGGTGTTCGAGCGCGTCGGGCAGGATGCGACCCGCCGGCTGGCCGCGACCGTGTTCCGCCACCTCCACGCGCTGAGCCTCGACTTCCATCTGTCTCGCCGCACCGGCGCAGTCACAAAGGTCGTCGAGCGCGGCACCAAGAGCATCGACACGATGCTCTATTTCCTGCTGTTCAACATCGCGCCGACACTGTTCGAGCTGGTGCTGGTGCTCGGCCTGTTCTGGACGAAGTTCGGCTGGCCGCTCGTCGTCGCCACGGTGGTCATGGTCGTCGGCTACATCCTCTTCACGCGGATGGTCACCGACTGGCGCAACGCGCTGCGCGCACGGATGAACGACCTCGATACCGGCGCAGTCGCGCACGCGGTCGATTCGCTCCTGAACTTCGAGACGGTCAAATATTTCGGCGCCGAGGAGCGTGAGGCGAAGCGCTACGACAATGCGATCGCCGCCTATGCCGAGGCCGCAGTGAAGAGCGAGAACTCGCTCGCCTGGCTCAACCTCGGCCAAGCCGCGATCACTAACGTGATGCTCGCGGGCGGCATGGCCTATGTCGTGTGGCAGTGGAGCCGCGGCACCGCGTCGGCGGGCGACGTCGTGTTCGTGTCGACGCTGCTCGCGCAGCTGTTCCGCCCGCTCGACCTGCTCGGCATGGTCTATCGCACGATCCGCCAGGGTGCGCTCGACATGGCGGCGATGTTCGACCTGATCGACACGCCTGCGACGATCCGCGACGCGCCGAACGCCGGCGTTCTCGCGGTCACGACCGGGCATGTCCGGTTCGAGCATGTCTCGTTCGGCTATGACGCCGAACGCCCGATTCTGACCGACCTGACGCTCGACGTCCCCGCGGGTACGACCTGTGCGGTCGTCGGCCGCTCGGGTGCGGGAAAGTCGACGCTCGCGCGGCTGCTCTACCGCTTCTACGATCTGAACGGCGGGCGGATCACCGTCGACGGGCAGGACATCGCGCAGGTGACGCAGGCGTCCTTGCGCGCCGCGATCGGCATCGTGCCGCAGGACACCGTGCTGTTCAACGACACGATCGGCTACAACATCGCCTATGGCCGCGAAGGCGCCGACACCCCCGAGATCGAGGAGGCCGCGCGCGGCGCCGCGATATCCGCGTTCATCGAACGCCAGCCGCAGGGCTATGACACCCGTGTCGGCGAACGCGGGCTGAAGCTGTCGGGCGGCGAGAAGCAACGCGTCGCGATCGCGCGCACGCTACTCAAGAACCCGCCGATCCTGATCCTCGACGAGGCGACCAGCGCGCTCGACAGCCGTACCGAGGCGGAGATCCTCGAGACGCTGGAGCGCATCGAGCGCGGGCGCACCACGATCGTCATCGCGCACCGGCTGTCGACCGTGGTCCATGCCGACCAGATCGTCGTGCTCGACGCCGGCCACGTCGCCGAGACCGGCACCCACGCCGAACTGCTCCGCCGCGGCGGCATCTACGCCGAAATGTGGGCGCGCCAGGCACAGGAACGCGACGAGACCGCGCTGGCGGCGGAATAAGCGGGGCAGCAACTCTGCCCTCACCCATCACCGCCTTCGGCGTCTCTCCCTCTCCCGTCGAGAGAGGGAAGGGGCCCGCCCGGCGCAGCCGGGTGGGAAGGGTGCGGACAGGCGAGCGCTAGGCTCGCCGCGACGTCCGCCAGTAGAAGAACGAATAGAGCACCGGCGTCGCGACCGTCACCAGTAGGATGGCGATGACGAACGACGCGCGCGTCTCGCCGCGCATCGGCGCTGCGGCGAACACCACCAGCGCGAACCCCGCCGCCATCATGATCCGCCCACCATAGCGATGCGTCGCGATCCAGTTGTCGGGATCGGTAATCGTCCACGGCGTACGGATGCCGACGAAGAAGCCTGGCCGCGATTTCGGCAGCACGTTGCCGAGCGCGACGAAGAACACCCCCATCCCCGCCAGGATCGTCGTCGCGGGCAGCGCGATCCCGAAAGCGGGTCCAGCGACCATCGCCTCGACCAGCGACATAAGCCCGAGCAGCCCAGCCCAGGCGGTCCGGTAGAGCGGCGCAGACTGCGCCAGCTTGTCCTGCAACGGCTCCAGCGACGGCAGCGAGGCCATCACCAGCGATACGAGGATCGTCAGCCCGACCGGCATGAACAAGGCGGTGCCGGCATCGGCAAAGCGGTCCGCCATCCCATCCGCACCCCAATGCGTCGGGAGCTGCGTACCCGCCGGCAGCCGCTCCAGCGCGACCGCGGCGACGACGGCCAGCGCGGCGGCGGTCAGCGCCGAGGCAAATACGAGGTTTCGGTAGCGCATATGTCCCCCTGCGTATCGCCGACGCCCAGCCGGCCCATGAACCCCATCACCACTTCCTCCATCACCGACAGGTCGAGCGAATAGACGATCGACGTGCCCCGCTGTTCGGCCTGGATCAGCCCGGCGGCCTTCAGCTTGGCGAAATGGTTCGACATGGTCGGCTTCGACACCGCGAACGCGTCGGCCAGCTGCCCCGCGGTCATCGCGCCGCGTTTCAGCAGCTCAAGGATGCGGCGGCGCGTCGGATGCGCGAGAGCGTCGAAGACCGAGTCCATGGCGGGATTTTATTAGCGATACGGCTAATTAGCAAGAGAGCTAAGTAATCCCCTTCCGTTCGTCCTGAGTAGGGGCTGAGCGAAGTCGAAGACCCGTATCGAAGGACAGGTTGGCGCGCAGAACCTGTCCTTCGATACGCCATTTCGGCTTCGCTCAATGGCCACTCAGGACGAACGGTAGGAAATCACCCACAGGTCAGCCGCACCTCTTTTTGCCCCTGGTCAAACACGATTCCCGAACACCGGTCGAGCACATCCGCGCCGAGCGTCAGCCGGTCGCGCTTCGGGTCGCGCTTGCCCCTGGCGGTGACGACGATCTCGTCCGGGTCGGGCGGCGGCGCGTCGGCCTCGGGGATCGACGCCGCGCTGCCGACGTCGGCGGTGCGCACGCCGAGCGTCGATATCGCCAGCGGACCGACGGCGAGTGGCCTCGCCAGCGTCATCGTCCGCACCGGCCGCGCGATGCCGAACGCGATCTCGACGGGCACGCTGGTGCCGGCCATGGTCCCGCCCTGCGCCGTCGCGATCAGCGTTGCGGCGTTCGCGGTCACCGTGGTGCGCGGATGATAGGGGTCGAAGCGGACACGCACCGGTTGCCCGCCGATCGTCACCTGCGCGAATTCGCCCGACAGCCGCCCGAACAGGCCGCCCCCGTCGACCAGCGGCAGTGCGACGGTCCGCTCGCCGGCGTGCGGCGCGCGCAACGCGATGCGCACGACGGGTTCGGGCAGTGATCCCGGCCCGATGCTGCCATCGCCGACATTCGCATAGGCGCGCCCGATCCAGCGTTGGTCCTTGCTGTCATGCTTGCGGCTGGGGAAACCGATCCGCCGCTTCACGGCCACCGCGCCGAACGTCATCGGCCTGACCGTCGTCGCCTGCATCGCGCCCTGCCCGCCGACCGCATAGCCGAGGCCCAGCGCCCCGCTCTTCAGCGCGAGCCGCTCTGCGGTGGCAGCGGTGACCAGCACCAGCCCCGGTGCCGCGGGGTCGACGCGCAGGCTCACCGGAGTCCCGTCGATCGTCGCCGCGATCATCCCGCCGACCGGAACGTCGCGGACCGGTGCCACCTTGTCGGCAGCAGCCGCCGCACTGCCCGCCACGAGAAACGCCGCAGCACCGACGCGCAAACCAGAGCCAACCACCATGACGTCTCCACGAAAGGACCCCGGCGTTGTCGCAGGTCGTCTCGCATTCGCAACGACAATCGGGAGGCCCTGCCTGTCGCCTGCCCTCGACGGGAGTGCGTGCGCGCCCTAGATCGCTTGGCAATGCTCGACCCCCTTCCCGATCTGCAGCGCATCTTTGGTTTTCCCGACTTTCGCGGGGTGCAGCGCGACGTCGTCGACCGCGTGCTCGCGGGCGAACGCACGCTCGCGGTGATGCCGACGGGTGCTGGCAAGTCGCTTTGCTACCAGCTGCCCGCGACGATGCTCGAGGGGACCTGCGTCGTCGTCTCGCCGCTGATCGCGCTGATGCACGACCAGCTCCGCGCCGCGACCGCGGTCGGCATCCGCGCCGCGACGCTGACCAGCGTCGACACCAATCGCGAGGAGACGATCGCCCGGTTCCGCGCGGGCGAGCTCGACCTGCTCTACGTCGCCCCCGAGCGTGCCTCGAACGAGAGCTTCCGCAACCTGCTCGGCCAGGCGAAGCTCTCGCTGTTCGCGATCGACGAGGCGCACTGCGTCAGCGAATGGGGCCACGACTTCCGCCCCGACTACCGGCTGCTGCGCCCGCTGCTCGACAGCTTCCCCGACGTGCCGCGGCTCGCACTCACCGCGACCGCCGACGCGCATACCCGCGCCGACATCCTCGACCAGCTCGGCCTGCCCAAGGACGGGCTGATCATCTCGGGGTTCGACCGCCCCAACATCCGCTATGCGATCTCGCCGCGCGACAACGTCAACCGCCAGATCGCCGACATCGTCGCCAAGATCCCCGGCCCCGGCATCGTCTATGCGCAGACCCGCGCCGCGACCGAGAAGCTCGCCGAGGCATTGGGCCGCACCGGTCGCCCGACGCGCGCCTATCATGCCGGGCTCGACCCGCACATCCGCGCGAAGAACCAGGCCGATTTCGTCGCCTCCGAGGACATGGTGATCTGCGCCACGGTCGCGTTCGGGATGGGGATCGACAAGCCCGACGTGCGGTTCGTCGCGCATGCCGGGCTGCCCAAGTCGATCGAGGCCTATTACCAGGAAACCGGCCGCGCCGGCCGCGACGGCGACCCCGCGATCGCGCATCTCTTCTGGGGCGCCGAGGATTTCGCGCGCGCCCGGCAACGCATCGGCGAGGTCGAGCCCGAGCGGCAGGCCGGCGAGCGCACCCGGCTGACCGCGCTCGGCGGCCTCGTCGAGACCGCGGGGTGCCGCCGCCGCATCCTGCTCAAGCATTTCGGCGAGGACCGCGCCGAGGATTGCGGCAATTGCGACAATTGCCTCGGCAATGTCGACGCGGTCGACGCCACCGAGACCGCGCGCAAATTCCTGTCTGCGGTGTTCCGGACGGGTCAGATGTTCGGCGTCGGCTATATCGAGGGTATCCTGACCGGCGTCTCGTCCGAGCGAAGCCTGATGAACGGGCACGAGGCGTTGTCGGTCTACGGCATCGTCGAGGGCGACGAGACCGCGCTGCTCAAGCCCGTCGCACGCGCGCTGATGATCAAGGATGCGCTCAGGACCAACCCGCATGGCGGCCTCGAATTCGGCCCCGCGGCCAAGGCGATCCTCAAGGGCGAGGCGACGGTCTCGATCATCGTGCCGCCCAAACGCGAACGCCGGCGCAAGGCGGCGCCGGGCGCGGTGCCCAACCCGGTCGACGATCCGCTGTTCGAGGCATTGCGCCTGCGCCGCCGCGATCTGGCCAAGGACGGCGGGGTGCCGCCTTACGTCATCTTCCACGATTCGGTGCTGCGCGACATGGCGCGGGTGCGCCCGGCGAGCGGCGCCGAACTCGCGATGCTGTCGGGCATTGGCGCGCGCAAGCTCGACGCCTATGGCGACGCTTTCCTCCAGGTGATCCGGGACTTCGCATGATCCGTACCGTCAACGACAGCCTTTCGGTCGCGCCGCAGATCACGGTCGCCGACGTCGCTACCATCGCCGCGGCGGGGTTCAAGACGATCGTCAACAACCGCCCCGACGACGAGGAATCGGGCCAGCCCTCGGGCGCCGAGATCCAGGCGGCGGCAGAGGCCGCAGGGCTCGCCTATGTCGCGATTCCCGTGACGCATGCGGGCTTCTCGCATCCGCAACTCGACGCGATGGCCGAGGCCCTCGTCGAGGCCAAGGGGCCTGTGCTCGCCTATTGCCGCTCGGGCACGCGCAGCTGCAACCTCTGGGCGCTGGCCGCCGCCAAGTCCGGCCGCAACCCCGACCTGCTCGTCGCGCAGGCCGAGGGCGCGGGCTACGACCTAAGCACCATCCGCACGATGCTGGACGCGCTCGCAGGACCGCGATGAACTGGATCGTGCCGGCCGCGGGTGCGGCCGCGTTGGTGGTGCTGGGCGGGGCCGGCGTTACGTGGCGCGCGCTGCGTCGCCCGGTGCGGATCGACACGCCAGAGGAAGTCGCCGAGGCCACCGAAGCTGCCTTGCGCGGCTTCGCGGTCCGCGGTGCGGTGGTCGGCGCCGACGGCCAGGGCGCGCTCGCGATGAGCGGCGACGGCCGCGTCGCAGCGGCAAGGCGTCTGCGCCGCCGGCTCGTCGTCCGCGAAGTCGCCTGGCGCGACATCCGCTCGACCGCGGGCGGCATCCTCGTCGAGACCAACGACCGCGCGCTCGGCGCGGTGACCCTGACCGGAATCGACGTGCTCGATATCCGGCGGCTGGCGCCCTGAGGTTTTCGCGGGGGCGTTGGGATTCGCGAAAGGGCCAAGCCGCCCCCGTCATGCTGAACTCGTTTCAGCATCCAGATGTCCGCGAGCGCAGCGCTCGCAGATGAGACGCATCGCCCGCCGCCCGGTGGATCCTGAAACGAGTTCAGGATGACGGCGTGGGTGGGGCGGACCGCGAGCCGGAGCCAACTCGACCGTCCTCATCGCTCCACCTCCCCACATCACTCCGCCAAAAAAAATGGCCCGGTACGTTGCCGTACCGAGCCAAGGTCGTCCGCAGGAGGAACGTCGGTGGGGTGCGGGCGCTTTCGGCCCGCTCCCGATCAGTTATAGGCGCGCTCGCCATGCTCGCCGATGTCGAGACCCTCGACCTCGACTTCGGGAGAGACGCGCAGACCGGTGACTGCCTTGGCGATGAGGATCGCGATGACCGTGCCGACCGAGGCCCAGACGATCGTCGTCAGCACCGCTTCGATCTGCACCAGCAGCTTCGCACCCATCGCATAGTCGGCGGCACCCGGGCCGCCGAGCGACGGCGCGTAGACGATGCCCGTGCCGATCGCGCCGATCATCCCGCCGATGCCATGGATGCCGAACGCGTCGAGGCTGTCGTCATAGCCGAGCTTGGGCTTGAGCTTCGACACCGCGAGGAAGCAGACGATCGAGGCGACGGCCCCCAGCACGATCGCGCCGAACGGACCCGAATTGCCCGCCGCCGGGGTGACCGCGACCAGCCCTGCGACGATGCCCGAGCAGAAGCCCAGCGCCGAACCCTTGTGCCCCGAGAGCTTCTCGGCGAGCATCCAGAACAGGGCGGCCGAGGCGGTCGCGACGAAGGTGTTGATCATCGCCAGGCCTGCCGAGCCATTGGCTTCGAGCGCCGAGCCGGCGTTGAAGCCGAACCAGCCCACCCAGAGCAGCCCGGTGCCGATCCCGGTCATGACCAGCGAGTGCGGCGCCATCGGCTCCTTCGGGTATCCGATGCGCTTGCCGAGGAAGAGCGCGGCCACCAGCGCCGAGACGCCGGCGTTGATGTGCACCACGGTCCCGCCGGCGAAATCGAGCGCGCCCGCCTTGAAGAAGAAGCCGCTCGATGCCCACACCATGTGCGCGATCGGGAAATACACGATCGTCAGCCACACCAGCGCGAACACCATCACCGCCGAGAACTTCATCCGCTCGACGACCGAGCCCAGCACCAGCGCGATCGTGATCGCCGCGAACGTCATCTGGAAGCAGATGAACACGTATTCGGGGATCTCGACGCCCGCGGTGAAGGTCGCCGCCTGGCTGGCGGGCGTGACGCCCGCGAGGAACGCCTTGTCGAGGCTGGAGACGAAGTTGCTGAGGAAGCCCGACGACACGTCGGGACCAAAGGCGAGGCTGTAGCCGTACATCACCCAGATCAGCATCGCGAGACACGCGACCGCGCCGATCTGCGTCATGGTCGACAGCATGTTCTTCGACCGCGTGAGGCCACCATAGAACAGCGCGAGACCCGGCAGGATCATCATCAGGACGAGCACCGTCGACGTCATCATCCAGGCGGTATCGCCCTTGTTGACGGTCGCCACGACGGGTGCGGCGGCGGCTTGCGCCCATGCGGGGGCGGCGGCGACCATCGTCGCCCCGAGCCCGACGGCCAATTTCAATGCGTGCTTCATTCTGTCCCCCCTCAGAGCGCGGAATCGTCGGTTTCGCCGGTGCGGATGCGCACCGCCTGTGCGACGTCGAGCACGAAGATCTTGCCGTCGCCGATCGCGCCGGTGTTGGCCGAGGCCTGGACCGTCTCGACGACGCGGTCGGCGAGGTCGGAGGCGCAGACCACCTCGATCTTGATCTTGGGCACCATATTGGTGCTGTACTCGGCGCCGCGGTAGATCTCGGTCTGGCCCTTCTGGCGCCCGAAACCCTTGACCTCGGTGACGGTCATGCCGGCGACCCCGATTCCCGTCAGCGCTTCGCGGACCTCGTCCAATTTGAACGGCTTGATGATGGCAATGACGAGTTTCATCGCGCCCCCTTCCCCAGTTGCACGGCTGCTGCGTCGCAACGATCGTGCCAATCGCGCGCACGAGGGCGTTGGGCGGTCGGTTGGGGCAAAACGGGGTGAGGTCGCGGTAAAAAATCGGGCAGCGTAACGAAACTGCCTTAAATTGAGGCAGCCCTAGGGCGCGATCGTTGGCACGCGCAGCGGCAGCCCGTCGATGCTGTGCGTATGCTCGGCCCATTCGGCGAGGCGATCGGCCCGGCTCTGGTTGCTGTGGTATTTGGACAGCGTCTGGCGTTCGCGCTCCAGCGTCATGACCGGCACGCCCCAGCCGCAGCTCGTCTGCACCTGGTCGACCGCGATCACGAAGATCTGCCGCGTGCCCGGCAGCGGCGTGAACCGCGTATATAGGGCATCCCACTCCGCATCCTGCGGCAGCACCGCGCGCCCCCGGCCATAGATCCGAAAGATCAGCGCCGGCCGGTCGAACGCGCAGAACATGATCGTGATGCGCCCGTCGGCGGCGAGATGCGCCTGCGTCTCGTTCCCCGACCCGCCGACATCGAGATATGCAACGCTGTTCGCATCGAGCACGCGGAAACTGTCCATCCCCTTGGGACTGAGATTGATCCGCGCATCGGGCGCCGCGGTCGCGACGAAGAACACCGCCTGCCGCGCGACGAACGCGCGGTGATCGTCGTTGAGCGCGTCGAAGAATTGCATGGGGACCGCTCCGATTGACGCGCGTCGATCACGCGCATAGCCTGTGCGCATGAAACAGGATGTGATCCGCGCGAGCAAGCGCAAATCCGTCAACCTCTCGATCGATCCCGACGTCGTCGCCGCCGCGCGCGATGCCGGGATCAATCTGTCGCGCGTGACCGAGGACGCCTTGCGCGCTGCGGTAAAGACCGAGCACGAACGACGGTGGAAGGCCGAGAACCGCGACTGGATCTCGGCGCACAACGCATGGATCGACGAAAACGGGATCCCGCTGTCCGACCTCGAAACGCTCTGAATGGCGCAGTTCAACGTCTACCGGATCGAAGGCTACGGCCTGGTTGTCGACTGCCAGAGCGATCTGCTCGATGAAATGGGCTCGCGGGTCGTGGCCCCGTTGCGCGATCCGGAGGATCCATCGGTATCAAAGTCCCGGCTAAACCCGCTCGTGATGCTGGACGGCATCAGCTACCGGGTCGGCACGCAATTCCTTCGCGCTGTGTACAGGCGACAGTTGGGTAGCAGCGTTGGTTCGTTGCAAGTCCACGAATACGAGATCAAAGGCGCCATCGACTTCCTGGTCAACGGCTTCTGAGCGCAAACCTCGACTAAAGAAGGTGTTTTCACGCAAAGCCGCGAAGACTCAACGATGTCCCGCCCGGAACGGGCGCTGTCTCATACCCATCGAGGCTCGGAAGGTCGCTTCGCGACGAACGCAACACCTTCGTCTTCGCGGCTTTGCGTGAACCAACCTTCCTACCGCCCCGGACGACGGGAGATCAGGCCGCAGCAGTCCCGCCGACCGTCAGCCCGTCGACCAGCAAGGTCGGCTGCCCCACGCCCGCCGGCACGCTCTGTCCCGCCTTGCCGCACATCCCGATCCCCTCGTCGAGCGCGAAGTCGTTGCCGATCCCCCGCACCCGCGTCAACGAGCTCGGCCCGTCGCCGATCAGCGTCGCGCCCTTGATCGGCGCGCCCAGCTTGCCGTCCTCGATCAGATACGCCTCGGTGCAGCTGAACACGAACTTCCCCGACACGATGTCGACCTGCCCGCCGCCGAACGCCTTGGCGAAGATGCCCTTCTTGACGCGGGCGAGCAGCTCGGCCGGATCGTCCTTGCCCGCCTTCATGAAGGTGTTGGTCATCCGCGGCATCGGCGCGTGCGAGAAGCTCTCGCGGCGGCCGTTGCCGGTCGCCTCGACGCCCATCAGCCGCGCATTGAGGCGGTCCTGCATATAGCCCTTGAGGATACCATCCTCGATCAGCACGGTCTCGCGCGTCGGTGTGCCCTCGTCGTCGATCGACAGCGAGCCGCGTCGGTCGGGGAGCGAGCCGTCATCGACCACGGTGACGCCTTCGGCCGCAACCCGCTCGCCGATCCGCCCCGAAAACGCGCTCGTGCCCTTGCGGTTGAAATCGCCCTCGAGCCCGTGGCCGATCGCCTCGTGCAGCAGGATGCCCGGCCAGCCGTTTCCGAGCAGCACGGTCATCTCGCCCGCGGGCGCTGCGATCGACTCGAGATTGACCAGCGCCTGGGCCAGCGCCTCGTCGATCGCGCGGTTGTAGGTCTCGGGGCTGAACAGGTCGTCGTAGAGATACCGCCCGCCGATCCCGTAGCTGCCGGTCTCGCGGCGGCCATTCTGCTCGGCGACGATCGTCACGTTCAGCCGCACCAGCGGCCGCACGTCGGTCGCGACGAAGCCGTCGGCGCGGACGATCTCGACCACGCTCCACGTCCCCGACAGGTTGACGGACACCTGCGCGACGCGCGGGTCGCGCGCGCGCGCGGCGGCGTCGATCGTCTGGCAGAGGTTCACCTTGTCGGCGAACGGCACCAGGTCGAGCGGATCGGCGGCAGTGTAGAGATGGCGGTTGGTGCCCTGGGGCGGGCCGGATTTCGTCGCCGTGCTCGGCTCGATCAGCGTCATCGTCTCGGCCGCGCGACGGATCGCCGCCGGCGTCATCTCGTTGGCGTGCGCGAACGCGGTCATCTCGCCCGACACCGCGCGCAGGCCGAAGCCCGACGTCGTGTCATAGCTCGCGGTCTTCAGCCGGCCGTCGTCGAAGCCGAACGCTTCGGCCTTGCGATACTGGAGATAGAGTTCGCCGTCATCGGCCTGGCCCAGCGCCTTGGCGGTGAGGGCCTGCGCCTGTTCGGGATCGAGCGTGCGGTAGAGGAACGAGCGGGGATCTGCAGCTATCATGCTGCAGATATAAGAGCCTTAACGGCCCGCGCCATCCCCATGGTCGCGCAAGGTCGCCTGGTCGACGCCGTCGGCGGCGCCGCCGATCAGGATGAAGCGGCGGTCGCAATAGCCGCAATCGACATAGCCGGTCTCGTCGATCTGCAACCAGACGCGCGGATGGCCGAGCGCTGCGCCGCCGGGAATATCGCTGGCGCCGTCACAGGCAACGCGGGCGTGGGAGACGCGGGTGGTTTCGAGCGGCGGATGCATGGGCTGCGGATAGCGTCATGCGGCCGATGAAGAAAGAAGGATTTTGTTCGCGCAGAGGCGCGGAGGACGCAGAGGTCTTTCGCCCGGAACGGGCTTCGTACGCGCAACTCACGGATGAAACGGTCGCTTCGCGACAAGGACAGGCATCTCTGCGTCCTCTGCGCCTCTGCGCGAACCATTCTGCCACCGTGGGGATGACCTTCCCGACGCCTCCCGCTATGGCGGAGCCATGACCGAAGCCGCGATCGCCATCTCGAATCTCTGCAAGACCTATGCGGGCGGCAAGCGCGCGCTCGACGGGGTGACGTTCGACGTGCCCCGCGGCCAGATCTTCGGGCTGCTGGGGCCCAACGGCGCGGGCAAGTCGACGCTGATCAACACGCTCGCGGGCCTCGTCAACAAGACCGACGGCACCGCATCGATCTGGGGCTTCGACATCGACGCGCACCCGCGCAACGCCAAGGCGTCGATCGGCATCGTCAACCAGGAGATCCTGTTCGATCCGTTCTTCTCGCCGTTCGAGACGCTCGAGATCCAGGCCGGCCTCTACGGCGTCCCCAAGGCGAAGCGCCGGACGATGGAACTGCTCCGCGCGGTGCATCTCGAGGACAAGGCGCATGCCTATGCGCGCACGCTGTCGGGGGGCATGAAGCGGCGCCTGATGGTCGCAAAGGCAATGGTGCATTCGCCGCCCGTCCTCGTGCTCGACGAGCCGACCGCGGGCGTCGACATCGAACTCCGCCAGCAGCTCTGGTCGTACGTCCGCAGCCTCAACGCCGCGGGCGTCACCGTGGTGCTGACCACGCATTACCTCGAGGAAGCCGAGGAGTTGTGCGACCGGATCGCGATCATCAACAACGGCCGCCTCATCGCCAACGAACCGACGCGCGAACTGGTCGGCAAGGCGCAGGAGAAGATCGTCGCGGTGACCGTCGACCGCGACGTGACCGACGTGCCCAGCAACATCTGCTTCCGCAAGATCGCGCTGAAAGGCGCGCGCACGCTCGAGATCACCTACGCCAAGGACCGCGTCAACGCGGGCGAAGTGCTCGCCGCGATCCAGGGCAGCGGATTCGGCATCGTCGACGTCTCGACCAAGGAACCCGATCTCGAGGACGTGTTCCTCAGCCTCACCCGGGCCGCCAACGCGGCCTGATCGGCGCGCGATGCTGCTGCTGTTCAACAAGCCCTACGACGTCCTGTCGCAGTTCACCGACGAGGGCAGCGGCCGCAAGACGCTCGCGGAGTTCATCACCGTGCCCGGCGTCTATCCCGCGGGGCGGCTCGACCGCGACAGCGAGGGTCTGCTGCTGCTGACCGACGACGGGCGTTTACAGGCGCGGATCGCGGACCCGCGGTTCAAGACCGAGAAGACCTATCTGGTGCAGGTCGAGGGCGAACCCGGCCAGACGCAGCTCGATTCGCTCCGCCGCGGTGTCACGCTCAAGGACGGCCCGACGCTCCCCGCCGAGGCCGAGCGGATCGATCCCCCCGCCTTGTGGCCACGCGATCCGCCGATCCGCGTGCGGAAAAGCATCCCCGACAGCTGGCTGACCCTGACGATCCGCGAGGGCCGCAACCGCCAGGTCCGCCGCATGACCGCCGCGGTGGGGCTGCCGACGCTGCGGCTGGTGCGCTGGCGGATCGGCGCCTGGTCGCTCGACGATCTCGCGCCCGGAACGTGGCGCGAGGCATGAGTCGCTAGCGGCTGCCGTCCAGGATGTTCAGTGCCTTGCGCCGCACATAGGCGCGGTTGTGGTCGCTCAGCGTCCCGCCGTCATTCGCGAGCAGTACCGCCGCCTCCTCGCGCAGCGCGATCGCCCGCCGCAGCTTCTGCGCCCGCATCGTCGGCGTGTCGTTGGACCGGACATAGTTGAACACCCCGTCCAGCCGACGCGCCGTGTCGAACGCGGGAGCCGGCGGCATGCTCGGCTGGAACGCCTGCGCCTCGACCAGCGCCGGCGTGCCGATCAGGAGTAGGGAAACCAGCAGTTTCATCGCGCGCTCCTCGTCGGAAGAACACACAGGATACAGGGCTCGCTCACGACGAACCAGCCCGATACTGATCGATTTCGATGCTTATCCGGTCAGACGCCGCGGTCCGATAATCCCGGTTGCGCCTGCCGCGCCGCACGCAGCACGATCAGGAAGATCGCCAGCCCGATCACCCCGACAGCGCCACCGAACTGCCCGGCCCGGGCGCGCTGACGAACAGGCTGCCCGTCCCGGCCAACGACCTTACACGGTACGAGCGGCTACGACGTCTTGATCCCGTAGCGTGCATATTGCCGGTCGACGCTCGGCATCATGCGCCGCGCCAGGGTCAGGTCGCGCGCCGCATCCGCCTCGCGGTGGAGTTGCCGGAGCACGACGCCGCGCAGGAAATGCGACGGCGCCTGTCCGGGCGCACTTGCCAGCACCGCGTCGAGATCGGCGAGCGCGTCGTCGTACCGGCCCATCCGGTACCAGATCAGCGCGCGGCTATCGAGCGCAGCGCTGGTATCGCTGCTGAGCTCGATCGAGCGCGTGCAGTCCTTGAGCGCGGTATCGAGCATCACCGACCGGATGCCCTTGGTCCAGCACCGCGCATTGAGCAGCGACGGCGACCCGGGCTTCTCCGCGATCAACGCATCGTACAGCGCCAGCGCGTCCGCCGCGGTGCCGAACTCCGACACCATGCTGGCCTTGGCCTGGCGGTACGAATCGCGCGTCGTGCCGCCGATCGCGATCCGCTCGTCGAACAGCGCGACCGCACCGGGAAGGTCGCCGCGTTCGGCCTTCATCGTGGCGATCGCGTTGATCGCTCCCGGCGACGACGGATCGAGCGCCCGCGCCGCCTCCGCATCGGACGCCGCCGCCGTCAGGTCGTCGAGCGCATAGAAGGTATCGGCGCGTGCGAGATACAGGTCGACCGACGGCGCGATCGCGATCGCGCGGGTCAGGTCGGCCAGCGCCCCGCGGCGGTCGGCGATCCCGTTCAGCAGCGAGGCCCGGCTGGTATAGCCGCTGGTCCCGTCGGTATCGTCGGCGATCGCCTTGGCGAACACGGTGCGTATCGCCTGGACCTGCGTGGCGCCCGCCGGATCGACCCGGTCGATATCCCAGCGCCGGCGGGTATCCGCCGGTGCGACGAGCCGCGGCGCCCGCGCCTTGGCGGTCGCAAAGGCGTCGCGCTCGGCGGGCAGGCGCGCGGCCGGGATCTCGCCGCCGAGCGAATCGATCCGTTCGTCGAGCGTGAAGACGCCGCCCGCCAGGCTGGCGGTGCGCGCCACGTCATACCCCGCGACGCGGGCCTTGAGATCGGGCACGCCCTCGATCGCGAACCCGCGGCCGCCATCGGGCAACCGCAGGCGCAGGCGATAGCGCATTCCCGCCGGCTGGGTCACCGCGACGGGGATTGCCGCCCAGCTGGTCTTGCTGCGATCGGGCGCAAAATTCATCTGATCGACCAGCCGGGTCACCCCGCGCTTGCGCAGCCGATCCTCGGTGCGCCACGCGGTGCCGACCACGCCGTGCGCCTTCAGCGTCACGGTTCCCGCCACCGGATCGGGCAGGATCGACGCGTCGCTGAACTGCGCCTCGCCGATGAACCCCATCAGGAACTGGCCGACCGCGTCGCGCTGCTCTTTCTCCGCCATCTGGCTCTTGGCGAGCGTCAGCATCGACGCGGGCGGTCCCTGCACCACCGCGGTGGCGACGAAGGCGCTGGGCAGGTCGACGCTGGCGCTCTCGTCGGCATCCACCGTCAGGTCGACGATCGGGCGCGCGTTCGGATGCGTTTCGAGTGTGACGAGCGTCGCACCCGCCGCACTGATCGGCAGGACATGGCCGACGCCCGGCGTGTCGTGGATATCGCTCAGCCGCGATCCCGATGCCGTGCCGTCCAGCCACAGCGTCTCGCCGCCGACCCTGGCGCGAACGAAGACGTGGTTGAACGCCGCCGCGCTCGGCAGTCGTTCGGGCACCAGGTCGCCCATCCCGACATTCGCGAGCACCGGGTCCGCCTCGATGTCGAGCGCGTGCAGGATCGACAGCAGCAGCACGGTCTTCGCCTTGCAGTCGCCGTAGCGCAGGTCCCAGGTCTTGGCCGGCTTTTGCGGGACGTAATTGCCGCCATCCATCCCCACCGCGAGATAGCGGATCTTGTCCTGCACGAGTTCGAGCGCACGTTGCGCACGACCGATCGGCGACGCGTCCGCCGCCTTGATCGCGGCGACCTCGCGCGCCAGCGGGCTGCCGGGCGCGATCGTGCCGTCGGTGGCGTAGAGCGGCGCGAAGGTCCGCGACACATCGGCCCAGTCGGCGAAGGTCGCCACTTCGAGCATCGGTTCGTGGCGATAGCGGCCGGGTGGGTCCTCGGGCATCTCGGGCTGCTTCGCGGCCGGCAGGGCCAGGGTGAGCTCGGCATATTGCCCGCGGCGGACGGGCGCGGCGGTCACGCCGGTCGCCAGCAGCTTCCAATGCGGCGCGGCGGCGACCGGCCACGACACTTTGACGCGGGCGAAGCCGACCTGCGCCGGCGCGGCGACGATCGGCGCGACGTCCTGCACCCGGCCGCCGAGCGCGTCGTCCTTCGAACTCGTCGACGAGCGCAGCCGCAGGATATCGCCGACCTGCAGCCCCTCGACCGCCATCGTCGCGGTCAGCACGCCGGTCAGCATCCGCTGCTCGAGCGATTCCTCGCGGCGGATCACGGTGAACTTCTGCCCCTTGGCCAGCAGGTCGATCCGCTCGGCACCGCGCTGGATCGACAGCTCGTGGATCGTCAGGTCGCCCTTGTCGGGCGCCCAAGGCAGGACGAGCGTGGCCGCCTGTGCGAGAATTTCGGGCGACGTGATCCGGGTCGCGCCGTCACTGTACGACCAGAGCCGGCCATTCTCGATCCGCTGCTGGATGTCGAAGATGACGATCGGCGACGCGGTCGTACCGGCCTTGGTGACCTCGGCGAGCGAGACCGGCACGACCCAGGCCGGCGCCGGCTGGTAGAGCGGCAGCTCTCCGGCACGGACGGGCGTCGCCCCCGCGACGAGAACGGATATCGACGCCGCACGCAAATATAGTCGCAAATTCCGCCCCCACGGTATCCTGTTACGATAGCAATATCCTAGAATCGTTGCAGAACCAGCCTCAATCTGCGCGCCCTGCTGGTGCTGTAACCGGGTGAAATCGACTGGCCTTCACGCCGCTCGTCGTCCCCCCTGTCCTACAGCCCCGCTTTTATGCGAAGGCGGCGGAATGCAGGATCGTCTCTTCGCCCGTCGCATCAGCTCACCGCGCCCGTCGGCGTCCATGGCGACCTGTCGCACCGGCGCAAAACGGCGTCATCGTCTCAACATTCTCAACATTCGCGGCGAGGCGCCGGCAATCCTCGGTACCGGACCGGAGACGAGCGCATGACCAGCGACATCCTGATCGTCGGCTCGGGCGCCGCTGGGCTCACCGCGGCGCTCAACCTGGCGGATCGCTTCACCGTCACCGTGCTGGCGAAGGGCGCGATGAACGAGGGGTCGACCGCCTGGGCGCAGGGCGGGATCGCCGCGGTGCTCGAACCCGGCGACCGGTTCGAGAACCATGTCGAGGACACGATGGTCGCCGGCGCCGGCCTCAACGACCGCGCGATCGTCGAGATGGTGGTCGAGGGCGCGCCCGCCGCGATCGAGCGGCTGACACAGCTCGGCGTCCCCTTCGAGACCGAGGGCGCCGAGGGCAAGGGGGCGCTCCACCTGACGCGCGAGGGCGGGCACAGCCATCGCCGGATCGTCCATGTCGCCGACGCCACCGGCTGGGCGGTGCAGGAGGCGCTGCAGCGCGCGGCCGAAGCGCACCCGAACATCACGCTGGTCCCCAACCAGGTCGCGATCGACCTCGCGACCAGCCGCCACGAGCGTCGCTATTCAGGCGCCGGCCATGTCTGGGGCGTCTATGCGGTCGACAAGGTCACCGGCAGCGTGAACCTGTTCACCGCGCGCGCGACGATCCTCGCGACCGGCGGTGCGGGGCGCACCTATCTCTTCTCGACCGCGCCACGCGGCGCGACCGGCGACGGAATCGCGATGGCGTGGCGCGCAGGCTGCCGCGTCTCCAACATGGAAATGATGCAGTTCCACCCGACCTGCCTCTATAATCTGGAGGTGAAGAACTTCCTGATCACCGAGGCGGTACGCGGCGAAGGCGGTCGGCTGGTCAACCCGACCACCGGGCGGCGGTTCATGGCCGATTACGATCCCGAGCGGATGGAACTCGCGCCCCGCGACGTGGTCGCCCGCGCGATCGACGCCGAGATCAAGCGCGACGGGCTTGACTATGTCCATCTCGACATCAGCCACATGCCCGCGGACTTCATCCGGCACCACTTCCCGAACATACACGACAAGCTGCTCGGGCTCGGCATCGACATGACGACGGGGCCGATCCCGGTCGTGCCGGCGCAGCATTACACCTGCGGCGGGATCGTCATCGACGAACACGGCAAGACCGACCTGCCCGGCCTCTATGCGGCCGGCGAATGCACCGAGAGCGGGCTCCACGGCGCCAACCGGCTGGCCAGCAACTCACTGCTCGAATGCTTCGTGTTCGGCGAGGCCGCGGCGGACAGCATTGCCGAGGCCTGGGACAGCCTGCCCGTCCCGCCGCCGATCCGCCCCTGGGACGAAAGCCGCGTCACCGATTCCGACGAGGAGGTCGTGATCCAGCAGACCTGGACCGAGATCCGCCGCTTCATGTGGAATTATGTCGGCATCGTCCGCACCACCAAGCGGCTGGAACGCGCGCAGCACCGCATCAAGCTGCTGACCGACGAGGTCGCCGAATATTACCAGCATTTCCGCGTCACGCCCGACCTGATCGAGCTGCGCAACCTGCTCCAGACCGCCGATCTGATCGTCCGCAGCGCGCTGCACCGCCACGAAAGCCGCGGGCTGCACTATACGCTCGATTATCCCGACATGTTGCCCGAGGCGGTCGACACGGTGCTGGTCCCGTGACGCCCTCCTTCTCCTGCCACCGATGATCAGCCGAACCACTGGCCCCGCATCGCGCGCGCTTCGTCGCAGCAGCGGGAACCTTTGGTTTCGTGCGATGACTCAACGGGTAAGGATGGCCCCGGCACGGTCGGGGCACTTCTACGCATGGTTTCGGTGAGTTTCGCGCGTTTCATGACAACGGCCGGCCTGGCGCTCGCGCTCAACGGTTGCGGCACGTCCTCGCGCCCGGCGCAGAGCGCGCACGCACCGGCGGTCGAGCCCGCGGTCAGCGTCTCGATCCCCGTGCCGCCCCCCGCGCCCCGCGTCTCGCGCGCCGCACCGGCACAGCTCGCCGCGACGATCGACGCGCTGCACCGCGGCTTCGCGGGCAAGGCCGGGATCGCGATCCGCGCGGTCGACGAGGGGTGGACGGTCGAGGCCGGCGGCCGCCTGTCGCTGCCGCAGCAATCGGTCAGCAAATTATGGGTGGCGATCACGCTGCTCGACCTGCGCGACCAGGGCAAGGCGCGGCTCGACGAACCGATTCTGGTCCGTCCGGAAGACCTGACGCTGTTCCACCAGCCGATCGCGATGCTGGTGAAGGGCGCGGGCTACCAGACCACGGTCGGCGACCTGCTGACCCGCGCGCTCACCCATTCGGACAACACCGCCAACGACCGGCTGCTGACCTTCGTCGGCGGGCCCGGCGCGGTCCGCGCGATGATCGAGCGCAAGCGATTGGGCGACATCCGCTTCGGCCCCGGGGAACGCCTGCTGCAGGCCAGGACCGCCGGGCTGACCTGGCAGCCCTCCTATGCGGTCAACAACGGTTTCCTCACCGCACGATCGCGGCTGTCGCCCGCGGTGCGCGCCGCCGCGCTCGACGCCTATGTCGCCAACCCGCCCGATGGCGCAGCGCCGATCGCGATCGCGGATTCGCTCGCCCGGCTGGCGCGCGGCGAGCTGCTCAGCGAAACCTCGACGCGGATCCTGCTCGACACGATGGGCGCCTCGGTCACCGGCCGCGCCCGCCTGCGCGCCGCACTGCCGCCGGGCTGGACGATCCAGCACAAGACCGGCACCGGCCAGGATCTCGGCGCGCGCAACGCCGGCTTCAACGACGTCGGCCTGCTCACCGCGCCCGACGGACGCCGCTATGCGATCGCGGTGATGGTCGGCGACACGCTCCGCCCGATCCGTGAACGCCAGCAGTTGATCCAGTCGGTCGCCGCCGCGGTCGCGAGTCACGCGGCGATGCGGAACTAGTCAATCCTCCCCCGCCAGGGGGAGGTGGCACCGAAGGTGACGGAGGGGGCGGACACGCAACGATCGTTTCTCTTCCCGCCCCCTCCGTCACGCTGCGCGCGCCACCTCCCCCTGGCGGGGGAGGATCGAGACGCCGCCGCACGATTTCCCGGCACCGTTACCCGGGCGCCACGCTTCCGGCATTGGTCCCGGCGCGCGCATCCGCTATCTCGGCGCCATGCCCCATCTCTACCTCGTCGACGGCTCCGGCTACATCTTCCGCGCCTATCACCGCCTGCCGCCGCTCACCAACAAGCATGGCGAGCCGGTCGGCGCGGTCTATGGCTATACGACGATGCTGTGGAAGCTCGCCGACGAGGTCCACGCCGCCGACGGCCCGACGCACATGGCGGTCATCCTCGACAAATCGAGCAAGACCTTCCGCAACGATCTCTACGACAAGTACAAGGCACAGCGCCCGCCGCCCCCCGAGGATCTGGTCCCGCAGTTCCCGATGATCCGCGACGCGACCCGCGCCTTCTCGCTGCCGTGCATCGAGACCGAGGGGCTCGAGGCGGACGACATCATCGCCTGCTATTCGAAGGCCGCGCTGGCGCAGGGCTGGGAAGTCACCATCGTCAGCTCCGACAAGGACCTGATGCAGCTGATCGAGCCTGGGCTCGACATGTACGACACGATGAACAACCGGCGCCTCGGCGCCGAGCATGTCGCCGAGAAATTCCACGGCGTGACCCCCGCGCAGCTCGGGGACGTGCTCGCGCTGATGGGCGACAGCGTCGACAACGTCCCCGGCGTGCCGGGCGTCGGTCCCAAGACCGCCGCGAAACTGATACTCGAGCATGGCGACCTCGAAGCCGTGCTTGCCGCCGCGCCGACGATGAAGCCCAGCAAGATGCGCGACAATCTGATCGAGCATACCGAGATGGCGCGGCTGTCGAAGGTGCTCGTCACGCTCAAATGCGACGTGACCCTGCCCGAGCCGCTCGACGACCTCGAGCTCAAGGGCATCCCCGACGCCCCCTTGCGCGCCTTCCTCGAGCATCACGGCTTCAAGTCGCTGATCGCCAAGCTGTCCGCGGTGGCGGACGCCCCCGTCGCCGAACCCGCGAGCACCGCGCAGTTCGACGAGGACGAGCCCTGCAAGCACGACGATTACGAGACCGTCGTCGACGAAAGCGCGCTCGATCGCTGGATCACCGTCGCCAGGCACCAGGGCTGGATCGCGATCGACACCGAGACCACCGGGATCGACGCGACGCGCGCGAACCTTGTCGGGATCAGCATGGCGCTGCATCCGAACCTCGCCTGCTACGTCCCCATCGCGCATGGCGGCACGGACCTGCTGGCGGAAAACCCCGTCCAGCTCGACCGCGCCGTGGTGCTGGCAAAACTGAAGCCGTTGCTGGAGGATCCGAGCGTCCTCAAGATCGGCCACAACCTCAAATACGACATGATCGTCCTTGCCCGCGCCTATGCCGAGGCCAGCTCAGAGGGCGGCGGCGTGTCGATCGCGCCGTTCGACGACACCATCCTGATGAGCTTCGATCTCGATGCCGGACTGCACGGCCACGGCATGGACGAGCTCGCCGCGACTCACCTCTCTCACACCTGCATCGCGTTCAAGGACGTGGTCGGCACCGGCAAGTCGCAGCGCAGCTTCGCCGAAATCGACCTCAAGGCCGCGACCCACTACGCCGCCGAGGACGCCGACGTGACGCTGCGGCTGTGGCGCCGGTTCAAGCGCCGCCTGCCCGCCGAAGGCGCGACGCGCGTCTACGAGATGGTCGACCGTCCGCTCGTCCCCGTCATCGCGCAGATGGAGATGCACGGCATCAAGGTCGATCGCGAGGCGCTCGCGCGGCTCTCGGGCGAATTCTCCGCACAGATGGCGACGCTCGAGACCGAGATCCACGAAATGGCCGGCGGCCCGTTCACGATCGGCAGCCCCAAGCAGCTCGGCGACGTGCTGTTCGAGAAGATGGGTATCAAGGGCGGCCGCAAGGGCAAGTCCGGCGTCTATTCGACCGACGTCAACGAGCTGGAGCGCATCGCCGCGGACAAGGATTCGCCCGGCGCGCTGATCTCGCGCCGCGTGCTCGACTGGCGCCAGCTGTCGAAGCTCAAATCCACCTATACCGATGCGCTGCAGGCGCAGATCAACCCGGCGACGGGGCGCGTGCACACCTCGTACAGCCTTACCGGTGCGCAGACCGGGCGGCTGTCGTCGACCGATCCCAATTTGCAGAACATCCCGATCCGCACCGAGGTTGGCCGCCAGATCCGCGACGCGTTCGTGGCGGAGCCCGGCAACGTCATCCTCGCCGCCGACTATTCGCAGATCGAGCTCCGCCTCGCCGCGCACATGGCGGACGTCCCCGCGCTGAAGGCCGCGTTCGCGAACGGCGATGACATCCACAGCCTCACCGCGCAGGAGCTGTTCGGCGAGGTCAACCGCGACACCCGCGGCCGCGCCAAGACGATCAACTTCGCGATCCTCTACGGCATCAGCCGCTGGGGGCTGGCGGGACGGCTCGACGTCACCGCCGACGAGGCGCAGGCGATGATCGACCGCTATTTCGATCGCTTCCCCGGCATCTCCAACTACATCATGGAGACGACCGAAAGCGTCCGCGCGACAGGCTACACGACGACGCTGTTCGGCCGAAAGACCCACTTTTCGCGCATCCACTCCAAGATCCAGCACGAACGCCAGGGCGCCGAGCGCGCCGCGATCAACGCGCCGATCCAGGGCACCAGCGCCGACATCATCAAGCGCGCGATGGTGCGGATGGGACCCGCCCTGCTCGAGGCGGGGCTGCCGAACGTGCGGATGCTGCTGCAGGTGCACGACGAACTCGTGTTCGAACTGCCCGAGGGTGATGTCGACGCGGCCAAGCCGGTGATCGAGCGGGTGATGGCGACCGCGGCAGAACCGGCCGTCACGCTCGACGTGCCGCTCGGCATCGAAATCGGCACCGGCGCGAGCTGGGGCGCGGCGCATTGAGCGCTCCGGCCTCCGTCACCCTGAACTCGTTTCAGGGTCCACCTCTCCACCACCGTGAGCCAGCGATGGTGAAACCGTGGATGCTGAAACAAGTTCAGCATGACGGATGTGTTCGTGGCTGAGCGACAATCCGACATCGACACGCTCGCCAAGGGCGGGCGCACCAACATCGCAGGGTTCGTCCTGCGCCTCGCCGCGCGCATCCCGTTCCTGTTCATCGCCGGGCGCATCTACGGGCCGGACCTGGTCGGCCGGTTCGCGATCGCGGTCGTCGTCGTCGAACTCGCCGCCTTGCTCGCGACGCTCGGCCTCAAGCGCGGGCTCGCGCAGGCGCTCAGCCAGTCCGACCGGCCGCATGGCTGCGTCGTCTGGGACGCGATGGCGGTCGCGTTCGTCGCGTCGCTGATCGCCAGCGCGGTGCTCTGCACCTTCCCCGGGATCATGTACCCCAACAGCGCGATCACCGGGCTCGACCGGTTCCTGCCGCTGATCATCATCGCGGTCGCCTGGTCCGACGTCAGCCTCGCGGCGCTCGCCTACCGTCTGAACGTCAAGGCGGCGGTGACCGCGCGCGCCGTCGTGGAGCCGTGGACGATCTCGATCGCCGCCTGGGCGTTCAGCTATTTCACGATCCGCGACGGTCTGGTGCTCAGCTACATCGCATCGATGACCGCGGCGCTGATCGCCAGCCTGGTGCCGTTCCTGCGCAGCTACGGCTTTCCGCGCGGCTGGTCCCCGCAGTTGCGCCCGCTCTACGCGCTCGCCCGCGCCAACGCGCCACTGGCGGGCGCCGACATCCTCGAATGGGGCAGTCGCAACGTCGATCGCTTCATCCTCGGCGTCATGTTCGAACCCAAGATCGTCGGCATCTACTACATGGCGCAGCAGGTTGCCTCGCTGCCGCAGAAGCTCAAGACCAGCTTCGACCCGATCCTGGGGCCCGTGATCACGCAGAGCCTCGCGATCAACGACCGCATCGCGATCGCCAACCAGGTGCGCCAGGTCGCGTTCTGGATCATGGCGGCGCAGGGCGGGCTCGCGCTGATGGGGTCGATCCCGGGGGAAGCGGTGATGGGCGTGGTCGGGCCGCAGTTCGTCGCGGGCACCGCCGCGCTCGCCTTCCTGCTCACCGCCGAGGTGCTGGCATCGACCGGCGCGGTCAGCGAATCGGCGCTCGTCTATATCGCGCGGCACCGCAACCTGATGATTTCCGGCGCGATGCTGGCGTTCCAGGTGGGCTTGAGCTTCGCGCTGATCTTCGCGATCCGCTCGTTCGGCTATCCGGTCAACTACCAGGCGGCGGGGCCGGCGATCGCGCTGATGCTGTCGGTCGCGCTGACCTCGGTGATCAAGGCTAGGCTGCTCGGTCGCCTGCTCGGCGCGTCGGTCAATCCGTGGCGGACGCCGCTCGTGATCGCGGCGCTGGCGGCGATCATCGTCGGGAGTGCCTTCACCGCGCTGCCCAAGCGCTACGAATGGGTCGAGCTCGTGTTCGGCGAACCCGCGATTGCCGCGACCTATCTCTTCATCCTGTGGAAATGGGCGTTCGGCCCCGCCGACCGCGCGCTGTTCGGCAAGAAGCCGGGGATCGAGCCGGCGACGCTCCCGCATTCGGGGTCGCCGGTCCGCTGACCCATTTTGTGTCCCCGCGGAGGCGGGGACCCAGACTGGGCACCCGCCTTCGCGGGTGACCACCTCAGTGCCGGAAGTGACGCATCCCCGTGAACACCATCGCGAGGCCCGCCTCGTCCGCCGCGGCGATGACGTCGGCATCGCGGATCGAACCACCCGGCTGGATCACCGCGGTCGCCCCCGCCTCGACCGCCGCCAGCAGCCCGTCAGCGAATGGGAAGAAGGCGTCCGACGCCACGGCCGAGCCGATCGTGCGCGGCGTGGCCCAGCCCGCCTTCTCCGCGGCATCCTTCGCCTTCCACGCCGCGATCCGCGCGGACTCCAGGCGGTTCATCTGGCCCGCGCCGACGCCTGCGGTGCTGCCGTCCTTGGCATAGACGATCGCGTTCGACTTGGTGTGCTTGGCGACCGTCCACGCGAAACGGCAGTCGGCGAGTTCCTGCGGCGTCGGCTGGCGCTTCGTCACCACGGTCAGTTCGCCCGGCGTGCCGTTGTCGCGGCCCTGGACGAGCCAGCCACCCGCGATCGACTTGGCGGTAAGCCCGGCGCGGGCCGGATCGGGCAGCTCGCCGGTCAGCAGCAGCCGCAGGTTCTTCTTCGCGGCGAACAGCGCGATCGCTTCCTCGTCCGCGTCGGGTGCAACGACGACCTCGGTGAAGATCCCGGTGATCGCGCGCGCCGTCTCGGCGTCGAGCGTGCGGTTGACGGCGATAATGCCGCCGAACGCGGACACCGTGTCGCACGCGAACGCCGCGGCATAGGCCTCGCCCAACGTTGCCGCGGTCGCGACACCGCACGGGTTGGCGTGCTTGACGATGACGACCGACGGCGCCGCGTCACGGAACTCGGCGATCAGTTCGAGTGCGGCATCGGCGTCGTTGAGATTGTTGTAGCTGAGCGCCTTGCCCTGCACCTGCCGCGCCTGGCCGATCCCGCGGACGCTGCCCGTCGCCGTGTAGAAGGCCGCAGACTGGTGCGGATTCTCGCCGTAGCGCAGCGCATCGCCGCGCTTGAGCGTGATCGGCAGCGTCTCGGGAAAGGCCTCGCCCTGGTCGACGGTGCCGAACCACGTCGCGATCGCGCCGTCATAGGCGGCAGTGGTCGCGAACGCCTTGGCAGCCAGCCGCTTGCGATCATCGAGCGTCGTGCTGCCGCCCGCGACCGTCGCATAGTCGGCGGGATCGGTGACGATCGCGACGAACGCGTGGTTCTTCGCCGCCGACCGCACCATGCTGGGACCCCCGATGTCGATATTCTCGATCACGGTGTCGCGGTCCGCGCCCCTCGCGACGGTCGCCTCGAACGGATAGAGATTGACGATCACGAGGTCGATCGCGCCGATCGCATGCTCCTCCATCGACGCGACATGCCCCGCATCGTCGCGCACCGCGAGCAGCCCGCCATGCACCATCGGGTGCAGCGTCTTGACGCGGCCGTCCATCATCTCGGGAAAACCGGTCAGCTCCGACACGTCGCGCACCGCGAGCCCCGCGGCGCGGAGCGCAGTAGCGGTCCCGCCGGTCGAAACCAGCTCGACGCCCTTGGCGGCAAGCGCGGTCGCGAGGTCGACAATGCCGGTCTTGTCGGACACCGACAGGAGCGCGCGGCGGATGGGGATGCTGGTCATGAGGATCTTTCGTCGGCGGCGAGGATGCGGGGGCCTTAGCGGCGGATGGGCGCTGCGAACAGAGGGGGCGCCCGAGCGCGCCTCGTCCGTCACCCTGAACTTGTTTCAGGGTCCACCTTTCCCCCAAGCGCCATCGTCCGTGGCGCGGTGGATGCTGAACCAAGTTCAGCATGACGGTGTTACAGCGCCTTCTTGAGCGCCCAGCTGACGTTGGCGCCACCGGCCGCCGCCTCACCCGTCACGATCAGCTGCTGCGTCTGCACCGGCCGGCCATCGGCCGCGATCCACACGCTGTCCTCGACCGCGAGCAGCCCGCCGCGACACCTGAACTGCCACAGCGCGCCGCCCGGCAGCCGCAGGATTGCGCCGAGCGCATCCGCGGTCATCGACACCTGCACGCCCGCGCCCAGATGGAATCGGATCGCAAACGGCGTCACGCCGGCATGGCGCTTCTTGCCCTTGGGCAACAGTGCATCCTCGCCGCGCAGTTCCTTGCCGTCGCCGGTCAGCATCAGCTGGCGGCGATGCGCGAACCCCCAGCGGCGGACATAGCCGTCATGGCTCGCCTCGATCCGGCTGGCCGCGTCCGATTCCTGGCGGCTCAGCTCGACCTCGGCGACACCGCGCCCCAGCGTGCCATCGGCATGGATCGCGGTCGAGTTGCTGTCGGCGATCGTCAGCGTCGAATGCGCCGCGGTCGACCGCAATCCTTCGGCAAGCGCCGCCGGGAGCTGCGCCACGCCCGCGCGCGCGCCGCCGCAATTGACGACGATCCGCGCCGGCCCGTCCGAGAATTCGAACGCCAGCGTCGACGCGCAGCCGCCCTCGACCAGCCGCGCGACCGGCGGCGGGGCGGCGTCGACGATCAGCACCGCGGTCCCCGCTGCGAGCCGCTGATAGCCCCAGTCGCGCGCCTGGCGCAGCGGCCGCGTCCGCACCCCGCTCGCCTCAATCACCGCGGCGATCTCGGCCTCGGCGAACGGCCCGCCGCCCTGCCAGCTCGACAGCGCGCGATCGCCGTGCATCACGCCGAGCAACGCCGCGACCATCCGCGTCAGCGTCGCCGCGACCGGCTCGGGCAGCTCCATCCGCCGCGCCGCATAGGTTTCCTGCAGCATGCTGAGCAGCTGGATGCAGTCGAGCAGCATCGCCGGACTGCGCGACACCGATCCGCCATCGTCGAACAGCCCGGTGCCGAGCGCGCGCAGCAATCCCGCCTCGCCGAACGCCTGGCGCGGTTCGCCGCCGGGGATCAGCAGCCCGGCCGCAACGACGCCGCACCACGCCGCGATCCGCGGCGCCCCCGCCGCGGCCTTGTCCGCGCCGCGATCGAGATGCCGCGCGCCGCGCGCCAGCGCGTTCAGCACCTTCGACCGATAGATCAGGTCCGCCGACGACAGGATCAGCGGCGCATGGCACGTCCAGAACAGGATCCGCCGGCCCCAGATATCGGGCCGCCAGGCGAGCCCGCCGACGGTGTCGCCATGCGTCGCCAGCCACAGGCTCATCAGATGCTCGGCGATCGGCGCGCCCCGCGCGCGCGTCGCGACGGTCGACAGGTCGCGGAGCCAAGCGAAGCTGTGCAGATGCTCGGCGAACGGCTTGCCCCAGTCGGGCTTGGCGAGGTCGAGCGTCTCGATGTCGCGCGTCTCGCCGCGCAGGCCGATCACGCCTTCGAGCAGCGCATGGCCGCGCGGGACGTCGCCCATCACCGGATCCTCGGGCACCGCGATCAGCTTCAGCGGATAGCGGCCCTTCAGCCGGATCGAATGGATCGGCGTCCGCCAGGTCAGCCGGTGGAACCGCTCGGCCAGGCGGTCGGCGAGCGACAGCGCCGCATCGCCGCCCAGCCGGATCAGCCGCCGGCCTTCGTCGATCCCGTCGGGTGCGGGTTCGGGCGCCGGCGTGCTCAATCGCCCCTCAGCGCGGCGATGTTCGCCGCATAGGCCGACGGCCCGCCGCGAAATACCGAGGTGCCTGCGACCAGCGCGTCCGCGCCCGCCTCGATGCACCGCTTCGCCCAAGCGGCGTCGACCCCGCCATCGACCTCGAGATCGATATCGCGCCCGCTTTTCTCGATCATCGTGCGGATCGCCGAGATCTTCTTGAGCTGGCTCGGGATGAAGCTCTGCCCGCCGAACCCGGGATTGACGCTCATCACCAGTACCAGGTCGACCATGTCGAGCAGGTAATCGAGCATCTTGGCCGGCGTCCCCGGGCAGATCACCACGCCCGCGCGCTTGCCGAGCGACTTGATGTGCTGGAGCGAGCGATGGATGTGCGGTCCCGCCTCGTAGTGCACGGTGATGCAGTCCGCGCCGGCCTCGGCGAACGCGTCGAGATAGACGTCGACCGGCGCGATCATCAGATGGACGTCGAACGGCTTGGTGGTGACGCCGCGTACCGACTTCATCACCGCCGGGCCGAACGAGATGTTGGGGACGAAATGCCCGTCCATCACGTCGACATGGATCCAGTCGGCCCCGGCTTCGTCGATCGCGCGCACCTCCTCCCCGAGTTTCGAGAAGTCGGCGGACAGGATCGAGGGTGCGATACGGACGGGATGCATGACCTGTCCTAGCGCGGGATTCGCGGGTGCGGAACTGGCACCTGACGGTTTTCCCGCGAAAGCGGGAATCCAGGGTTACGCACGCAGCGCTGCTTGCCCCTGGACTCCCGCCTTCGCGGGAGAACGACTAGCTCCGCTTCAACCGCACCATGAAGAACCCATCCGCGCCGCCCTGCTCCGCCAGCATCCCCGGCAGGGTGCGGACGGTGCCCTGCTCGGTCGGCGCAATCCCCTCGGGCAATTCGCTCTGCGCCACCGGCACCACGGAATAATCGCTGCGCGCCGCGAGGAACGCATCCAGCTGCGCCTCCCCCTCCGACAGCTCCAGCGAGCAGGTCGCGTACACCAGCGTCCCACCCGGCTTCACCCAATCCGCCGCACGCGCGAAAATCCGCGCCTGCAGCGCCGCGGTCTCGGCGATGATCGACGGCCGCACGCGGTGCAGCACGTCCGGGTGGCGCCGGAAGATACCCGTCGCGCTGCACGGCGCATCGATCAGCACCGCGTCGGCGGGCTCGGCCGGCTGCCAGTCGAGGATGTCGGCATTGACCACCTCGGCCTTCAGATGCGTGCGGAACAGGTTCTCGCGCAACCGCTTGATCCGGCTCTGCGAATTATCGACCGAGGTAACCGTCCAGCCCGCCGCCGCGAGTTGCAGCGACTTGCCCCCGGGCGCCGCACACAGATCGAGGACATGGCCCGCCCCCTGCCCCAGCAACCGCGCGGGCAGCGACGCCGCGATATCCTGCACCCACCACGCGCCATCGGAAAAGCCGTCCATGTCGGGCACCGACGCATGTTCGCCGAGCCGCAGATGGCCCGGCATGAAGCTGACCCCGCCCAGCTTCTCGCGCCAGCCCTCGGTCTCGGACGGGTCGGCGATCGTCAGGTCGAGCGGCGGCGGCACTGCGATCGCGACGCGCGCGGCATCGACCATCTCCTCGCCCCACGCCGCTTCCCAGCGCAGTTCGACCGGCGCGGGCAGCGTCGGCACCTCGGGCAGCAGCACGCCTGCACGGAACAGCGTCCCGAACACGCCGTGCACCAGCTTCCGCGGCCCCCCATCGACCAGCGGCAGCACGGTCGCGATCGCAGCGTGGCTCGGCGTGCCCAGCACCAGCGTCTGGACCAGCGCGATCCGGAGCGCCATCCGCGCCTTCGCGTCGTCGGGCAGGTTGGTCTTGGTCGCCGAATCGATCAGCGCGTCGAGATCGGGCAGCCGCCGCAGCGTTTCCGCGGCGATCGCATGCGCAAGACCCCGATCGGGCCCGTGGATCGCGCGCGTCGCGGCGGGCAGCGCGGCCTCGAGCGCCTCGCCACGGCGGAGCACCGCATCGAGCAGGCGGATCGCGGCACGGCGCGTGGGAACGCCGAGCGGCTCGGGCGCATGGGTATAATCGGGCATCGAAGGTCCTTCGCTGGGGCGGCGCATGGCAATGCGGCGCGATCGCCCCCATGTGGCGGCTAGAACGCAAACCCGCAACTCGGAGACCCGCGATGGGCCAGCGCCCCGACCATGTGAAGCCTCCCGCCTATCTGTCGAAGACCACGCCGGTCCCCGAGCCCGAGGCCGTGCCCGAGCCCGCCGAGGACCCGATGGGCCGCAACCCGGTGCGCTATGGCGACTGGGAGCTGAAGGGCATGGCGATCGACTTCTGAGCGACGCCTCGCTCAGTCCCCGACGCCCGTCCCCCATCCACGTCTAGCGCACGACTCCGGTCGCGATCATCCCGCGCACGTCGTCCGCGACCTGGTTGTTCGCACCCAGCCGCTCGATCAGCTGCGCCGCACGGCTGCCGCGCAGCCCGGCCGTCGTCATCTGTCCGTCGCGCACATAGGTGTAGACGCCGCTGACCGCGAACGCCGACGCGTGTGCGACCTGCCCCGTCTGCGCGCGATAGGCCGCCAGGAACGTCTCCGACTCGAGAACATGCCGGCGCGCGAGCGGGGTCTCGAACGCGAGGTCGAGGATCGCGATCAGCGTCCGGTCCGCGGGCACCGCGTGATCGACATTCGGCGCAGGCGGCGCCGGCTCCGCATTGTCGTAGCGGTCGGGCAGATGCAGCCGGAGCTTCAACACCGACGGGTCTGCCGCCAGCGTCTCGGCAAAGCCGGTCATCGCCGCACCGAACGCCGCCGCATCGCTTCCACGCGCGCCGAGATGGACATGGATGCGGTCCAGCCCGTCGTCGCCATTGGGGACCGGATCGGGCACCCGGTCGACCAAAGTGCGCGAGCCGCTCGGCAGTGCATAGGCGACCGTCGCCGCGAACATGTTCTGCTCGTCGGCGAACAGGATAGGGCTCGCCGCGTTGAACACGGCCTGGTCCGCCTTCGATGCGAACCCGATCTCGACGCCGCCATCGAGTTCATAGTCGGCGAACGCCGCGATGCCGTCGATCGCGGGCCAGAGGTGCGCGTCCTGCTCGCGGTCCAGATGGTTCTGGACGTACCAGCCGAGCCCCGGAATCCGCGAACACAGCGGCCCGTGCACGTCGCGCCAATAGGTCGCGAAGATGTCGTGCGGCACGCGCGGCCGCCGCAGCACCGTGGTGTAGCTGTTGATCGCGATGCTCGCGTCGCGCGCGGCGTAATCGGCGGTGGTGGAAACCTTGGGCATGACATGCTCCTCTAAGATCCGGCGCTCAACGCGCGCCGGCGGGAAATGGATCAGGCGGCGCTGCGGGCCTTCAGCCGGGCGACCAGCAGCGTGAAGACGGCCGCGAGAAGCGCGATTCCCGCGGCGACATAGCCGACGCTCGCCAGCCCCATGTGCAGGATCACCGATCCGCCGATGATCGCGCCCAGGCCGATCCCGGCATTCGCCATCGACACGTTGAGCGTGCCGGCCAGCGCCTGCGCATGGCTGGCCGACTGCATCACGCGGACCTGGCAGATCGGATAGAGCGCGGTGTTCGCGATACCCCAAACCGCGAGCGCGACGCCGAGCCAGGCATGCGACCCCGCGACCAAGGTCGTCGCGGCCATCCCGACCGCGAGCACCAGCGCCGCGACCGCAGTGACCATCAGCGGCCCGCGCCCGACGAACTGCCCGCCCAGCCAGTTGCCGCCGAGCCCGACGATGCCGAAGCCCATCAGCCACCAGCCGACCTGCCCCGCGGGAATCCCGGCGATCTGCTCGAGCGTGTCGGCGAGATAGGTGTACGCCGTGAACATCGCGGTGAAGACGATCACCGACAGCACGACGTTGCCGAGGAAATACGGGTCCTTGAGGATCCTGGCCTGCTCGGCGAGCTTCACCCGTGCCGGCTTCGCCAGCGTCGGCATGACGACGAACAGCAGCACCGCCATCAGCAGCGACAGCCCCGACAGCCCCCAGAACGTCCCGCGCCAGCCGAACGCGGTCGACGCGAGCGTACCGAGCGGGATCCCAAGCACCATCGCGCCGGAAATGCCGAGATAGACGTTGGCGACCGCCTTGCCCGATTTCTCGGGGCCCGCGAGCTCACCCGCGGTTTCGCTCGCCGTGCCCCAGAACACCGGCAACGCCAGCGCCGGCAGGAAGCGCGCGAGCCCGAGCACCCAGATATCGGGCGCCGCGGCAGCGAGCGCGTTCGCGCCGGCGAAGATCACCAGGATCACGACGAACAGCCGCTTGCGCTCGAAATGCGAGAGCATCGCGGTCAGGAACGGCCCCGCCAGCATCACCGTGAACGCGAACAGCGTCACCAGCTGCCCCGCGGTCGAGATCGAGATCCCCAGGTCGCGCGACAGGCTGGGCAACAGGCCGACGATGATGAACTCGGTCGTGACGATCACGAACGCCGAAATCGCGAGCAGCAGCACGGCGAGGCCATGCCCCGCGGACTTGGTGCCGGGCGATGCGGCGTGGACGGACGTGGCGGACGTAGCGGACGACATCGGGGGGGCAGCTCCAATTGGGCCGCCCCCTCTACGCGCGACGGAAAGGCGGGTCTCGCGGCATTAATTCGCGTATGGCGCGACGAATATTCCACAATCGAGCGCCGCCATGATCCCCTCCGAACGCCTCAAGGGCATCGAAGCCTTTGTCACCACGGCGGATGCCGGCAGTTTCACCGCCGCGGGCGTCCGCCTCAACCTGACCAATTCGGCGGTCAGCAAGAGCGTGGCGCGACTCGAGGCGCGGCTCGGCAGCCGGCTGTTCGAGCGTACCACGCGCCGCCTGACACTCACCGATGTCGGCGCCGCCTTCTACGAAACCTGCGTCCGCGTGCTCGGCGACCTGGCGGATGCGGAGGCCGTCTTGGCGGCGCATCGATCGGAGATCGTCGGACGGTTGAAGATCGACGTACCGGTCGCGTTCGGGCGGATGCAGGCGATGCCGCTGTTGCTCGCGTTCGCCGAACGCCACCCGAACCTGCGCCCGAGCATCACCTTCACTGACCGGAAGGTCGACATCGTCGAGGAGGGCATCGACGTCGCGATCCGGATCGGCGCGTCGGATCTGCGCGTCGATACGCTCGGCCACCGGCATCTCGGCACCGAACGCGTGATCTTCTGCGCGGCGCCTGCCTATCTCGACCGACGCGGTACGCCGCGCAGCGCCGACGACCTGTCGGCGTTCGACTGCATCCTCTACGGCCGCGCCGACGGCAGCACGATTCCGTGGCGCTTCGCAGGCGATGCCGGACTGGTCGAGGAACGGACGATGGAGCCCCGCATCGTGCTCGGCAGCGCGGAAGCGCAGGTCGGTGCGGTCAAGGCCGGGTTCGGGATCGCGCAGCTCGCGACCTGGCTGATCGAGGACGAGCTCGCGCGCGGCGAGCTGGTCGAGATCCTGCCCGACCGTGCGACCGCCGGGCTTGCGCTGCACCTGGTCTGGCCGAGACGCCGGCAGCTCAGCCCGAAGGTGAACGCCGTGCTGGACGCGCTGACTACGGGCCTGCGCATCGCGTAGCGGTCGACCGAGCCGGAACGGCCTATACCGCGGTGCTGAACTGCCGCGCGGCACTCTGATATTGGTCGACGGCGGCCGCGATCGATCGGGCATAAGGACGCGCTTCGACCAACACCCATAATGTCGCCCCCTCCCATCGGACCAGCTGCCGGCGTTCGAACGGCGTCAGGCGATCGCGCACCCCGGCCAGGTCCGCGACGCCCGACAGGTCGGCCGTCCCGCGCGTCAGGATCTTCTCGATCGCGCGCGCCCTCACACGATCCTCGGCGGTCCGGCGGAGTCCACGAACGGTGGCGAACCGGCCCGCTGCGATCAGGAGATGATAACGGCCGGTGTTCTTCGCGTTCTGCAGCAGGCGATCGGGGAATTCGCTGATCGCGCTGACCCCCAGGCCGATCAGCGTGGTCGCCTGGTCTTCGGTGAACCCCTGGAAATTGCGGCGCAGCGTACCGTTCGCGCTGGCCAGCGCGAGCGCATCGCCCGGCACCGCGAAATGGTCGAAGCCGATCGCTACATGGCCGCCCGCGGTCAGCGTCGCGTGTGCCAGCGCAGCCTGGGCGAAGCGCGCCCGTGCATCCGGCAGCGCGCTCGCGTCGATCCGGCGCTGGCGCGGGATCATGGCGGGGACATGCGCATAGCCGAACACCGCGAACCGGTCGGGCGCCATTGCCAGGCTGTCGACCAGTGTCGCTTCGAGCGCGGCCTCGGACTGGCCCGGCAGGCCGTACATCAGGTCGAAGTTGATCGACCCGATATCGGCGCGGCGGAGCAGATCCATCACGCGCCGGATCTCGTCTGCCGGCTGGACGCGCCCGATTGCCGCCTGGATCGCCGGGTCGAGCGTCTGCACGCCCAGGCTGACGCGCGACACGCGGTGCGCCGCGAGCATCGCCGCCCATTCCGCGGTGAACCCGCGCGGATCGATCTCGACCGACAGGACCGGATCGTCGCAGCGGAAGCGCGTCGTGACGAGATCCACCAGCCGCGCGAACTGCGCCGGCGCAACCGCGTTCGGACTGCCGCCGCCGAACGCGATCCGACCGACCCGCGCATGCCCGACCCGGTCGGCGACGCGCGCGATCTCCTGTTCGAGCCGCTCCAGATACGCGTCCAGCCGGGCGCTGCGATTGGCGGCGCCGGTGTTGCACCCGCAATACCAGCAGATCTGCCGGCAATAGGGGATATGGACATAGAGCGAGACGGTGTCGTCCGCCGCGATGCCAGCCAGCCCGGCCTGCATGTCCGCGTGACCGACCCTGTCGTCGAACGCCGCGGCGGTCGGATAGCTGGTATAGCGCGGCACGGGCACCGCGAGCAGGTCCGGATGATAGGTCCACATGCCCCGCGACGTGGCCGGTGCCGCACGCGACGTCTTTGACCGCGATCAACGCGATCCTTGTCCGCGGTCAACGCCCGCGCCGCGCCCCGCGCCTAGCCCGGCGGCGTTGGATTTCAGGAGCCGGACCATGACATTGTCGATCAAGACCCTCGCCGTCGGAGCCGCCTGTGCGGGGATGACGTTCGCCGCTCCCGCGCTCGCCCAGACCGACGCCACCCCGCGCCAGGGCATCGCCGCCGGCGACGTGCTGCTGCGCGTGCGCACCATCCTGGTCGCGCCGAACGAGACGTCGGGCAGCATCCTGCCCGCCTTCCCCGGCGAGCGTGTCCGCGTGAACGACAGCGTCATGCCCGAGATCGACGTCACCTACATGGCGACCGATCACATCGGCTTCGAACTGATCGCCGCCACCACCAAGCACCACGCCGACGGCCGCACCGGCACGACGGGCAAGATCGGCAAGCTCGCTTCGACCTGGGTCCTGCCGCCGACGCTGACTGCGCAATATCATCTGAACCCGACGGGCAAGGTCCGCCCCTATGTCGGTGCCGGGCTGAACTACACGATCTTCTGGAACGAAAAGGCCGCGGACGGCCTGGTCACCGCGGTCGGACGGACCGGCGTGCACATGAAGGACAGCTTCGGCTGGGCGGCTCAGGTCGGTGTCGACGTCGACATTACCCCGAAGGTCTTCCTGAACCTCGACGTCAAATATATCGATATCGATACCACCGCGCGCCTGCGGACCACGGCCGCCGGGACGCAGCGCGTCGCGATCAGCCTCGATCCGCTGGTGTTCGGCGTCGGGCTCGGCCTTCGCCTGTAACATCCGCGTCGACGACTGGGGTGACGACCGGCGCGACAGCGATCCGCCGGTCGCACAGCGCGACCATCGCCGGGCGGTGGCTGACCAGGATCAGCCCCTGCCCGGTCCGCCCCAGCCGGGCGGACAGGCGATCGGCGACGCACCGCTCGGTCGCCGCGTCGAGCCCCTCGGTCGGCTCGTCGAGCAACAGCCACGGTGCGGGCACCAGATAGGCGCGGGCCAGCGCCAGTCGCCGTCGCTCTCCCCCCGACAGCCGCACGCCGTGTTCGCCGATCCAGCTGTCGAGCCCGCTAGGCAGCGCCGCGATCGTTTCGGCCAGCGCGACCTCGCCGAGCACCGCCCACATCGCCACATCGTCCGCCGCCGGATCGCCGAGCGCCAGCGTCTCGCGGATCGTGCCGGCCATCAGCGCGGCATCCTGCGGTGCCCAGCCGAACGTCGCCCGGCGGACGGCGAGCGGAAGGTCGACAATGTCCGTGCCATCGATGAACGCAGCGTCCGGTCTTGCGTCGCGCAGGCCGAGCAGGCTTTCGACGAGGGTGGTCTTGCCCGTTCCCGATGCGCCGACCAGCGCGACGCGGGCACCCGCGGGCAGATGCGTGCCGAGCAGATCGATCGACCGCGCGGCACCGCACGGCGTGACGAGGTCCTCCGCCACACCGCCCGGCAGCAGCTCGTCGAGCCGCGCGGTCGCCTCGCGCACGGCGCTGCGCTGCGCCAGGCTGCGCAACACCGGGCCTGCGCCGTCGATCGTCATCACCGCTGCCAACGCGCACAGCGCCGCGATCGGTGCGCGTGCAGGGGCTGCAAGCAGCAGCGCCGCGACCCCCGCCACACCCAGCGCGACGGCCTGGGCGAAATCGAACCACCCCACGACCCCGGCCTGCGCGCGCTGCGCGTCGGCGAGCGTCAGGCTGCACAGATCGACCGCCGCCATGGCCTGCCGCTCGATCCCGTAGCAGCGCAGGTCCGCGGCGGCATCGGCGACACTGGCGAAGGCCTCCTTGAGCCCCCCGCTCGCGCGCTGCACCGCGCGCCCCGGTGCTTCGAGATATCGCGCGAGCAGCATCGCGACGCCCAGCAACGCCGCCAGGCACAGGACGAGCGCCAGCGCGAGTGCCCATCCGCCGAGCGCACAGAGCAGCAGCCCGCTCGCCAGCGCCGCGACCATCCCCGGCACCGCCGAGAACCGGACGAACTGCGCCTCAACGATCGCTACATCCTGAACAATCCGCGCCGTCGCGTCCCCCTGCGTCAGCGCCAGCGCCTGATGCGCCGGGCCGCGCGCGAGACCCAGGAACAACGCCGGCCGGATCCGCGCGAGCGCGCCGAACGCCGCGTCATGCGCTGCGACCCGCTCGCCATAGCGCCCCGCGGTCCGCAGGATCGCGAGCAGGCGGATCCCCGCGCTTGGCAGCATGTAGTTGAACCCCTGCGCCGCGATCGTTCCCGCCAGTCCCGCCGCTGCGGCCGCCGTGATGAACCAGCCGGACAGCCCCAGCAGCAGCACGGACGCCACCGCGACGACCGCCGCATAGCCGCTCGCGCGCCACAGCCCGCGCCGTTGCCGCCGTCGCTCGCCCGCGATCAGCCGGTCGAACGCCGTCATGCTCGCTCTCCCAGATCGACGACGACATCCGCGATCGCGGCCAACGCCTTGCTGTGCGTTGCGATGATCGTGGTGCGCCCGGTACAGGCCCGCGCGATCGACACGATCAGCCGCGCCTCGGACTCCGCATCGAGATGCGCGGTCGGCTCGTCGAGCAACAGGATGGATGCCGGCTTCAACAGTGCCCGCGCCAGCGCGATCCGCCGCCGTTCGCCCCCCGACAGTCCGCTGCCGCGCGCGTCTATGGTCGCCCCCAGTCCGCCGCGCGCGAGCAGCATCGGCGAAAGTCCGGCGATCCGCGCGACCTCGGCGACGCGCTCGGGCGACGCAGACGGATCGGCGAGCGCGATGTTCGTGCCGATCGTTCCGGCGAAGATCAGCGGCGACTGCCCCATCCACGCCGCGATCGGCGCGATGCTGCCGATGTCGGCGAGCGATTGATCGTCGATCGACACGCGCCCCTCCGACAACGGCGCAAGGCCTAGAAGCAGGTGCAGCAGGCTGCTCTTGCCGCTTCCCGACGGGCCCACCAGCGCGAGAATCGTACCGGGCGCGACGTCGAACGAGACGCCCGACACCGCCGGGTGCTCCTGCCCGTCATAATGGACCGCGACCGAGTCGAAGCGGATCGCTGGCGCCGCGTCGGACCAGACTGGCACCACCGGTATCGGCGCGGCCTTGGCGAGCTCGACCCCGGCCAGCCGCTCCGCCGCGGTCTCCGCCGCCTGCCGGTCGTGATACGCCGCCGCCAACCGCCGCATTGGCGCATAGAATTCGGGCGCGAGCGCCAGGACGAAGAACGCGCGGCCTAGATCGAGCGTCTCGGGCACCGGAAACGGCAGCAGGTGCAACAGGTTGAACCCGGCATAGACAGCGACCAGGGCGACCGACAGCGCAGCGAAGAACTCGAGTGCGCCCGACGACAGGAACGCGACGCGCAGCACGCGCATCGTCCGCCGCGCGAGATCCTCTGACGCAGCGCCCAGCGTCGCCGCCTCGCGTACCTCGGCACGGAACGCCAGCACGAGCGGTAACGCGCCGATCCGGTCCGCAAACAGCCCCGACAGCCGTGCCATCGCGACGAACTGGCGGCGCGACGCGTCCGCCGCGGCCCCGCCCGCCAGGATCATCGCTGCCAGGAAGGGAAAGAACGTCGCCACCAGGATCGCCGCTGCGATCGGGCTCGCGACCGCGGTCGCGCTGAGCACGAGCAACGGCGCGATCGACGCCGCCATCCGCGCCGGCAGGAAGCGCGCGACATAGCCGTCGATCGCATCGACCTCGTCCACCGCCGCGCTCATCAGAACGCCGGTAGTTGCCTCCGATCCGGGCGTGCGGTGCAGCGCCGCATCGACGATCCGCCGCCGCAGCCGCGTCTTCGCGTGGTATGCGCCATCCGCGCCGATGCGCACGGCGAGCATCGCGCACGCGCCGCGCGCGACCGCCGAGACGCCTGCCAGCACCGCCCAAGGCAGCGCCGCCGCAATCCCCGTGGGCACGGCGACCACGCCGCCCGCAAGGCCGCCCGAGAACCCGATCGCTGCAACGCTGTCGAGCAGCAACAGGCTCGTCGACAGCCGCACCCCGCCGCCGTCCGCGACGACCCCGCTCAGATAGGTTCGCGAGGCGCGCGCGCGGTCTTTGGTGATGCTGCTCATGCCCCTCGCCATCGACGGCGCACCCGTGCGCGTCTTTGACCACGGTCAATGTCCGCACCGCCACCCCCGCCTAGTCGGGGTCCGGACAGGGCCGGTCGACGGCCATGTGGGGAGCATCATCATGGACCTTGGGGTCATCGATCTGTCGCGGCTGCAATTCGCGCTGACCGCGCTGTACCATTTCCTGTTCGTGCCGCTGACGCTCGGTTTGTCGATGATGCTGGTCATCATGGAAGCCGTATACGTCATGACGGACCGACCGATCTGGCGCGTCGTCACGCGGTTCTGGGGACGGATCTTCGCGATCAACTTCGTACTGGGCGTCGCCACCGGGCTGACGATGGAATTCCAGTTCGGCACCAACTGGTCGTATTTCTCGCATTATGTCGGCGACATCTTCGGCGCACCGCTCGCGATCGAGGGGCTGATGGCGTTCTTCCTCGAGGCGACGTTCGTCGGGCTGATGGTGTTCGGCTGGGAGAAGCTGTCGAAGCGTGGCCATCTGTTCACGACGGTCATGGTCGCGCTCGGCACCAATTTGTCGGCGCTGTGGATCCTGGTCGCGAACGGCTGGATGCAGAACCCGACCGGCGCGGAATTCAACACCGACACGATGCGGATGGAGGTCAGCGATTTCGGCGCGGTCATTTTCAACCCGATCGCGCAAGCCAAATTCGTCCACACCGTCAGCGCCGGCTATGTGTGCGCCTCGGTCGTGGTGCTCGGCATCTCCGCCTTCTGGTTGCTAAAGGGCCGGTATATCGCGGTCGCACGCCGGTCGATGACCGTCGCCGCCGCCTTCGGGCTCGCCGGATCGCTGTCGGTCGTCGTACTCGGCGACGAGAGCGGCTATGCGCTCACCGACAACCAGAAGATGAAGCTCGCCGCGATCGAGGCCGCCTGGCACACCGCCCCCGCCCCCGCCGGCCTGACGCTGTTCGGCCTGCCCGACGTCGCCGCGCGCGAGACGCGGTACGAGGTGCAGATTCCCTGGGTCCTCGGCCTGATCGCGACGCGCAGCCTCGACAAGGAGGTAACGGGGATGTCCGAACTCGTGCTCAAGGCGCAGGAGCGGATTACCTCGGGCGTCATCGCCTATGACGCGGTCGAGCGTCTCAAGGTCGACCGGACGAACGTCGCGCAGCGCGCGCGGTTCGAGGCGCATAAACGCGACCTCGGCTATGCGCTGCTGCTCAAGCGACACGTCGCCGATCCGAGAATGGCATCCCCGCAGCTGATCGCTACGACCGCGTGGGACGTGGTGCCGAACGTCCCGCTGATGTTCTGGAGCTTCCGGATCATGGCGTTCATCGGCTTCTTCATGATCGCACTGTTCGGCGCCGCGTTCGTGCTGACCTCGCTGCGCCTGCATACCAAGACGCGCTGGTTCCTGAAGCTTGCCGTCATCGCGATCCCGCTGCCCTGGATCGCGATCGAGCTCGGCTGGATGCTCGCCGAGATCGGCCGCCAGCCCTGGGCGATCGAGGGCGTGCTGCCGACCTTCCTCGCCGCCTCGTCGCTGACCCGCGGCGTGCTGTGGACGACGATCTTCGGCTTCACTGCGATCTACGGCACGCTCGCGGTGATCGAGGTCCGGCTGATCCTCGCGACGATCCGCAAGGGACCGTACGAGCATGACGAGGATCTGCCCGGCCCAGCGGCCGCCCGCCTCGCGACAGCCACCCCACCGCTCCCCTTGGTCGCCTGACAGGAGACATGACGATGTTCGATTATGAAACGCTGCGTCTGATCTGGTGGGCGCTGATGGGGATCCTGCTGATCGGGTTCGCGCTGACCGACGGCTTCGATCTCGGCGTCGCGGCTCTGCTCCCGTTCGTCGGGCGCACCGATAGCGAGCGACGGATGGTGATCAATGCGATCGGGCCGACCTGGGAAGGCAACCAAGTCTGGTTCATCCTCGCCGGCGGCGCGATCTTCGCGGCATGGCCGTTCGTCTATGCGATCAGCTTCTCGGGTTTCTACCTCGCGATGTTCCTGGTTCTCGCGGCGCTGATCCTGCGCCCGGTCGGGTTCAAATACCGGTCGAAGCGGCCCGACCCCGCCTGGCGGTCGCGCTGGGACTGGGCGCTGTTCGTCGGCGGGTTCGTGCCGGCTCTGGTGTTCGGCGTCGCGGTCGGCAACGTCCTGTCGGGCGCGCCCTTCCGCCTCGACAGCGACCTGCGCACGGTCTTCGACGGTAACTTCCTCGGGCTGTTCACGCCGTTCACCTTGCTGTGCGGGCTGTTGTCGGTGGCCATGCTGGTGCTGCACGGCAGCGCCTGGCTGGCGATCAAGGTCGAACGCGGCCCGGTCCATGACCGCGCGCGCGCCTTCGGCACGGTCGCCGGGCTCGCCACGCTCGCGCTGTTCGCGATCGGCTGGGGCTTCGTCGCCTATGGTGAGATCGGCTACCGCATCGTCGGCGCGATCGATCCCGCGGGCGCGTCCAATCCGCTTCGCACCACCAGCGAGATCGCGCACGGCGGGTGGCTCGCCAATTACGGCCTCCACCCCTGGATGATGATCGCCCCCGTGCTCGGGTTCGTCGGCGCCGCGCTCGCGCTGTTCGGCATCCGTCGCGGATCGGAGGTCGCCGCGTTCGCGGGGTCCTCGGTCGCCGCGCTCGGCATCATCGCGACCGTCGGGCTGTCGATGTTCCCGTTCATCCTGCCGTCGAGCATCGACCCGCATTCCAGCCTCACCGTCTGGAACGCGTCGTCGAGCGCAAAGACGCTCGGCATCATGCTGGTCGTCACCATAGTGCTTCTGCCGATCGTGCTCGCCTACACCAGCTGGGCCTACACGGTCATGTTCGGACGGGTGACGACGCAGGACGTCGCGACCAACCCCGATTTCTACTGATCCCGCTTAAACAGGACATCTGATCATGTGGTATTTCACTTGGGTCCTCGGCCTCGGACTGGCAGTCGGATTCGGCATCCTCAACGGCATCTGGCACGAATTCCACCTCCCGATCGAGGACGATGCGGACGCATCCGTGGTTTCGTAACGGACGCGTAAAGAAATCACGCGGATATTCGGGGCCGTCGGCGTATACCGGATTGATGGCCCACCACGACATCTGTGCGGATTGTGCGGTCCGCGACCAGGCACTTTGCAGCAGCCTCAGCGACGTCGAGCTGACAGCGCTGAATACGATCGGCCGCCGCCGGAAGATCGCACGCGGCCAGACGCTGATCTGGGCGGGCGACGAGAGCATCATCTGCGCGAACCTGCTGGCGGGCGTGCTGAAGCTGGTCGCCGCGACACCCGATGGTCGCGAACAGATCGTCGGGCTGCTCTACCCCGCCGATTTCGTCGGCCAGCCCTATGCAGGCCAGGCCGGGTTCACGATCACCGCGCTGACCGATGCCGAGCTGTGCATCTTTCCGCGCTACGCGTTCGAGCGCGTGCTCGGGGATCATGCGCGGATGGAACGGCTGCTGCTCCAGCGTACGCTGGCCGCGCTCGGCGTCGCCCGCACGCGCATCCTGTCGCTCGCGCGCACCTCCGCGCAGGAGAAGATCGCCGGGTTCCTGATCGACATGGCGACGCGCGCGGCCGCCACCGGATGCCGTGCGACGCCGGACGGCCCGCTGACCTTTGACTTACCACTGACACGCGGGCAGATCGCCGATGTGCTGGGGCTGACGATCGAGACGGTCAGCCGCCAGATGACCCGGCTCCGGATCGCCGGCGTGATCGCGCTGCCGGGCGGCCGGGCGATCACGATCTCCGACGAAGCCGCGCTGCACGAGCGCGCCGAGGCCGCCTAGTCCACCGCACGTCCGCACAGCCCGCCGACCAGCACGGCGCGCGCGTCCGGCGTCAGCCGCGTGCTGCCGAGCGTCAGGATTGCGAGTTCGGTGAAATCCATCGCGTGCCGGCAGCCGTCGAAGAACCCGCGCAGCATATGCCCGAACGCCTCCGCGCACGGCTTTGCCGTGCCGGACAGTATGGCGAGGATGTCGTCGGCCTGGATCGCGTTGCCCAGATGACGCGCCCGGATCCGCTCTACCACCGCCGCCGTAAGCGGATCGTCGCAATGCCCGGCGAACAGCGCGTCGATCACCGCGGTCTCGTCGCGCGCATGGCTGGCGACGACTGCGCTCAGGTGCCGGCCCAGCGCATCGGCCTCGCTGCCGGAAACGCCGCCGGGCAGCGCATCCGCGCACGCCTCCAAGAGCGTGCACAGGTCGCGGAGCCGGGCATGATCGGCGGCAAGCGGGGCGATGTCGACATCGTGGATGACGTGCCAGCGTCGCACGAACGGCACGACACGCCCGTCAGGCTCCTCATGCTCGGTCATCTTTGCTCTCCATGCCGGCACTGAGCACGATGTCGAATGCGCGGCATTGACGACGATCAAACCGATGCCATCGATCGGGCCGGCAGGCAGATGACGGCTCGCCCCGACAGGCGCCGCGTGTCGCGAGGGACGGATTCCATGTTCCGCCGATCGACGGACAGGTATCGGGGCGCCTGCTGGATCCGACCGCCATCTCTCACATTGACGCAGTGCAGCATTGCACCTACCGCCCGCGCTCCCGAATTTGCGCAGCCCGACCAGGCCCAGCCGAGCACAGCGCTGGAGGCGCCGTTTACAATGACCATGACATTCGCCGATCTCGCCCTGGCGCCCGCGCTGCTGCAGGCGCTCACCGAGCAAGGCTATGCCAACCCCACGCCGATCCAGGCGCAGTCGATCCCGCTGCTGCTCGAGGGCCGTGACATGCTCGGCATGGCGCAGACCGGCACCGGCAAGACCGCGGCGTTCGCGCTGCCGCTGCTGCACCGGATGGCGGCGGATCCCCGCCCCGCGCCCGCTGGCGGTGCCCGCGTCCTCGTCCTTGCACCGACGCGCGAACTGGTCTCGCAGATCGCCGCCGGCTTCGAGGGCTTCGGCCGCCATCTGGGCCTGCGCGTGACGACGATCTTCGGCGGCGTCAGCCAGGTCCATCAGGTCCGCGCGCTGGAAAAGGGCGTCGACATTGTCGTGGCGGCCCCGGGCCGCCTGCTCGACCTGGTCGAACAGGGCCTTTGCGACCTGTCGCGGCTCGAGGCGCTGGTGCTCGACGAGGCCGACCAGATGCTCGACATGGGCTTCGCCAAGCCGATCGAGCGGATCGTCGCGACCACGCCGCAGGACCGGCATACGCTGCTCTTCTCGGCAACGATGCCGAAATCGATCGCCGCGCTCGCCGAAAGCCTGTTGCGTGACCCGGCCAAGGTCGAGATCGCACCGCCGTCGACCACCGTCGACCGGATCGCGCAGTCCGTGATGTTCCTCGATGCCGCCGACAAGAAAGCCGCGCTGCTCGCGTTGCTGCGGACGCCCGACATGGGCCAGGCGGTCGTCTTCACGCTGCAGAAGAACATCGCCAACGAGGTCTGCGCGTTCATCGGCGAGGCCGGCATCACCGCCGAGGCGCTGCATGGCAACAAGTCGCAGGGCCAACGCGAACGCGCGCTCGACGCGTTCCGCGCCGGCACAGTCCAGGTCCTGGTCGCGACCGACATCGCCGCGCGCGGCATCGACGTCGACACCGTGACGCATGTCTTCAATCACGACCTGCCGAGCCTGCCCGAAAGCTATGTCCACCGCATCGGCCGCACCGGTCGCGCCGGCCGCAGCGGCTACGCCGTCACCCTGTGCGACGCTGAGCAGCGCGCCTGGCTGCATGACGTCGAACGCGAGATCGGCCGCACGCTGACGGTGCAGGACGATCACGAATGGCATTGCGAAGTGGCGCGCCATTCGACCAAGCGCGCGCCCGTGCTCGGCGGCGGCCCGGTCAAGCAGGTCAAGGCGCCCAAGCCACCGCGCGAGCGGAAAGTCTGGACCGAGGAGGAAAAGCAGGCGGCGCGTCTGGCGGCGACCGCGGCCTGAAAGCGCTCGGGGAAAATATCTGTACCGATTAGTACGATATTCCTCCCCGCCCTGGTTGCTTTCGCGGGCGGCGTGACCACCTACGCCCTGCATCAGCAGGAGACACTTCATGACCCCGACCGGCAACACGATCCTCATCACCGGCGGCGGCTCGGGAATCGGCGCGGCGCTCGCGCAGCGTCTCCACGACGCCGGCAACAGCGTCATCGTCGCCGGGCGGCGGCAGGAGGCGCTCGACGAGACGATCGCCGGCCGCGAGCGGATGAGCGCGGTGACGCTCGACATCGACGATCCTGCCGCGATCACAGCGTTCGCGGCCCGCGTCCTTGCCGACCACCCGGCGCTCAATGTCGTCATCAACAATGCCGGCATCATGAAGCTGGAGGACATCACGGCAAAGCGCGACCTGGCGGACGTGGAAGCGACGATCGTCACCAACCTGCTCGGCCCGATCCGGCTGATCGACGCCTTTGTCGACCATCTGAAGATGCAAGACGGCGCGACGATCGTCAACCTGACGTCCGGGCTCGCCTTCGTCCCGTTGACCGCGGCGCCGACCTATTCGGCGACCAAGGCGGCGATCCATTCCTATACGGTCAGCCTGCGCCGCGCGCTCGAGGGGCAGGTCGCGGTGATCGAGATCGCGCCACCGGGCGTCCAGACCGCGCTGACCCCAGGGCAGGAGACGCGCCCCGGCTACATGCCGCTGGACGCGTTCGCCGACGAGGTCATGGCGTTGTGGGCGGAACTGCCCCCCTCGAACGAGATCCTGGTCGAGCGCGTCCGGCCGCTGCGCAACGCGGAGGCCGACCACCGGTTTCCGGAAACTCTGGGCCAGCTTAACGAATCCGCGGAACGCGCGCGCGCGGCTGGCAACGCCTAGGCCAGATCCGGTCGGCGGCGGGCACCTGTGCTCGCCGCCGACGATTGCGTTTCCTGCATTCGGGATGGTGATCGTTGCGATTGCGACCGGACGGCAGGCAGACCAGATACACCTCGATGCTGCGACGCAGCAAAGCACGAGGTTTATTATGTTCAGTCTAATCGCTCTGTATGTGACCCATCGCCGGCAGGCGACGGTTCCTGCTGTCTCCGCCGCACCGATGGCCCCCGTCGCCGTTAACGACCGCGACGCGGCACCGACGGCGCGCGCCGCCTGACATCATCGAACCGCGCCGGCACGGCGCGGTCGGGCCGGGGTCAGGCCGTCAGGCGGATGACGTCGTCGCTGACCGGACTTGCGCCCTCGCAGGCGAACGCCGCGGCGGCGAGGATCGCCGATTCGCTGAACGGCTTACGGATATACCCGAGCGCCGGGCTGTTATCGCCAATCTGGCTCGGGTTGGCGGTAACGAACACGACCTTCACATTATGCTCGCGCGCAATCCTCTCGGCGATTTCCGGACCGGTCGGCCCATCGCGCAGATTGATGTCGACGAACGCGAACGAACATTGCGGTGCCGCTGCGATCGCGCCTTCGCGATCGGCGGCGATCGCGACAACCGCATAGCCCGCATCGGTGAGGATCCTTTCCAGGTCCAGGGCGACGAAGATCTCGTCCTCAACGATGAGCGCGGTGTTGGTCATGGCACTGCAACAGTCACGCGCCACTTGCGTTCCCGCTTCGTGTTAATATCGATCAATATCGGTGCAAGATCGACAATAATGTCACGCTCGACGCAGCAGAAAAATCGCGTGCTCCGCCAGCAGGTTGGCGGCGGATGACGTCGTTTTCTTGTCGCCGGACAGGAACCATGCGCCCTCGACCGTCACCCCCCGTGGTCTCAAAAAGGCACGGAAATCGTCGATCGTGACGTGATGGATGTTGGGCGTGTCGTACCAGCTCTCGGGCAATTGCCGCGTCACCGGCATCCGCCCGCCCCACAGCAGCGACAGCCGCACGCGCCAATGCGCGAAATTGGGGAAGCTGACGAACGCGCGTTCGCCGATCCGCAACAGCTCGTCGAGTACGACGTCGGGCGCGCGCGCGGTCTGCAGCGTCTGGCTGAGGATCGCATAGTCGAAGCTGGCATCGGGATAGCCGGCAAGGTCGATATCGGCGTCACCCTGGATCACCGACAGCCCGCGCCCGACCGCGGCGGCGACGTTGCCCGCATCGATCTCCAGCCCGCGCGCATCGACGCCGCGCTCGTCGCGCAACGCCGCCATCAACGCGCCGTCGCCGCAGCCGATATCGAGCACGCGGCTGCCCGGCGCGACGTTCTGCGCGATGATCGCAAGGTCTGCGCGAAGCGTCATGGCTCGGCTCGCAGACGCGCGGCGGTGTCGGGGTCCAGCCGTTCCATATAGCGTTCGGGACGCAGCGGCGCGTGGAAGCCGATCGCCTCGTACACGCCGTGCGCGTCCGCCGTCACCAGGCCGATGCGGCGGATCCCGGCGAAGCGGGGATGGTCGACGAACCAGCCGACCATGCGGCGCGCGAGCCCCCGTCCGCGAACGCTCTCGTCGACCCAGACATCGGCGATCCAGGCGAAGGTCGCATGATCGGTGATCGCGCGCGCGAACCCGACCTGGACGTCGCGGTCATACGCGCCCAGGCAATGCGATCCCGCGATCGCGCGCTCGACCAGATCGCGCGCGATGCCTGGCGACCAGTAGCTGCCCGCGAGCCAGGGATGGATACGATCGAGCTGAAGCCGGGTCGCGTCGTCCGAAAGCGTGATCATGCGCCGGCCCTCAGGAAACCGTCGACGACGCGGTTGAGCTCGGGTGCTTCCAGCAGGAAGGCGTCGTGGCCGTACGGGCTCGACAGCTCGACGAAGCTGACCGGCGCGCCTGCGGCGTTGAGCGCCTGCACGATGCTGCGCGACTCCGCGGTGGGGTAGAGCCAGTCGGTGTCGAAGCTGACCAGGCAGAAGCGCGACTTGGTTGCGCGGAACGCGCCCGCGAGCAGCCCGCCATGCTCTTCGGCGAGATCGAAATAATCCATCGCGCGGGTGATGTAGAGGTAGGAGTTCGCGTCGAACCGGTCGGTGAAGGCGAGCCCCTGGTGGCGCAGATAGCTCTCGACCTGGAAGTCGGCGTCGAAGCCGAAGCTCTTGGCCTCGCGTGCCTGGAGGCGGCGGCCGAACTTCTCGGTCAGCCCTGCCTCGGACAGATAGGTGATGTGCGCCGCCATCCGCGCGACGGCGAGCCCCGCGCTGGGCGGATCGCCCTCGTAATAGTCGCCGCCGCGCCAGTTGGGGTCGGCCATCACCGCCTGGCGCCCGACCTCGTGGAACGCGATGTTCTGCGCGGTGTGGCGCGCGGTCGAGGCGATGACGACGGTCGCGCGGACGCGGTCCGGGAAGGTGGCGGGCCAGCTCAGCGCCTGCATGCCGCCCATCGACCCGCCGACGACGGCGGCCAGCACGCCGATGCCGAGATGGTCGAGCAGCATGGCTTGCGCGCGCACCATGTCGCGGATCGTGATGACGGGGAAGCTCATGCCCCAGGGCTGGCCGGTCGCGGGGTTGACGGTCGCCGGGCCCGACGAGCCCATGCAGCTGCCAAGCACGTTCGCGCACACGACGAAATGGCGGTCGGGATCGATCGGCCGGCCCGGGCCGACCATCCGCGTCCACCAGCCGGGCTTGCCGGTGCGCGGGTGCGCCGAGGCGACATGCTGGTCGCCGGTCAGTGCGTGGCAGACGAGGACCGCGTTCGACGCCTCGGCGTTGAGCGTCCCGTAGGTCTCGTAGGCGATATCGACTGGCGACAGCAGCACGCCGCCGTCGAGCCGGAGCGGCCCCGCCAGCGTCACGCGGCGCGCAAGGCCGAAGCGCGGGTCGATCGTGTCTGAAGTCGCGAGCATGGGCCCGCGCTACCACAACCATTTGCCACCGCGCCACCGCGACCGCTATGGCCGCGGCCATGACCGTACCCGCTCCCAAACCCTGGATCCTGGGCATCGCGCCCTACACCCCCGGCCGTTCGACGACCGACGATGGCCGCAAGGTCACCAAGCTGTCCTCGAACGAGAACCCGCTCGGCACCAGCGCGGCCGCGAAGGCGGCGTTCGACGCCGCCGACCGGACGCTCGAACGCTACCCGGACGCGAGCGCAGCCGAACTGCGCGAGGCGCTAGCGGCGCATTACGATCTCGACCCCGCGCGGATCATCTACGGCACCGGGTCGGACGAGATCCTGCACCTCGCCGCCGGCGCCTATGCGGGCCCAGGCGACGAGATCATCCATGTCCGCTACGGCTTCGCGGTCTACGAGATCGCGACGCGGCGCGTCGGCGCCGAACCCGTGGTGGTGCCCGACCGCGACTATGCGACCGATGTCGACGCGATCCTTGCCGCGGTGACCGACAAGACGCGCGTCGTCTTCGTCGCCAACCCCAACAACCCGACCGGCACCTTCACCGTGCGCAGCGAGATCGCGCGGCTCCATGCCGGGCTGCCGGACGACGTGCTGCTCGTGCTCGACCAGGCCTATGCCGAATATCTGAGCCCCGAGGAGGACGATGCCGGCCTCGCGCTCGCGATGACCGAGCCCAACGTGCTGGTCACGCGGACCTTCTCGAAGATCCACGGCCTTGCCGCCGAGCGGATCGGCTGGGGCTATGCCTGCCCCGCGGTGATCGACGCGATGCACCGCATCCGCGCGCCGTTCAACGTGACGACCGCGGGCCAGGCCGCCGCGGTCGCGGCGATCGGCGACACCGCGTTCGTCGACGCGACGCGCGCGCACAACGACACATGGCGCGGCTGGTTCGTCGAGCAGATCGACGCGATGGGCAATGCCGGCCTGCGCCCGGTGCCGTCCAAGGCGAACTTCGTGCTCGTGCTGTTCGAGGGATCGCTCAGCGCCGACGCCGCCTATCACGGACTGATGGAGGCGGGGTACCTCGTCCGCTGGCTGCCCGGCCAGGGCCTGCCGAACGCGCTGCGCATCACGATCGGTACCGAGGACGAGACGCGCGGCGTGATCGCGGCACTGCGCGCGCTGACCGACCGCTGATGCTGCCGTTCGCGCGCGTCACGATCGTCGGTCTCGGGCTGATCGGCTCGTCAGTGGCGCGCGCGGTGATGCAGGCGATGCCGACCGTCCGGGTGACGGGCTACGACGCGGACGCGGGCGTGCGCGAGACCGCGGATCGCCTGCAGATCTGCCACGACGTCGCGGACAGCGCCGGCGCGGCGGTGATCGATGCCGACCTCGTCATCCTGTGCGTCCCCGTCGGCGCGATGGGCGCGGTCGCGGCGGAGTTCGCCGCCGACCTGCCCGCCGACGCGATCGTCAGCGACGTCGGCAGCTGCAAGGCCGAGGTCGCGCGCGCGCTGTCCGCCGCGTTGCCGGGCGCCACGGTCATCCCCGCGCACCCGGTCGCCGGCACCGAGCGCAGCGGCCCGGAAGCGGGCTTCGCCACCCTGTTCAAGCATCGCTGGTGCATCGTCACCCCGCCCGAGGGGGCCGACGCCGCCGCGGTCGAGCGCGTGTCCGAGTTCTGGCGACGGCTCGGCGCCGAGGTCGAGACGATGGCGCCCGAGCATCACGACCGCGTGCTCGCGGTCACCAGCCATCTGCCCCATCTGATCGCCTATACGATCGTCGGCACCGCGAGCGACCTCGAGGAAGTGACGCAGTCCGAGGTGATCAAATATTCGGCAGGCGGATTCCGCGATTTCACGCGGATCGCGGCGTCGGACCCGACGATGTGGCGCGACGTGTTCCTGACCAACCGCGAGGCGGTGCTGGAGATGCTCCAGCGCTTCTCGGAGGATCTGAGCCACCTGCAGCGCGCGATCCGCTGGGGTGACGGCGACGCGTTGTTCGACCTGTTCACGCGCACCCGCGCGGTGCGCCGCTCGATCGTCGAACAGGGCCAGGACGACGACGCCCCCGATTTCGGACGGACGCACGAGTAGCGGTTTTCCTGCGAGGGCAGGAGCACCGTCAGGCTTCCAGCGCGTTCATTGCCGCGTGTACCCGCGCCTCGGCGTCTTCGCGCGGCAGGCCTGGGGGGATCACGTCGCCGAAGCGGAAGGTGACGACGCCTGGCCCCTTGGGGCCCTTTTTCGGCCAGACCACGCCGCTGTCGCACGCGATCGGCACCGTGGGCATCTTCAGCGTGCGATAGAGCCCCGCGAACCCGGGTTTCAGCGGCGGGTGTTCGCCCGGCGACACCCGCGTGCCTTCGGGAAAGATCAGGATCGAGCGACCCGTGGCCTTCGCGGCGGTCGCTTCGCGCATCATGCCGCGCATCGCGCCCGCCGAGGCGTCGCGGTCGACCACGATCGCGCCGTAGCGCCGCGCCGCCCAGCCCCAGAGCGGGATGTCGGCGAGTTCGCGCTTAAGCACCATCGCCGGGCCGTCGAGCAACGCCTGCAGTTCGAGCGTCTCGAACATCGCCTGGTGCTTGCACGCGTAGAACGCCGGTTCGGTCGGGCGCGTGCCCTCGATCCGGATCTTGATGCCGAGGATGACGCGCGTCGCCCAGCGGTGGAACCGGGTCCACACCGTCGCATGTGCGATCACGGCCTTGTCGCCGAACAGCGCCGAGATCGGCACGCTGGCGACGATCGGCAGCGAGATGCTGTAGAACACGATCATGAAGACGATCGTGCGAACCCAGGCGATCATGTACCCATTCCGATCCAGAGCGCGATCCGACGCAGGATCAGCTTGTTATATTCGTTGACCAGCATCCCGAGCCGCGGGGTGCCGGGCACGCCGTCGCCCAGCACGGTGACGTGATGGTCGAGCGCGGCGTCGAGTTCCATCTTCGCGCGCGGCACGTGCCAGTCCGAGGTGACGAGGCGCACCGAGCGATATTTATGCACACGGACCCAGGCCGCGGTCTCCTCGGCATTGGAGCGCGTGTCGACCGCGTCGGCGCCGAGATCGATGCAGCAGGCGAACAGCGCGGCGGGTGTGCGATATTCGCGCGCGAGGTCGATCGGCCGCACCCCCGGCGCAACGCCGGTGACGAGCATCCGCCGCGCCTGGTGCCGCCGCAACAGGTCGAGCCCGCGGTCGATCCGCCCTGCGGCCCCGGTCGGCACCACGATCGCATCGGTCGTCGTTCCCTCCAGCGGCATCGGAAGCAGCAGCATGAACGCCGCGAAGCCGAGCGCCCAGGCGAGCGCGACGAGCCCGAACAGCCGGACGATCACAGCGTACGCCTGAGAGCGCGGACGATCGTCACGCGCGCCGACAGCGTGGCGAGCAGCACGAAGCCGATCGGCAGACAGACCAGCAGCAGCCAGTCCGCCACCGACAGCATCGCGCCGCTGAGCAGTTCGGAGCCGAGCAGGCTGAGCCGCGCACCGACGATCCCGATCACGCCCAGCGCGGCAATCCCGCCGACGATCCCGCCGAACCCGGCGTCGAGCGCGATCCGGCGCTGGAACAGCCGCGCGACCTGCAGGTCGGTCGACCCCAGCATGTGCATCACCTCGATCGTCGGGCGATGCGCCTCGAGTCCCGCACGCGCAGCGAGCATCACCACCGCCGCGGTCGCGCCACCCATCAGCAGCACCAGCGCGAGCGCCAGCCACGTCAGCGACGTCATGAAGCCGCTGACCGGGGACATCCAGCTTTCGTGCCGGTCGACGCGCGCGGAGCGGCTGATCGCATGCACCGTCGCCGCGATCCGCGCGTCGGCCGCATCGCCGCCGGCGAGGTCGATGTCGATCATCGCCGGCACTGGCAGCTGCGGATCGGCGCCGTCGCTGCCGAGCCACGGACGCAGCAATCGCGTCAGCTCGGCGCGGTCGACCGGCGTCGCGCGCGCGACCTGCGGCAGGCGGCGCACTGCGGCCAGCACGCGCTGCGCGACCGCATCGCGGCGCACCGGATCGCCCTCGACGATCTGCACGGTCAGCCGTCCGACGAGCTGGCGATCGAGCACCCGCGCGGCGCTTGCGGTGCCGAGCCCGAGCGCAGCCGCGAGCATCGTCAGGAACAGCATGATCGCCATCACCCACGCCATCGCGCGCAAGCCCCCGACCTCGTCGAGCACGCGCCGGTCCGTCGCGCGGCGGCTCATGATTCGGGCCGGTGCGGCGGATGACGCAGCGATCCCGTGGGGTCGAGCAGCCGCCCGTGGTCGAGCCGCATCATCTGCGCGTGCGGAATGCGGTTGAGCAGGTGGAAGTCGTGCGTCGCGACCACCACCGTGGTGCCGAGCTTGTTGAGCGAATCGAACAGATGCAGCAGCCGTTCGGCCATGTCGGGGTCGACGTTGCCGGTGGGCTCGTCGGCGACCAGGATCTCGGGCCGGCCGATCACCGCGCGCGCGATCGCGACGCGCTGCTGTTCGCCGCCCGACAGCGTCGCGGGCCGCGCCTGCGCGCGTTCGGCGAGCCCGACCCAGGCGAGCATCTCCTGCACCGGCTGTTCGATATCGACCTCGGGCACGCCCGCGACGCGCAGCGGCAGCGCGATATTGTCGCGCGCCGACAGATGGGGGACGAGCCGGAAATCCTGGAACACCACGCCGATCCGTCGCCGGAACCCGGGCAGCCGGTCGCGCGGCAGCAGCACCGCATCCTCGCCGAACAACCGGATCACGCCGCGCGTCGGACGCTGCGCCAGATACAGGAGTTTCAGCAGCGAGGTCTTGCCCGCGCCGCTCGCGCCGGTGACGAAATAGAATTGCCCGCTGCGCAGCGTAAAGCTGACATCGGTCAGCGTCTCCGCGCCCGTGCCGTAGCGCAGGCCGATATTCTCGAACTGGACGATGTTCGCCATGCGTTGTGGTCGCGCCCGCTCTGTTACCCGATGCCCCGGTCCGCTTTCGCATGGCCCGCGCGCGGCTTCAAGCGCACGCCCCGGGGGCCTGCCTCTGGCGGGCACGGGGCTTGCCATGAGTCGGGGCGCCGTGCTTAGATTCACGGCGATAAGGCCCAAGTCCGGCGGCCGCGCGGTGAAGCGTACCCATGATCCTGCAATGCCCCGAGTGCAGCACCCGCTATCTGGTGCCCGACAGCGCGATCGGCGCCGACGGCCGCACCGTGCGCTGCGCCAATTGCAAGCATAGCTGGTTCCAGGCCGCGACCCCGATCGAGCCGGTCGCGCCGCCGCCGATCGCGGATACGCCGGCACCGTTCGCGCCGCTCGCGCCGCTGGCATCGGCGCCGGACCCCGCGCCCCTCCCCGCTCCGTCGCCCCCGCCCCCCGCCGCGCCCAGCGTCGCGGCGGAACCGGTGGCCGAGCCGATCGCCCGGTTCGAACCGGTCGCCCAGCCCGTCCGGCCGCGAATCAACGTGACCAGGCGCTGGACGATCGCGGCAGTCGCGGCGGGTCTGCTGATGCTGCTCGCGGTGGTCGCGATCCTGTATCTGGGTGCGCCAGGGATCGGCACCACGCTCGGGATCGGCGCCGACCAGACCCCGCTGCGGCTGCGCGACAACCCGATCGAGCGCCGCGAGCTCGAGAACGGGTCCGAACTGTTCGCGGTCAGCGGCCAGGTGACGAATCCCTCCGACTCCCGTCAGCGCGTCCCCGACATCCGCGCCGAGCTGCGCGATGCGCAGGGGCGGATCGTCTATAGCTGGACGATCACCCCGCAGCAGCGGACTCTACCGCCCGGCGGTGCGATCGACTTCAATTCGGCTAAGCTCGACGTGCCGTCGAATTCGAAGCGGCTGGAACTGAGTTTTGCGGGCGAGAGCACGCTCTAGGGGACGGGAACTGTTCTCCCCCTGCCGTTCGTCCTGAGTAAGGACTGAGCGCAGGCGAAGGCCCGTATCGAAGGACAGGTTAGCGCGCGGAACCTGTGCTTCGATACGAGCCTTCGATACGCCTCTTTGGGGCTACTCAGTCTCTACTCAGCACGAACGGGTAGGGGTGACGCACCCTACCGCGCCAGCGCCTCGGCGATCAGCTTGCGCGAATTCGCGACCCCGTACAACGCGATGAAGCTGCCCATCCGCGGCCCCTGTTCGGACCCGAGCAGCGTCTCGTACAACGCCTTGAACCAGTCGCGCAGCGTCTCGAACCCGCCGGTCTTGCCGATCTCGTAGACGATGTTCTGGATATCCTCCGCGCTCGCGTTCGCGGGGAGCGCGGCGAGTTCGGTGTCGAGCCGTTCGAGTGCGGCGACCTCGACACCCTCGGGCGCACGCCGCTTCAAGGTCGGCGCGACGAAATCGCGGCCATAGGCCAGCGCGTGATCGATCAGCTTGTCGAGCTCGGGATAGGTCTCTGCCGACGCATCCGGCACATAGTTCGCCAGATAGCCCCAGACCTGCGCCTTGCTCGCATCGCCCATCACACCGACGAGGTTGAGCAGCAGCCCGAACGTCACCGGCAGCTCGCCCGTCGGCAGCTTGCCGTCGTGGACGTGGTGCACCGGGTTACCGAGCTTCTGCTTCAGGTCCTGGCCCGCATAATTGCCGCGGAACTGCCAATATTCGTCCACCGCACGCGGGATCACGCCCATGTGCAGCGACTTGGCCTTCTTGGGCTCGCGGTACGCGTAGAAGGCGAGGCTCTCCTGCGGGCCATAGGTTAGCCACTGGTCGAGGCTGAGGCCGTTGCCCTTGGACTTCGAAATCTTCTCGCCATTCTCGTCGAGGAACATCTCGTAGTTGAACCCCTCGGGCGGGCGGCCGCCGAGCACGCGCGCGATCTTCGACGACTGCGTCACCGAATCGATCAGGTCCTTGCCCGCCATCTCGTAATCGACGCCGAGCGCGACCCAACGCATCGCCCAGTCGACCTTCCACTGCAGCTTGGCCTTGCCGCCCAGTACCGACTGCTCGATCCGCTGGCCGTCATCCTCGAACGCGATCAGCCCGGCCTCGGCATCGACCACCTCGATCGGCACCTGCAGCACGATGCCACTGGTCGGCGAGATCGGCAGCACCGGCGAATAGGTCGCGCGGCGTTCGGCGCGTAGCGTCGGCAGCATGACGTCCTGGATGCTCTGGAAGTGTCGCAGCACACCCTTTAGCGCCTCGTCGAACCGGCCGCTGGTGTAATAGTCCGTGGAGGAGGCGAACTCGTACTCGAAGCCGTAGCGGTCGAGGAAGTCGCGCAGCGTCGCATTGTTGTGCGCCGCGAAGCTGTCGTGGCAGCCGAACGGATCGGGCACCTGCGTCAACGGCTTGCCGAGATGCTCGGCGAGCATCGCGCCGTTGGGCACGTTGTCCGGCACCTTGCGCAGGCCGTCCATGTCGTCCGAGAATGCGATCAGCCGCGTCGGCGTGTCGCTGAGCGCGTGGTACGCGTTGCGCACCATCGTCGTGCGCAGCACCTCGTTGAAGGTGCCGATATGCGGCAGCCCCGACGGGCCATAGCCGGTCTCGAACAGGATCGGGGCGCCGCCGGGCTTGCCGTCCGGATAGCGCTTGAGCAGTTTGCGCGCTTCCTCGTACGGCCAGGCTTTGGACTCGAGGGCGGCGGTGCGGAGTTCGTCGGTCATGGCCGAAGCGACTAGCGCCTCGGCCACTTCCCGTCACCCCTGCGCACTTTATCAGCGGCAGCGGCGCTTCGCGGTCATCGACCGGTCGATCGCACGCCCGCCGAGCGCACCGGCCGCACCGCCGGCCACCGTGCCGAGCAGTCCGCCGCCGACCGCATTGCCGAGTACCGCGCCACCGACGCCGCCAGCGACCAGCCCGGTCGTGCCGCTCGAATAGCGGCAGCGCTTGGCGCGGTAGCGCTGGTTCTTGCCGCGATACTCCTTGCGCGCCTCGGCCTTGCTTGCGGGGATCACCACCGCTGCCGGAATCGCCAGCGACAACGCGCTCAAAGCCATCAACATGTTACGCATGCAGTATCTCCCTGTTGTATCATCCCGCGCAACGCGTGTGGGTAGGCGGCGGTTGCATCGCGGGCAGCGGGGGCCGGGCGGTTGCCCCACCCCGTCATCCCAGCGAAGGCTGGGATCTCCATACGCAGGCGCGGTTCGCCGCCGCGCAAGACCCCAGCCTGCGCTGGGGTGACGGATATGGAGTGCGGCCGACTACACGCCTGTTGCCCTTTCGTTCCCGACACGCGATATCTCGCCCATGCCGCTCCCGTACCCAGCCCTGCACGCCAGCCATGCCGGCATCTGGATCGCGACCGGGGAGGAAACCCGCGCGGTCGGGCGCGGCGAGGCGATCCGGATCGCGGCGGACACCCCCGTCATCCTGCTCAACGCGCCGCTGATCGGGCAGCGGCTGGGCTATGCCGAGCTGACCGGGCTCGACTTGCTCGAACTCTATGCGTTCCTGCGCCCCGCGCAGTTCGCGGTGCCGACGCCCAAGGGCCTCGCGCGCGTCGCCGGGCTGCCGATGCCGACCGACGACGCGCAGATCGCGCCGTTCCTGCTGCGCGCGGTGGAAGCGCTGCTCGACCTCACCGACGGCGACTGGCCCGAGCGCGAGGGCGCGTGGACCGCGGCGCAGTCGCTGTTCCGCCTGCGCTGGCCCTGGGCACCGGTCGTTGCCGAGCGGCTGAAGAAGCCGGCGGTCAACGAACGCTGGCTGTTCAGCCGCCTCCCCGAATGGGAGGAGCACGCCCCCCGCCCCGCGCCGCGCACCGTCACGATCGAGCCGGGCGAGGCCGAGACGCGGCTCGTCGACCTGACCGGCCACGGCGCCGAGGAACGCGCCGGACAGCGCGCCTATGCCGGCGCCGCCACCGCCGCGTTCGCGCCAAGGGCCGTCCGCGACACGCCCAATCTCGTACTCGCCGAGGCGGGCACCGGGATCGGCAAGACCTTGGGCTATCTCGCGCCCGCGTCGCTCTGGGCGGAGAAGGCGGGCGGCGCGGTGTGGATCTCGACCTATACCAAGGCGCTGCAACGCCAGCTCGGCCAGGAGACCGCGCGGCTCTATCCCGATGCCGCGACGCGGAAAGCCAAGGTCGTGACGCGCAAGGGCCGCGAGAATTATCTCTGCCTGCTCAACCTCGAGGATGCGCTGCAGGGCGGGTTCGCGGGCCGTGCGGCGATCCTCGCGCATCTGGTCGCGCGCTGGGCGGCGTACAGCGCGGACGGCGACATGGTCGGCGGCGACCTTCCTGGTTGGCTGCCCACGCTGTTCCGCCGCAACGGCTCGACCGCGCTGACCGACCGGCGCGGGGAGTGCGTCTATGCCGGCTGCCCGCATTACAAGAAATGCTTCATCGAGCGCGCCGCCCGCGCCTCGTCCGAAGCGGACATCGTCATCGCCAACCATGCGCTGGTGATGGTCAACGCCGCGCGTGGCCGCGAACTCGCGACCCGCCCGACGCGATACGTGTTCGACGAGGGGCATCACATCTTCGACGCCGCCGATTCGATGTTCGCGACCGCGCTCACCGGCGCCGAGACGATCGAGCTGCGCCGCTGGATCCTCGGCCCCGAATCGGGCGGGCGCGGGCGTCGCCGCGGGCTCGCCGCGCGGCTGTCGGACGTCGCGAGCTACGACGAGGGCGGCTCGCGCGCGATCGCCGAGGCGGTCGCCGCCGCAGGGGCGCTCGCGAGCGAAGGCTGGCTGCAACGCGTCGGCGAAGGCGCGCCGTTCGGCCCGATCGAGACCCTGCTCGCAGCGGTCCGCGGCCTCACATATGCGCGCGCCGAACAGCCGGGCGACGCGGGCTATGGCCTCGAGACCGAGCTCGCCGAACCCGACGCGACGCTGATCGAGGCCGCCGCCGCTGCCGCCGCCGCGCTCGACACTTTGGTCCGCCCGCTGGTCACGCTCGGCCGGCGGCTCGAGGCGGTGCTCGCCGAGGCGCCCGACTGGCTCGACGGCCCGGCGCGCGCGCGCGTCGAGGGCGCGATCGCGTCGATCGGCTGGCGCGCCGAGACGGTGGCGGCCTGGCTTTCGCTGCTCGCGCGCGTCGGCGGGCCCGCGGATGCCGATTTCGTCGACTGGCTCGCGGTCGACCGCGGCGACGGTCGCGAGTTCGACATCGGGTTGCACAGGCACTGGCTCGACCCGACCCGCCCGTTCGCCGAGATCGTCCTGAAGCCCGCGCACGGTGCGCTCGTCACGTCGGCGACGCTGACCGGCGGCGGCACGCACGAGGAAGGCTGGGAGGTCGCCGAGGCGCGCAGCGGCGCGCCGCACCTCGCGCGCCCGGCGTCGCGGTTCCAGGCGGTCAGCCCGTTCGACTATGCCCGGCAGGCCGAGGTCCTGATCGTCACCGACGTCAAGCGCGGCGACATTCCCGCACTCGCCAACGCCTATGCGCGGCTGATCGTCGCGAGCGGCGGCGGGACGCTCGGGCTGTTCACCGCGATCCGTCGCCTGCGCGGCGTCCATGGCCGGATCGCCGATCGGCTGGCGCGCGAGGGCCTGCCGCTGCACGCACAGCATGTCGACCCGATCGACACCGGCACGCTCGTCGACATTTTCCGCGACGATCCGGGGGCGTCGCTGCTCGGCACCGACGCGCTGCGCGACGGCGTTGACGTGCCCGGCGATTCGCTGCGGCTGGTGGTGATGGAGGGCGTGCCCTGGCCCAAGCCCTCGGTGCTGCACGGCGCGCGGCGGCTGGCGGGCGGCGGCTCGGCCTATGACGACCGCATCGTCCGCGCGCGGCTCGCGCAGGCGTTCGGCCGGCTGATCCGCCGCGCCGACGATTCGGGTGCGTTCGTGATGCTGTCGGCGGCAATGCCCTCGCGGCTGCTCACCGCCTTCCCGCCGGGCGTGCCGATCGCACGCGTGACCCTGGACGAAGCGGTGAGTCGAATCGCGGCACGGCTTTCCTCGAGCCCGCGCCTGGGGCATGGAATGCGCGAACCGGCCTGAGGACGCCCATGAAGACGCTGACGCTGCTGCGCCACGCCAAGTCCGGCTGGGACGACCCGGTCGCACGCGATTACGATCGCCCGCTGAACGGCAAGGGCAAGCGCGCCGCCGCGATGGTCGGCCGGCACATGCGCAGCCTGGCGCTCGACTTCGATCATGTCGTCGCCTCGCCGGCGGTCCGCGTGGTCGAGACGCTCGACGAGATCGTCGCCGGCTATGGCCGCACGCTGGCCCCGGTCTGGGACCGGCGTGTCTACCTCGCCTCGTCGGCGACGTTGCTCGACATCGTCCACGGCCTGCCTGCCGAGGTGGAGCGCGCGCTGCTCGTCGGTCACAATCCGGGGCTCGAGGATCTCGTGCTGATGCTGGTCCCCGATGCGGTCGACGCGTTGCGCGACGCGGTCGAGCAGAAATACCCGACCGCGAGCCTTGCCGAACTGCAGTTCGAGACCGACGACTGGGGCGACGTGGCAACCGGCCGCGCCCGCTTCACGCGGTTCGTCCGTCCGCGGGACCTGGATCCGACGCTGGGACCCGACGCGGACTGAGTCCGTCGACCCGGGGTCCAGGGTTTCAAGTGGCGATCAACACCCCCCTTTACCGTTCGTGCTGAGCGAAGTCGAAGCACAGGACCCGAACGGGGACCCTTCGACTTCGCTCGGGGCGAACGGGGTGGGCGAACGGGAGAGGGGGCGAACGGCGGGGGCCGGACGGGGCGCCCGCAAACGGGGGGCGCTGCACTCCGCAAGCTCAAGTCCCGAGCCCCAACCCCATCACAATCCGTTATGCCGGGCCCGTCCCGGCATCCAGAGCCGCAAATGCTGCGCGTGATAACCCTGGATCCCGGGACAAGCCCGGGATGACGACGATACTGCCGCCGGCGAAGTTACTTCCCCGCCATCTTCGCCTTCAGCCCCGCAAACGCATTCGCCGGCTGGAAATCCTCTTCCGCGACCACGCCGGCCGCGGCCAGTACGTCTGCCGCATTCGGACCGCGCGGGAAGGGATCGAGCGCGAGCGCCAGCGTTTCCGCCGCCGCTTCGCCCAAGTCGATCGCGCCGCCTTCGATCAGCATCGTGTCGAGCACGTCCTCCGACAGCTCGATCTCGTCCGCCTCGGTCTCGAATTCCTCGACGAAGCGCAGGGAGACGGGTTCGTCGATCGTCACCGGCAGCGGCTCGCCCGTGACCGAGCACGCCTGCACCACATCGCCGCTGACCTGCCCTTGCGCGAACACGCTCCCCGCCTCGCGCCGCACCGCCAACGTCGCTTCGAGTCGCGCGATCGAGACCAGGCCGAAGCGCCTGGCGACCGCGGCGCGCTCGTCGGCGTCCGCAGCGATCGTCACCGTCCGGCCGCGCTCGCCGATCGTGTCGAGCCGTTCGCGACGACTGAATTCCGGATTCACGGCAAATCTCCCACCAGCAAATTGGTCATCGGCGTCGCCGCCAGCGCCGCCTGGAACCGCAGCAGCGACTCGCGGACATGTCGAAGCGCGTCGGGCGACGGCGCCGCCCCGCGATACAGGTTGCGGATCATCGCGCCGTCGATGTCGCCCGCCGCGAGCCCGTCGCGATACGCGCCGAGCCGCCCGCCGAGCATCCCCATCATCCGCCCGATATGCTTGCCGACGATGATGTCGCCGATCCCGAATTCGCGCAGCTGGCCGTCCATGTCGTCGACGAATCGCTCGGCGAGGCGCGCGGCGGGTTCGCCACCGGCGGGCTCGGATTCGAGTCGGAGCATCACCAGCGCGAGGATCGTGGCGATCATGTCGAACCGGCCGTCGACCGTGTCCGGCACGGCGCCCTCGCGGTACCAGTGTTCGGCGCGCCCCCGCGTCACCACCGCATTATACAGCGGTAGCGCCTCGTCGCGCTTCTCTCCCAGCAATCTGCCCAACCACCCCAAAGCAACACGCCTTTCCGCCCGCGGCTTGTCTGCCCGCGCATCCTCGCATATCGAGGCGATCGGTCGCCGATGCAATCGCGCGACACCTGTTTCGCGTACCCCGCCCTGGGAGTTGATTATGAGCGTGTTTTCCGCCCGTACGGGTCTTGCTGCCGTGGCATTGCTCGCGGCGGTCGCCACCGGCGGCTGCGCACAGCTGCGCTCGCACCAGGGCTATGTCGTCGACGTCGACCTCGTCAACTCGGTCCAGCCCGGCGTCGACAACCGCCAGTCGGTGCTGGCGACGCTCGGCAAGCCGACGATCACCGGCCAGTTCGACCAAGGCGACTGGTATTATGTCGCGCGCGACAGCCGCAACTATGCGTTCCGCAACCCGCGCCCCAACGCGCAGATCACGCTGCAGATCAGCTTCGACGCGAAGGGCACCGTGACCGCGATCCGCCGCAGCGGCATGGAGCAGGTCGCCTCGATCAGCCCATACGGCAAGAAGACGCCGACGTTGGGCCGGGAGCGCGGGTTCTTTGCGGATCTGTTCGGCAATATCGGCACCGTCGGCGCAGCGGGCGCGGGCGGCGGCAACAACGGCAGCAACACCGGCGGCGGTCGCAACCGCCCGTAAGAGTTCGCTATGTCCCGTGTCCGGGTTTGGTCGCGCCGCGTGCTACGCATCGGCGCGACCGGGCCTCAGTCGGCACCGATCCCGAAAGGGGAAAAGGGATCGGATGTCGAACGCACGATAGAGGCGTTGGTTCTCGGTAATCGGTGCGGGCCTGCGGTTTGCACCACAGGCCCCGCGTCCGTCCTTACTGCACCCCGTGCATCCACCGCTTGATCAGCGGCGACACCAGCAGCAGCACCACGCCGATCCCGGCCGAAACCAGCCCGATCGTCCAGAACACGCCGGCATAGGTGTCGAGGCTGACCTTCAGATTGGTCACCTGTCCGCCGACCGTCTCGACGCTCGCCACCTGCGCGACGACGCCCGCGACATATTGCGCGACCGAGATCGACAGGAACCATACGCCCATCATCAGCCCGACGACGCGCGCGATCGACAGCTTGGTGATCATGCTGAGCCCGACCGGCGAGATGCAGAGCTCGGCGAACGAGTGGATGAAGTACAGCCCCGCGAGCCACCAGATCCCGACCTTGAACGTGGGGCCCACCATGCTCGCGCCCCAGACGAGGAACAGGAAGCCGACGCCGACGCCGATCAGCGCGATGCCGAACTTGACGGGGATCGACGGTTCCATGCCGTGCGCGGCGAGCTTGGTCCACATGATCGACATCACCGGCGCCAGCGCGACGATGAAGAAGGCGTTGAAGAACTGCGTCTGCCCTGCCGAGATGCTGAACAGCCCGAACACGCTGAGATCGGTGTTGCGGTCGGCGAACAGCGTCAGCGACGATCCGGCCTGCTCGAACAGCGTCCAGAACACGACGTTGAACACGATCAGCACCATCGCCGCCAGCATCATCTGGAACTCGCGGCGATCGCCGTTGACCAGCGACCAGATCAGGATGCCCGGTACCGAGACGAGGAACGTGCCGAACAGCAATTTGCCCATCAGCGACAGCGACGCAATATAGCCAATGATCCCGGAGCCCGGCACCGGCGGCTCTGCGTTCATCAGGTTGACGAACAGCAGGTAGAAGAGCGGGATGCCGATCAGCGCGGCGGCATAGATGCCGAGCGCGCGGTCGGGGCCGCTGCGCACCGGCGGCTCGCCATAGCCGTTCAGCTTGCCGCCATCGAACTGGATCAGCGTCCACGAGAACAGCATGCCGATCGCGGCGAGGCCGAACCCGGCCCACCAGCCGAATGCGACCGCGAGGAACGGGCACAGCAGCTGCGAGAACAGCGAGCCCAGGTTGATGCCCATGTAGAAGATCGTGAACCCCGCATCGCGGCGCTTGTCCCCTTGCGCATACAACTCGCCGACCATCGTCGAGATGTTGGGCTTGAAGAAGCCGTTGCCGACCGAGATCATGCAGAGTGCGAGCAGCATGATCGTGACGTAGAAGCTGCTGCGCTCCGCACCGGCCTCGAACCCGCCCTTTTCGACCGTCCGCGCGACCGATCCATCGGTGCCGAGCAGCGAGACGGTGCCGTCGTCATTGCCCTTGATCTTCAACCGGCTCGCGCCGTCGACGAGGTAGCGGACCTCGCTGTCTGCCTGGTCCTCGACCTGGATCTCGTAGCGCTGGTTGGCGATCGTCGCATAGGGCTTGGCGGTCTCGCCGCCGAAGCACAGCAGCAGATAGCCCAGCGCCATGATGATCGCGCCGAACTTCACCGCGCGCTTCGACCCGAGATACTGGTCCGCCAGATAGCCGCCGACCAGCGGCGTCAGATACACCAAGGCGGTATAGCCGCCGTACAGACCGGTCGCCTCGCGGTCGCCGAACACGAAATGCTTGGTGAGATACAGCGTGAGCAGCGCACGCATGCCGTAATAGCCGAACCGCTCCCACATCTCTGTGGTGAAAAGCCGCGCGAGCTGCCGCGGATGGCCGAACCAGGTCCCGCCGTCCGCCGGATTCACATGGGTGATATCCGGCTCGCGCGGGGTATCCGCGGTCGGGGTGTCCACCATTTCTACGCTCCCTAAACACTGGACGCGCCGTCGGATGCGGCGTCGTCATGATCGCGCGACCCTAGCGGCAAAGCCCGCCCTGTAAATATCGCAGCGGCGTGCCTATCTGCGCCGACATGCTCAACGACACCTCCAGCCCGCTCGCGCTGCTCGCCACCCGCCGCTCGGGCAAGCCGCGCGATCTGGTCGCTCCGGGGCCCGATGCCGACCAGCTGGCGCGGATCCTGCTGATCGCCGCGCGCACGCCCGATCACGGCAAACTCGCCCCGTGGCGCTTCGTGATCGTCGGGGCGGACCAGCGCGCCGCGCTCTCCCGGGTGATTGTCGATGCCTATCGCGCCGAGCGCCCGCAGGCGTCCCGGACTGAGATCGACGCGCTCGACCAGTTCGCGCACCAGGCGCCGACCCTGGTCGTGGTGATGGCTTCGCCGCGTCCCGACAGCCACATCCCGCTGTGGGAACAGGATCTGTCGGTCGGCGCCGCGTGCATGAACCTGCTCCACGCGGTCCATGCACAGGGGTTCGCGGGCGGCTGGCTGACCGGCTGGCCGAGCTACAGCGACGCGGTGCGCGATACGTTCGGCACGGCGCCCGAACGGATCGCGGGCTTCCTGTTCATTGGCACACCGTCGCGTGCGCTCGACGAACGCCCGCGCCCGGACATGGCACGGCTGGTCTCGACCTGGACAGCTGATCCAAAGCAGGACTCGACCTTTTAGGCAATTGCTGTATTAGGACAGCATGACAGCGCTCAGCAGCGACGACAGCCCGGTCTATATCCGGTTGCGGGGAACAATAGCGGCAGGGATCCTGCGTGGCGACTATCGCGCGGGCGACCAGCTTCCTTCGGTCCGCGCGTTCGCGGCCGAGCACGGGGCCAATCCGCTGACCGTCGCCAAGGCCTATCAGAGCTTCCAGGACGACGGCTATGTTGAGGTCCGCCGCGGCGTCGGCATGTTCGTGCTGCCGGGCGCCGCGGAAGCGTTGCGCGTCGCCGAGCGCGAAACCTTCGTGACGGTGCAGTGGCCGCGCATCCGCAGCCATATCGACCTGCTCGGGCTCGACGCGCACGACCTGCTGAACCGCGAGCGGGTCTGACCAGCGGGCGTTCGATCGCGGGCCTGGCCACGCTGACACTGATCTGGGTCGGCGGACTGATCCTGTCCGGCTGGCACCCCTTCGATCGCGCGACCTGGTGGATGGAGGTCGCGCCCGTGCTGGTCGCGCTGCCGATCCTGTGGGCGACCGCGCGGCGCCTGCCCTTGACGACGCTAGCGATGCTGCTGATCGGGTTTCACGGCCTCGTGCTGATGCTGGGCGGCGCCTACAGCTATGCGCGCGTGCCGATCGGCTTCGACGTGCAGCATCTGCTCGGGCTGGCGCGCAACCCCTATGACCGGTTCGGGCATCTGATGCAGGGGTTCGTGCCCGCGATCGTGATTCGCGAACTGTTGATTCGCCGCGGCGGCCTGCATCGCGGTGCGCTGCTGACCGGCCTGGTGATCGCCTGCTGCCTCGCCATCAGCGCGACCTACGAACTGATCGAGTTCGGCGCGGCAATGCTGCTCGGACAGGGCGCGGACGAATTCCTCGGCACGCAGGGCGATCCGTGGGACACCCAATGGGACATGCTGATGTGCCTGGTCGGCGCGATCGTGGCACTGGCGCTGCTGTCGCGGGTCCACGACCGGCAATTGGCGCAGCGGAGCGAACCCTTTTTCCGCTCGCCCTGAGCGCAGTCGAAGGGGCAGCTGTCCTGCACGCGCGCTCTGGGGGAGATCAGTGCCTGACTTCGCTCGGCACGAACGGGTATGGAAATCGGAACGGAAACGACGTTCCTCCGACCGGACGCACATACGAAAATGGCCGCTTGCGCGACCATTTTCGTAACCCAAAACTGTAGAAAACTGGAGCGGGCGAAGGGATTCGAACCCTCGACCCCAACCTTGGCAAGGTTGTGCTCTACCCCTGAGCTACGCCCGCTCTGGCGCCTAACCCGCTAGCGACATCCGCTAGTGGCTGGGTGAGGCGCGGCACTAGCCCGACATGCAGGACACCGCAACCCCCAAGTTCAGAGATTTCCTGCTTGGCGACTCGACCCATAGAACATTACAAGAACATATGGCCGACTCGACCGCCCTGCTTGCCCATTTGCGCAGCCTTGCCGCCCCTGCGGTACCGCGCCAAGCCGATTCGCGCCCGGTCGAGGCCTGGCTCGGCGAGGGCCTAGCGCCCGCGCAATTGCACGAGGTGTTCGCGTTCGAGGCCGATGACGGCCCGAGCGGCGCGGGATTCGCGATCGCCTGTGCACTCGCCGCCGATGCGATGCCTTTGCTGTGGCTGCGGACCGAGGCGAGCGAGAGACAGGGCGGGCGGCTGCATGCGACCGGACTGGCCGAGCTCGGGCTCGACGCATCGACCCTGCTGCTGGTGCTGGTGGCGGACGAGGCCGCATTGCTGCGCGCCGCCGCGGATGCCGCGCGCTGCCCGGGACTCGGCACGCTGCTGATCGAATCCTGGGGTCGCGCGCCCGGCCTCGACCTGACCGCGACCAGGCGGTTGATGCTCGCCGCCGAATCGTCGGGCGTCACCATCCTGTCGCTGCGAGTCGCGGCCGAGCCGGTGCCGAGCGCCGCCGCGACGCGCTGGCGGGTGACCGCGGCGCCGTCGCGCGCGCTCGAGGCGGACGCACCGGGAGGCCCTGCCTTCCAAGTCGAATTGTTGCGCCGGCGCGGAGGCCATGCCGGCCTTGGCTGGTGCGTGGAGTGGAACCGTGACACGCGAACTTTCCAAGACGGGGCCTTCGGTCCCGCGGCGCTATCTGGCGCTGGTCTTCCCCTGGCTCCCGGTGGAGCGGCTGCGGACCGAGCGCCCGCATCTGTTCGTCGGACGGGCTGAGGCGCCGATCGCGTTCGTGGAGAGCGTAGCCGGCGGGATCCGGCTGAAGGCGCTCGACCGCGAGGCCGTGCGCGCTGGGCTGAGCGTCGGGCTGACATTGGCCGATGCCCGTGCGCGCGTGCCCGAGCTCGACGTCTATCCGCACGATTCGCATACCGACCATGCCTGGCTCGAACGGCTCGCCGACGGGTGCCAGCGCTATACGCCGTCGGTCGCGCTCGATCCGCCCGACGGACTGGTGCTCGACATCGCGGGCTGCGTGCACGAGTTCGAGGGCGAACGGCGGCTGGCGGCCGATCTCGAGGACCGCCTCGCGCGGCGCGGGCTGCTGGTGCGCCACGCGTTCGGCGACACGCCCGACGCGGCGCGCGCACTCGCCCGATTCGCCGGCGCCCCCGCCCCCGACGAACGCCGCGCGGTGAAGCGGCTGCCGGTCGCAGCGCTTGGTCTCGACGACGACGCCACCACCGCGCTGGTGCGCGCCGGGTTGAAGACCGTGGGCGACGTCATGGCGCGCCCGCTCAGCGGGATCGCGGCGCGGTTCGGCGCCGAGGCGGCGACGATGGTGCGCCGGCTGAGCGGCGAGGTGAAGGGCCCGATCATCCCGCGGCGAACGGTCGCGAAGATCGGCGTCGAGCGCCGCTTCGCCGAACCGATCGCGCGCACCGACTATGCGCTGGAGGTGATCGGCGACCTCGCAACCGAAGCCGCGGGGACGCTCGCCGAACGCCATGAAGGTGGTCGCCGCTGGGAAGCGCGGCTGTTCCGCGCCGATGGCCTGGTCCAGTCGCTGCGCGTCGAGACCGGCACGCCGACGCGGGACGTGCCGCTGCTAATGCGGCTGTTCCGCGAACGCATCGACAGCCTCGCCGACCCGCTCGACCCCGGCTTTGGCTACGACCTGGTCCGCCTCGACGTGGCGCTCGCCGAGCGGCTCGACGCGAGCCAGCTCAAACTGGAGGGCGGCGAGGCACAGAAGGGGGAAGTGGTGCAGCTGCTCGACCAGCTCGGCACGCGCCTCGGCCGCACCCGCGTGCGCCGGTTCGGATCGCGCGACAGCCATATTCCCGAACAGGCCGAACTGATGCTGCCCGCGAGCGATCCGGTGCCGACTGCGCTGTGGGTCCCGCCCGAAGAGGGCGAGCCGCCGCTCCGCCCGATCTATCTGTTCGATCCGCCGCAGCCGATCGAATCGATGGCGGCCGAAGTCCCCGACGGCCCCCCGCACCGCTTCCGCTGGCGGCGCACCGTCCACGACGTCGCGCGTGCCGAGGGGCCCGAACGCATCGCCGGCGAATGGTGGCGGCGCGAGGATATCCCGACCCGCGACTATTTCCGCGTCGAGGACCGCAAGGGCCGCCGCTTCTGGATCTTCCGCCACGGGCTGTATTCGGAACGCGAAAACCCGCGCTGGTATCTCCACGGGCTGTTCGCGTGAGCCCCCCCGTGAGTTTCGCCGAGCTGGTCGCGGCGACCAATTATTCGTTCCTGGACGGTGCCAGTCAGGCACTCGACGTCGTCGCCACCGCCGCCATGCTCGGACATGCGGGCATCGGCATCGCCGATCGCAATACCGTGTCGGGTGTCGTCCGCGCGCATTTCGAACTGGCCAAGATGCGCACCGGACAGCGTGGGCCTGTGATCCCGCCCGACGCTTTCAAGCTCGTGGTCGGCGCGCGCCTCGTCTTCGCCGACGGAACGCCCGACATCGTCGCCTATCCGGCGACGCGGCTCGGCTGGGGCCGGCTGACCCGCCTGCTGACGGTCGGCAATCTGCGCGCCGAAAAGGGCAACTGCATTCTCGGGCTGGGGGACCTGATCCGCCATCTGCAGGACCTTCTGCTGATCGTGCTGCCGTACAGCAGCGCGCGCGCCACGACGCCGCGACGTGGCGCCCTGTTGCCGCCGGATCTTGCGGATCCGAGCCTTGCCGCCACGCTGCTTCGGCTGAAGCGCGCCGCGCCGGATCGCGTGTGGTTGGGGGTGACGATGACGCACGCCGGCCGCGATCGTCGTGCGGTGGCGCGGTTGGCGCGGCTCGCCGACGGCATGGGCGTGCCGATGCTGGCAACCGCCGACGCGCTGTATGCGCATAACGACGACAAGCCGCTCCACGACATCGTCACCTGCATCCGCGAAGGCGTGACCATCCACAAGGCAGGCAGGATGCTCGCCGCCAATGCCGAGCGGCATATCAAGCCGCCCGAGGACATGGCCCGGCTGTTCGCTGCCCGGCCCGATGCCATTGTCGAGACGATCCGCTTCCTGGATCGCATCACCTTCGACCTCGAGCAGCTCTCCTACGAATATCCCCACGAGCCCGTACCCGAGGGCCGTGACCCGCAGGCCTGGCTCGAAGAGCTCAGCTGGACCGCCGCGCGCGAGAAGTTTCCGGACGGCATCCCCGATCGCCTGGTCAAGCTGCTCGACGAGGAACTGCCGCTGATCCGCGAGCGCAACTACGCGTATTATTTCCTCACCGTGCACGACATCGTGAAGCACGCGCGGTCGCTCGACCCGCCGATCCTGTGCCAGGGCCGTGGGTCCGCCGCCAATTCGGCAGTCTGCTGGCTGCTCGGCGTGACATCGGTCGATCCGATGAAATACGACCTGCTCTTCTCGCGCTTCGTCTCGTCGGAGCGCGACGAGCCGCCCGATATCGACATCGATTTCGAACATGAGCGGCGCGAGGAGATCATCCAGTATATCTACGACCGCTATGGCCGGCACCGCGCGGCGATCGCGGCGACCGTCATCCATTACCGGCCCCGGTCGGCGGTGCGGGAAGTCGGGCGGGCGCTCGGGCTCAGCGAGGACGTCACCGCTCGCCTGACCAGCACCGTATGGGGCAGCTTCTCCGACCGGTTCGAGAACGACCGGCTGAAGGACAGCGGGTTCGAGGCGGACAATCCGCAGATCGCGCAATTGTGCGATCTCACCCGCCGCCTGCTCCAATATCCCCGGCATTTGTCGCAGCATGTCGGCGGGTTCGTGCTCACCGAAGGGCGGCTCGACGAGACCGTGCCGATTCACCACGGTGCGATGGAGGGTCGCACCTTCATCGAATGGGACAAGGACGATATCGATTACCTCAAGATCATGAAGGTCGATATCCTCGCGCTCGGCATGCTGACCTGCATCCGCAAGGCGTTCGATCTCATGGCCGTCGTCGGACATCCCGTTCCCGAACTGGGCACGATCGCCAACAGCGAGGACGATGCCGTCTACCACATGCTCCAGGACGGTGATTCGGTCGGCGTGTTCCAGGTCGAGAGTCGTGCGCAGATCAACATGCTGCCGCGGCTCAAGCCCCGCGAATTCTACGACCTGGTCGTCCAGGTCGCGATCGTCCGCCCCGGACCGATCGAGGGCGACATGGTGCATCCCTACCTGCGCCGTCGTGCGGGCAAGGAGATTCCCGAATTCCCCTCGCCCAGTCCGCCGCACGATCCCAACGAGCTGCGCGACCTGCTGCGCTTCACCTATGGCGTGCCGCTGTTCCAGGAACAGGCGATGAAGCTGGCGATCGTCGCCGCCGAATTCACGCCCGACGAGGCCAACCAGCTCCGCAAGGCGATGGCCACCTTCCGCAATGTCGGTGGCATGGAGGACTTCAAGGCCAAGCTGGTCGGCGGCATGGTCCGCCGCGGCTATGAAGAAGCGTTCGCCGAGCGCTGCTACAGCCAGATCGAGGGGTTCGGCTCCTACGGTTTTCCCGAGAGCCATGCGCTGAGCTTCGCGCGGCTGGTCTATGTCTCGTCCTGGCTCAAATGCTTTTTCCCTGCGGTGTTCGGCTGCGCGATCCTGAACGCGCAACCGATGGGGTTCTACGCCCCGGCCCAGCTGATCCACGACGCGGTCGAGCACGGCGTCGAAGCCAAGCCGGTCGACATCAACCACAGCGGCTGGAACAACAGGCTGGAGCCCGTCACGCCGGGGCGCCCGACCCGCGTGACCCGCCCCCCCAACCGCGCGCCCGGCGGTCGGCACTGGAATCCCGCCGGTCGTCAGGATGTCGACTGGGCCATCCGCCTCGGCTTCCGCCAGGTCGACGGGTTCCGCGAGGACTGGGCGAACGAGATGGCCAGGGCCGCCCCCTTCACCGGAATCGAGGACCTCGCGCGCCGCGCGAACCTTCCCCAGCGCGCGATGAACCTGCTCGCCGATGCCGATGCGTTCCGCTCGATCGACAAGAGCCGTCGCGACGCGCTGTGGGACGTCCGCCGCACGCCGCCGAAACAGCTCGCATTGTTCGCCGCCGCGGATGCGCCCGAGCTGGGTGCCGAACCCGATGCGAACCTGCCCGCGATGCCGCTGAGCGAAGAGGTCGCCGCCGACTACCAGACCACGCGGCTGTCGCTCAAAGGCCATCCGATGGCGTTCCTGCGCACGCATTTCGCCGCCGAGGGTATCCTGTCGTCCGCCCAGGCCAACGCCACCAGGGACGGCCGCCGCGCGAAGGTGGCCGGGATCGTTCTGGTCCGCCAGCGCCCCGGCAAGGGTAACGCGATCTTCATCACGATCGAGGACGAGACCGGCGTCACCAATGGCCTGATGTGGGCCCGCGACTTCGAGGCGAACCGGCGCGCGGTTATGGCGTCGCGGCTGATGGTGCTGGAGGGCGTGATCCAGCGCAGCGAGGAAGGTGTCACGCACCTGATGACCGCGCGCGTCCAGGACCGCAGCGACATACTGCGGCTGTTGTCTGAGGATCACGCGCTCACGCCGCCGCTGGCGCGCGTCGACGAGGTGATCCGCCCGGTCCTGCCTCGCGGCCCCGAATGCGGCGCCCCCCGCGCCTCGCACCCCCGAAACGTTCGCGTGCTGCCAAAGTCGCGGGACTTCCATTAAGAGCCCGCCGGCCCCAAATAGACGCCTACGCCACGAAGGAGCTGATGTTGGCCACGCTTGGAATGTCGCCTGCCGAGAAGGAAGCCGTCGAATCGTTCCGGCGCGACGTCGTCGAACCGTCGATGACCGCCCTTGTGATCATCGATTTCTGGGCGGAATGGTGCGGGCCCTGCAAGGCGCTGACCCCGACGCTCGAAAAGGTCGCCGCCGACTATGCCGACAAGGGCGTCGTGCTGGCCAAGGTCGACACCGACAAGAACCAGTTCATCGCCGCACAATTCCAGATCAAGTCGATCCCGACGGTCTATGCGATGTTCCAGGGCCAGCTCGTCGCCGACCTCACCAGCGCGCGCACCGAATCGCAGATTCGCGTCCTGCTCGACCAGCTGCTCAAGCAATTGCCGATCGAATCTCCCGCCGCCGGTGCCGAGGCGGAGATCGAGCCGCTGATCGCGATGGGCGAGGAGGCGCTGACGCAAGGCGACGGCGAGCGCGCGCTGTCGATCTTCCGCCAGATCGCCGAGATCGCGCCCGATCATGTCGCGGTCCATGCCGGCTTCGTCCGCGCGCTTGTCACGACCGGCCAGCTCGACGAGGCGGCCGACTGGCTCGCCAATCTCGATCCGGCGATCGCCAAGGATCCCGCGATCGGGCGTGCGCAGGCGGCGCTCGCGCTCGCGCAGTCCGCGCCGCCGGTCGAGGACCTGACCCCGCTGGTCGCCGCGGTCGAGGCCGATCCCGACAATCTCGACGCGCGCTTCGCGCTCGCCAACGGCCAGATGGCGGCGGGCGACCGCGATGCCGCCGCCGACACCTTCCTCGGCATCATCGCCACCGACCGCAGCTGGAACGAGGGCGCGGCACGGACGCAGTTGCTGAAACTGTTCGAGGTCGTCGGGCTCGAGGATCCCTGGGTCTCGGCGCAGCGCCGGCGCCTGTCCGCGATCCTGTTCGGATGACCACCCGGCTGTCGATCTTCCCGCTGCCGGGCGCGCTGCTGTTCCCGGGGATGCAGCTGCCGCTGCACATCTTCGAGCCGCGCTACCGGGCGATGGTCAGCGACGCGATGGCGCGCGACCGGCGGATCGGGATGATCCAGCCGCGCGGCGGCCAAGGCGACGATGGCAGCCAGCTTTACGACATCGGCTGCATCGGCAAGATCGCCGAGGTCGAGGCGCTGGACGACGGCCGCTACAATCTCGTGCTGGAGGGCGTCTCGCTCTACCGTATCGTCCGTGAACTCGATGTCACCACCGCGTTCCGCCAGGTCGAGGCCGAATTGCTGGCGGCGGTCGAGGACGACACGCTGTCGCTCGGCCGCCGCTCCTCGCTCGAACTCGAATCGCGCCGGTTCGCCGAGGCGCAGGGCTATGCGGTCGACTGGGACGCGGTCGGCCGGCTCGACGACGAGAGCCTCGTCAACGGCATCGCCCAGATCGCGCCGTTCGATGCCGCCGCGAAGCAGGCGTTGCTCGAAGCCCCCGATATCGAGACCCGCGCCGAACTGATCATCCAGCTGATGCAGTTCTTCGGCCGCCACGACGGCGACGAACGGGTGACGCTGCAGTGAGGGCCGGGCAATGAGCACGACGATCGACCCATGGCTGCTCGACCGACTCGTCTGCCCCGCGACGCGCACGCCGCTGCGCTACGACGAGGCGGCGCAGGAACTCGTCTCAGAGGCGGCGGGGCTGGCCTATCCGATCCGCGAGGGCGTGCCGGTGATGCTGGTCGAGGAAGCGCGGCGGATCGACGCGGGCTGAGTCAGGCCTCCTTGTTCCGTTCGCCCTGAGCGAAGTCGAAGGGCATGCCCCAAACGAGGATGCTTCGACTGCGCTCAGCACGAACGGGTAGTGGGCTTACGTCCCCCCTTCCGTTCGTGCCGAGTAGAGACCGAGTAGCCCCGCGGGGGTGTATCGAAGGCTCGTATCGAAGCACAGGTCGCGCGCGGAACCTGTCCTTCGATACGCCGCTTCGGCTTCGCTCAGCGGCTACTCAGGACGAACGGAAAGCACTGAGGCGGACCCCCCCGCCACTCGCCGCGTTGATGCGGATCATAATTCCAAGGACCGCATCATGATCAAGCCCATCGCGCTCGCCGCCCTGCTCGCCCTGTCCGCAGGGGCCGACGCGCAGACCCGGTCGGGTGGCCTTGCCGGGCTGCTCGGCGGCGCGCTGCCCAATGTCGCGTCCGCGAGCGCGGGCAATGCCGCGGGGTTGCTCGGCTATTGCGTCAAGAACAACGTGCTGTCGGGGGCAAATGCCGCCACCGTGCTCGGCAATCTGACCGGAAAGCCCGGGGTCGCGACCTCCGATGGCTTTGCCGCAGGACAGGCCGGGACGCTCGAAACCGGCCGCGGCTCGGCTCTATCGCTGGACGCGCTCAAGGGCCAGGCGAAGACCAAGATTTGCGACCTGGTGCTGAAGCGCGCGAAGTCGTTTCTCTGATCCCCTACGGGATCAGACCATCAGCCCCTGCAGCAGCTTCGGCAGGTCCCCGCTCTCGCCGCGCGCCTCGGCCATGAACCGGTCCTTGAGCGGTGGGATCGCGTTGACCGCGGAGATCCCGAACCGCCGCACCGCGCTCGCGGTCTTGCCGCGCACGCCGAACAGCCGGGTCAGCGAATCGGTCGCGAGCGCCACCATGAACGTGTCCAGCCCGCGCCACCGCTGATAGCGATCGAGCAGCGCCGCATCGCCGAGGTCAAGCCCCAGCCGCTTGCCCTCGACCAGCACTTCGGCGAGCGTCGCGACGTCGCGCAGGCCGAGGTTCAGCCCCTGCCCAGCGATCGGATGGATGCCGTGCGCGGCGTCGCCGACCAGCGCCAGCCGCTCGGCGGTGATCCGCGCGGCATGATGGAAGCCCAGCGGATAGGACGAGCGCGGGCTCGCGTTCGACAGCGGTCCCAGGAAGCCGCCCATCCGCTTCTCCGCCTCGGCGAGGAACGCGCGGTCGCCGAGCTTGAGCATCGCCGCGCCGTCCTTCGCATCGACCGTCCACACGATCGCCGAGCGATGCCCCTCGGCATCGTCGGGCAGCGGCAGCAGCGCGAACGGCCCGGCGGCGTAGAAGATCTCGTACGCGATATCGCCGTGTGGCCGCGCGTGATGGAACGCGCCGATGATCGCACTGTGATCGTAGCTCCACCGCGCGATCGTGATCCCCGCCGCCTCGCGCGTCGGCGAATTGCGCCCCTCCGCCGCGATCAGCAGCGGCGCGCGCACCGTCTCGCCGCTATCGAGCGTCGCCGTCACGCCGGCCGCCGACCGTTCGACCGCGGTCGCACGCGTCTTCATCCGCAAGTCGATATGCTGCGCGCGCGTCGCCGCGTCGAACAGCGCGGTGCGCAGCAGCTTGTTCTCGTACATCGTGCCCAGCGCACCGTCGTCGGCGTCGGGGATGAAGTCGAGCGCACCGGGCTCGAGCCCGTCGCTGACCCGGATGTGCCGGATCGCACAGCCCTTGCCCGCCAGGCCTGCGCCGACTCCGATCGCATCGAGCATCCGGTGGCTGGCGCTCGCGATCGCCGAGGCGCGCCCGTCGAACCCCGGCGCCAGCGTCACCGCCGGGTCCGCAGGATCGATCACCGTCGAGGAAACCCCGTGTACGTCGAGCGCGAGCGCCAGCGTCGCGCCAACCAGGCCGCCGCCGAGAATGATGACATCTGTGTCCATGAAGCCGCTCTATCCCGCCAACCGTCCCGTGCCAACGCTGCTGACTTGACGACGGACCGGCCGGGGACGATGAAAACCATGGTTTACGGACATTGAGGATACCGACATGGCGAGCCGCGCGCAGCCAGCTTTGTGGCGCGAAACGGTGAAGGCGGGGGCGGTGCGCAGCGGCGCGCTGGTCGCGTCGGTGACGCTGTTCGCAGTGACCTTCGCGATGGCGCTGGCGCTGGCCAGCTATCACGCCAGCGACCCTGCGCTCAACACCGCCTCGGGCGGCTATCCCGCCAACCTGATCGGACCGCCCGGCGCCTGGTTCGCCGACATCGCGCTGTCGCTGTTCGGCCCCGCGGTCGCGCTGCTGCTACCGGTCGGGCCGATCATCGCGATGCGTCTGTGGCGCGACCTGCCGTCGGGTCGCTGGGCGCGGATGCTGCGGCATGCTGCACTGGGCGTCGCGCTGATGGCAAGTGCGCTGGCGTTCGTGTCCGATTCGTCGGTCCTCGCGCTGCCCGCCGGCTGGGGCGGCGTCATCGGCCTCGCGGTCGCCAACGCGGCGCAATGGGCGCTCGCCTTCATCGGCGAGCCCGTCGCGGAATTATGGTCCGCGCGCGCGATCGGGCTGGTGCTCGGCGTCGCCGGCGCGATCGTGTGGGGCAAGAGCCTGGAGATCGAACTCGGCGAGCGCGCCTGGCGGTTCCGCCGCGCCGGTCGCGCCGATCTCGACCCGCAGGACATGGGCTATGACGAGTATGACGACGAGGAGCCGCTGACGCTGACGCGCAAGCCGGTGAGCCCACGCCCGCTTGCCGAACCCGATGCGCGCCCCGCCCCGGTCATCGCCGATCGGCAGGTCGCGCCGTCGCAGGCCAAGCCCAAGTCACAGTCGCAGCTCGACCTGCGCGACAATTACACGCTGCCCCCGCTCGACCTGCTCACGCCCTCCCCACCCAGCCAGGGTAACGTGATCGACAAGGCCGGGCTCGAACGCAACGCACGCCTGCTCGAGAACGTGCTCGACGATTTCCACGTCAAGGGATCGATCATCGAGGTGCGGCCGGGCCCCGTCGTCACGATGTACGAACTCGAACCCGCGCCCGGCATCAAGGCCAGCCGCGTGATCGCGCTCGCGGACGACATCGCGCGCAACATGTCCGCCATCTCCGCGCGCGTCGCGGTGATTCCGGGCCGCAACGTCATCGGCATCGAACTGCCCAACGCACGCCGCGAAGCGGTCTCCCTGCACGAACTCGTCGGCAGCCAGACCTTCGAGGACCAGCAGGCGCAGCTGCCGATCATCCTCGGCAAGAACATCGCGGGCGATTCGGTGATCGCCGATCTCGCGCCGATGCCGCATCTGCTGGTCGCGGGCACCACCGGCTCGGGCAAGTCGGTCGGCCTCAACTCGATGATCCTGTCGCTTCTCTACAAGCTGACGCCGAGCCAGTGCCGGATGATCATGATCGATCCGAAGATGCTCGAACTGAGCATGTACGACGACATCCCGCACCTCCTCTCGCCGGTCGTCACCGATCCGGCCAAGGCGGTGCGCGCGCTCAAATGGGCGGTCGAGCAGATGGAGGACCGCTATCGCCAGATGTCCTCGGTCGGCGTCCGCAGCCTCGCCAGCTTCAACGACAAGGTCCGCGGCGCCAAGGCCAAGGGCCAGCCGCTCGGGCGGAAGGTCCAGACCGGCTACCACCCCGATACCGGCGCGCCGATGTACGAGGAGGAAAAGCTCGAATACGACGTGCTGCCGCAGATCGTCGTGATCGTCGACGAGCTCGCCGACCTGATGATGACCGCGGGCAAGGAAGTCGAATTCCTCATCCAGCGCCTCGCGCAGAAGGCGCGCGCGGCGGGCATCCACCTGATCATGGCGACGCAGCGCCCCTCGGTCGACGTCATCACCGGCGTGATCAAGGCGAACCTGCCGACGCGGATCAGCTTCCACGTCACCAGCAAGATCGATTCGCGCACCATCCTCGGCGAACAGGGCGCCGAACAGCTGCTCGGCAAGGGCGACATGCTCTACATGCCCGGCGGCAAGGGCATCGTCCGCGTCCACGGGCCGTTCGTCAGCGACGACGAGGTCCGCGCGGTCGCCGATCACTGGCGCAGCCAAGGGCTGCCGGATTACATCTCGTCGGTCACCGAGGAGCCCGAGGACGGCTTCGTCCTCGACGGCACGCCCACCGGCGAGGATTCGGCCGAGGACCAGCAATATCGGAACGCGATCCAGCTCGTCTGCGAAAGCCAGAAGGCCTCGACCTCGTGGCTGCAGCGTCAGCTCCGCATCGGCTACAACTCCGCCGCGCGGCTGATCGAGCGGATGGAGAAGGACGGCATCGTCGGCCGCCCCGACCACGTCGGCCGCCGCGAGGTGCTGCGCGATACCGAAGGCCATGCGATTTAACTCATATTAGCCTTCCGTCGTCGGCCCGGCTAACGCGGTCGTCGAAGGATCCCGAACGATGCGAATGACAAGCCGCAGCATATTGACCGCGATGCTGCTGACGAGCGCGGTTCCCGTAGCCGCGCAGACCGACACGACGACGCCGGCGAACAAGACCGCGGGCGGCAGCGCGACCGACACGCAGCATCGCCCCAGCACCGGCGTACGCCGCGACAGCGACCTGTCGCCATCCGCGCTGACCGCCGATACGCAGCGAACCCCGCCGCCGGGGCTGATCGGCGACTGGCGCGAGATCCGCACGCGGCTCGCCAGGCGCGGCATCGGCGTCACCGCGCGCTACGCCTCGGAGAGCGGCTACAATGTCGCGGGCGGCGACCGGAAGCTGTTCCGCGAGACCGGCCAGTTCGACGCGGGCGTGCTGCTCGACCTCAACCAGATCGCCGGGTTGAAGGGCGGCGCGTTCCAGGCGACGCTGACCTATCGCCGCGGTCGCGACCTCGGGCTCGACGCCAATCTCGGCGTGCTGCAGCAGGTCCAGGAAGTCTATGGGCGCGGCCAGACGCTGCGGCTAACGCAGTTCTGGTACGAGCAGCGCCTGAGCGACGCGGTCGAGATCAAGCTCGGCCGGACCAATCCCGGCGAGGACTTCGCGGTCTTCTCGTGCCATTTCCAGAATCTCAGCTTCTGCGGCGCGCAGCCCGGCAACTTGGTCGGCGACTATTGGTACAATTGGCCGATCAGCCAATGGGGTGCGCGTATCCATGTCGCGCTCGGCGACAGGTTCTACGTCCAGACTGCCGCCTATGAGGTCAACCCGCGCAACCTGCGCAAGGATTTCGTGCTCGGCCATTTCCACGGCGCGACCGGGGTGCTGGTGCCGATCGAGGCGGGATGGAACCGCGAGGATGCGAACGGCCATGTCGGCGCGGTCAAGGTTGGCGGCTGGCTCAACACCGCGGACGGCGACGACGTGTATCTCGACGTCAACCGCCGGCCGATCGCGATCACCGGGCTCGACCCGCTGCGGCGCGGCGCGCGCTACGGCGTGTTCTTCAACCTGCAGCAGCAGCTGACCGGCACGTCGAAGGACGGCAAGTCGGTGACCGGACTCAGCGTCTTCCTCAACGCGACGCAGGCCGATCGCGCGACGTCTGTGACCGACAACCAGATCGCCGCGGGGCTGTTCTACAAGGGGCTGGTGCCGTGGCGGCCGGGCGACATCCTGGGGCTCGCGGTCGCGCGCACCAACGTCAACGGGCGCGTCGCGCGCGGACAGCTGCTCGATCCCGCGCGGCCGGCGGTGCAGGACGCCGAATATGCGGGCGAACTCTATTACAGCGTCCACCCGCTCGACTGGCTCGAACTGCGCCCGAACCTGCAGATCGTCCACAATCCCGGTGGCGTCCATGATGCGAACGACGTCGCGGTGCTCGGCATGAAGGCCGCGGTCACGCTGTAGAGCCGCATCCTTCCCTTTTCCGTCATCCTGACGACCGTCAGGATCCAGAGCCACGAACGCCACCGTCCGTTACCCTGGGTCCTGACTTTCGTCGGGAGGACGGTTTATGGGTTCACGACGCGTTCAAGCCGCGCGTTCCACACGCGCCGCCTAGGAGATTTGCATGTACCGTCCCGCCCTGATCGCTACGCCCCTGATCGCGATCGCCGCCGTCACGATGAGCGCGCCCGCCCCGCTCGCCGCGCAGGCGACCGGCGACCTCGCCGCCGTCCAGCGCCACCTCCAGTCGGTGACGACGATGACCGCGGACTTTTCGCAGTCGGATCGCAACGGCAAGGTACTGACCGGCGTGCTGACGCTGAAGAAGCCCGGCAAGCTGCGCTTCCAGTACCAGAAGGGCGTGCCGATCCTGATCGTCGCGGAAAGCGGCGCGCTGACCTTCATCGACTATTCGGTGAAGCAGGTGCAGCGCTGGCCGATCAAGAATTCGCCGCTCGGCGTGCTGCTCGATCCCAGCCGTGACATCACGCGCTATGCCAAGCTCGTGCCCGGGTTCGACAATCGGCTGGTCTCCGTCGAGGCGAACGACCCCAAGCATCCCGAATATGGGCGTATCACTCTAGTCTTCGCCCGCGACGGCGCAGCGCCCGGCGGACTGATGTTGCAGGGGTGGGTGGCGCTCGACAGCCAGAACAACCGCACCACGATCCGGCTGTCGAACCAGCGATTCGGTGGGCCGGTGAGCGACAATACGTTCCGCTGGAACGATCCGCGCCGGACGACCACGCGATAAACTTACCCGAATTGAACGGTTCATTCATCCACGCGACAGGTTGAGTCCCCTAGAGGGTCTCTCGCGGATGTGGGGCGCCAGGATTTTCCCCCCTGTTGCCTGGTTTCCTCATATCTCGCCTGCGTGACGAACGCTGAGTTGGCCCTCGCTCCACGCCCCCGGAGCGGGGGTCTTTCGCGTAAAGCGGCAGCGGACTGCGTCCGCCGACTCGCTCAAGCGCGGCCGACGGGCAAAGCCCGTTCGACGACATGGGCTTTGCCCATGTCGCGCCGCTTGTGACCCGACAAGCTTGAGCCTACCTAACCCCCGTGAAAATCGTCTCGTGGAACATCAACTCGGTCCGCTTCCGGATCGGCATCGTCGAACAGTTCCTTCGCGAGAACGAGCCCGACATCCTGTGCCTGCAGGAGACCAAGGTCATCGACAGCGACTTCCCGCTCGATGCCTTTCGCGCGCTCGGCTATCGCCACATCGTCCTTCACGGCCAGCGGATGCACCACGGCGTCGCGATCCTCAGCCGCGTGCCGATCACGCTCGACGACCGGCTCGACTGGCAGGCGAACCAGGAGGCGCGCCATATCGGCGTCCAGCTGGAGAACGGCGTCCGTCTCGAAAACGTCTATGTCCCGGCCGGCGGCGACGTGCCCGACCGTGACGCAAACCCCAAATTCGGCCAGAAGCTCGATTTCGTCGAGCGCATGACGCGCTGGTCGGAGAGCCTTGCCTGCCCGACGATCCTGGTCGGCGACTTCAACATCGCGCCGCTCGAATCGGACGTCTGGAGCCACAAGCAGCTGCTCGACGTCGTCAGCCACACGCCCGTCGAGGTCGAGGCGCTGAGCGAGCTGCAGGCGGCGGGCGGCTGGACCGATCTCGGCCGCCATTTCCACCCCGCGCCCGCCCGCCTCTACACCTGGTGGAGCTACCGCGCGAAGGATTGGCAAGCTTCGGACCGCGGCCGCCGGCTCGATCACATGTGGGCCACGAACGGTGCTGCCGAACACGCCGTGTCACATACCGTGTTCGAATCGTGCCGCAGCTGGCTGAAACCCTCCGATCACGTGCCGATAATGACCGAGTTCGCGTTTTGAACCCGCGCAGCGCGGCGCGCGCGGTCGATGCGCTGCGGCGCGGCTGGCCGATCGCGATCGACGGGCTGACGGTGCTCGCGGTCGAGACCGCGGACGCGGATCGGCTCGCGGCGTTCGACCCGCCCGCGAGTGGCGGCGTACTGATCTCGTCAGGCCGCGCGGTGACGCTGAAGCTCGCCAACCAGCTCGAGGCCGCCGACCCGACCGCACCCGTGCTGATCGACCGCGCGCCGTGGATCGACTTCGCCGCCGCGACCGCGCTCGCCGACCCGCAATTCGATCTCGCGACGCCGCTGAAAGGCCCGTTCCGCACGCTGCCCGTGCCGCATCCGCATGCGGCGAGCGCAGCGCTCAGGCTCGCCCGGATCGCAGGACTGCTCCCCGCCTTCTTCCTCGGCACGGGCGAGCCCGAAGTCGCGATCACGCTGGCTGATATCGACGCGCACGAGGATGCCACGCGCCTGACTCTCGCGACCCGTGCGCGGTTGCCGGTTGAGGGGGCGGATGATGCGGAGATCGTTGCTTTCCGGTCGCCCGAAAGCGCCGACGAACATATCGCGCTGCTGATCGGTCAGCCCAATGGCGAGCCGCCGCTGGTCCGCCTGCACAGCGAGTGCCTGACCGGCGACGTGCTCGGCAGCCTCAAATGCGACTGCGGGCCGCAGCTCCACGCCGCGATCCGTGCGATTCGCGACAGCGGCTGGGGGATCCTGCTCTACCTGCGCCAGGAGGGCCGCGGCATCGGGCTGGTCAACAAGCTGCGCGCCTATGCGCTGCAGGACCAGGGATTCGACACCGTCGATGCCAATACGCGCCTCGGCTTCGCGGTCGATGCGCGCGATTTCGGCGTTGCCGCGCGGATGCTGACGCTGCTCGGCCAGGACCGCGTGCGGCTGTTGACCAACAACCCCGCAAAAGTCGCCGGGCTCGAGGCGACGGGCGTGCGCGTGATCGAGCGCGTGCCGCACCACCTGCCGCCCAACCCGCACAATGCGCGCTATCTCGCGACCAAGCGCGACCGCACCGGGCACCAGTTCTAGCGTGCCGGCACCGCGTCGCCTGATCGTGATCTTCGGCGCGGCGGTCCGCGCCGACGGCCGGGCGAGCCCGACGCTCGCGCGCCGCATCGCCTATGCCGAGGCGGCGGCGCAGCGCTACACCGACGCGCACGTCTTCTGCTCGGGCGCCCAGGGTGCGCACGGACCGTCCGAAGCGTCGGTGATGGCACGCATCCTCGCCGAGACGATCGACCCCGCGCGCATCCATCTCGACGAAGCGAGCATCGACACGCTCGAACAGGTGCGCGCGGCGGTGCGGTTCGCGAAAGCCCATGACTGCGACGAATGCCTGACCTGCACCGACGGCTATCACCAGCCGCGCGTGCGGATGCTGTTCGCGCTGCTCGGCATGAAGACGCGGCCGGTGCGCCTGCCGCATGCGGGGCGCAGGCGGTACCGCGCGAAGATGTCGATGCGCGAGGCGCTGGCGCTGCCGTATGACCTGGTCGCGGGGACGGCGGTGCGGATGCGGCGGCGTAAGCCTAAAACCGTCATCCCGGGCCTGTCCCGGGATCCAGAGTAACAAAACGCCGCATTCGTGACCCTGGATCCCGGGACGGGCCCGGGATGACGAGGAGGTCAGACGCGCAGCAAACGCTTCACGTCATCGAAGTCGTGCGCGATCGCGTCGACCCCGATCGCCTCCAGCCGCGCGCCGTGATCGACCGCGCAGTGCGATCCCGCGCATAGCCCGATGACATAGCCGCCCGACGCCACCGCCCCGGTCGCGCCGACCGGCGAATCCTCGAGGATCGCGGTGCGCGCGATATCGACGCCCAGCCGCTCGGCGCCGAACAGGTACAGGTCGGGCGCGGGCTTGCCGTTCGCGACATGCTCGCGCCCGCTGTAGAGATGTTCGCCGAACACGTCGCGCAGGCCGATATGGTCGAGATGCCGCGCGATCCAGCGGGTTCCACTCGACGAGACGATCGCCTTGGGCAGGTCGGCGGGGAGCGATCGCACGAACGCCACCGCGCCCTCGACCGCATCGACGCCGGCGGCCATGATGCGGGCATCCTCGGCGGCGCGCGCGTCGTGGAAATCCTGCGGCAGCGGTCGGTCGATCCAGCGTTCGATCGCGTCGATGAACTGCGGGCCCGCGAGACCCATGAAGTTCGCCATCGAATCGGCGGGCGTGGTCGGATGCCCCGCCGCGGTCAGCCACTCGGCGATCTGGCGGTTGCCCGCGGCCTCGCTCTCGATCAGGACGCCGTCGAAATCGAACAGCAGCGCATCGACCTTCATGCCGCGGGCCTCGCGCCGAACAGCGCGCTGCCGATGCGGACATGCGTGGCGCCCAGCGTGATCGCGGTCTCGAAATCGTCGGACATGCCCATGCTCAGCCCCTCGAGCCCGGCATCGCGCGCGAGCTTCGCCAGCAGTGCGAAATAGGGCGCGGCGTCGACATCGGCGGGAGGCAGGCACATCAGCCCGGCGACCGGCAGCCCCGCCGCGCGCGCGGACTCGAGCAGCGCAGGCAGGTCGGCGATCGCGCAGCCGCCCTTTTGTGGTTCGTCGCCGATGTTGACCTGGATGAAGCAGTCCGGGCGACGATCCGCGGCGTCCATCGCCTTGGCGAGCGCGGCGACCAGCGACGGCCGGTCGACCGCGTGGATCGCATCGAACAGCACGACCGCCTCGGCCGCCTTGTTCGACTGGAGCTGGCCGATCAGGTGGAGTTCGACGCCCGGATAGGCCTCGCGCAACGCCGGCCACTTGTCCGCGGCCTCGGCGACGCGATTCTCGCCGAAGACGCGCTGCCCGGCCTGGAGCAGCGGTTCGATGGCCTCGGCCGGGTGCGTCTTGGAAACCGCGATCAGCGTGACGTCGCTGCCGCGGCGGTCGGCGATGGCGGCGGCCTTGGCGATGCGCGTCTGGATCGCGCTCAGGGTGTCGGATGTCATGGCGGGCGCTATAGCAGCGCAGTGCGCGCCCGAAAGCCCATCCCGACCCGCTGGCTGATGACCGACGAGCGCATGGGCGACGCGCTGTGGACGGCGCTCGGTCGCCTGCCGCCGGGGTCCGGCGTGGTGTTCCGGCATTATGCGACTCCGCCGACGGCGCGGCGCGCGCTGTTGGTGAGGGTGAAGCGTGTGGCGCAAGCACGGCGGCTGGTGGTGGTCGTGGCGGGCGGAGGCGTGGGGGGCGCCGATGGCGTCCACGGGGGCGCCCGGACGAAGGGCCTGCGGGCATGGCCGGCGCATGATCGCGCGGAGGCGCTGGCCGGCCGGCGCGCCGGTGCCGATGCGCTGTTCGTGTCGCCGGTCTACGCCACGCGGTCACATGCGGGCGAAGGCGGCATCGGTCCGCTGGGTGCGATCCGGATCGGCCGCGGGCTCGGCATCCCCCTTATCGCACTGGGCGGCATGACCGAACGCCGCTGGCGACGACTGCGCGGGTTCTACGGCTGGGCAGCGATCGATGCGTGGGTGGTTTAATCCCAACGCCGTCATGCCGGATCCTTCGGCGAAGCTCAGGACAGGCTTGGTCCGGCATCCATGCCGCCGCACGTCCTGAAGCCTTAGGGTACGCGGCACGGTGGACCCCGGACCAAGTCCGGGGTGACGGGATGGTCTGTGTTAATGTCTCTCAAACCTCGGCAAAGCCCCGCTTTGCCGAACCGATCAGAACCGGAACGCGGTGCCCAGATAGACGGCCTGGCTGTCGCGGCGGTCGTCTTCCATCCGCGCGAAGCGTTCGCGGTCGGAGCGATAGCGGACACCGGCGGTCACATCGATGTTCCGCGTCAGCGAGTAGGATCCGCCCAGGTCGACCGAATAGGTCGGTGCATCCTCGACCAGGCGCGGCGCATTCGCCAGCGGACGATCGGTCGCCGCCTTCACGCTGCCCGTGAAGCGCTTGGCCGAATAGCTGACCGCGAGGTCGGCGGATTCGCGGCTGCCCGGCAGCCCGGCGAGATCGATACGACCGACATCGCCCGAGATCGCAAAGCGCTTCCAGCCGACCGACATGCCCAGATTATAGGCGATCGGCGCGAGGCCCACGGTCGGCGCGACGGTGGTCGCGGCCAGGCGGCTGGTATCGGCGTTGCGATTCGTGCGCGCCCGCACCGCGACCGTCACCGCGCGCGTATCGCGCCGCGTCTCGGCCGGGGTGAAGCGGAAGCTGCCCGCATCGACGCCACCGCGGGCGAACAGCGCCGCGAGTCGCGGATCGGCGGCGGCGGGCGTGAAGCCACCCAGACCGCGGATCGCCATCGGTGCCGTGTGGCGCGACAATCTGGCGGGCTGTTCCGAGGCGCCGAAGGCGGGCGCGACAACGACGCCGGCGGTGACGAGCACCCCAGCAACCATTCCCGCCAACACGCGCCTGCTCAACACCTAAACCGCCCCTCTGACATTCTCGTCGTTGAACGGCGCCTACCACGAAACGATCCGGTGCAACCACGTCGGCGTCGGCGCCCTGTATGATTATTCGAAAGTGTTGCAATCCGCACACATACGGCCGTTTGGGCGACTGTTCGGGGCGACCGTTTGGGCGACCTTACGGATGCGGTGCCGAGACCTGCCGGCCCGCCTTGCGGGGCCCCGGCCGGCTCTGTAGAGGCAGAGGCTAGTTTTCTTGCCAGGATGATGCCCATGTTCCGCCGCCATCGCACCGCGCTCGTGGTCCTCGCCACCGTTTCCGCCACGCTCTCGCTCACCGCATGCGGCGGCGGCAGCGCGCGTCCCACGGCCGACCTGGCGGCATCGAAGGTCACGACGATCGGCGTGAACGCCTATCTGTGGCGCGCCAGCCTCGACACGCTGTCGTTCATGCCGCTGCTGCAGACCGATTCGAACGGCGGCGTGATCGTCACCGACTGGTATGTGAACCCGCAGACGCCGTCCGAGCGGATGAAGGTCACCGTGTCGATCCTCGACCAGGATCTGCGCGCCGATGCGCTGCGCGTCGCGGCACTGCGCGAAGTGAACCAGAACGGCCAGTGGGTCTCCGCGCCGGTCCAGGCCGCGACCACGCAGAAGCTGGAAGACATCATCCTGACCAAGGCGCGCGACCTGCGCCGTGCGTCTATTGCCGGCTGACGCCGGATGCGGCGCCGGCCCGCTCCCCTACCCCGCCTCCTGCAGATTATCCTGGATGGGAGGCCGGGTGGGCGAGCGGGCCGGCGCCGCGTTTCAGCAAGGCTGAAACCATGAACGGAGTTCACTGAACAATGTCGCGTTTCAACGCACTGAAGGCGGACGCGGCGTGGCAGAAGGTCTGGGACGACGCCCAGACCTTCGCCGCCGACGATTCGTCCACCAAACCGCGCAGCTACGTGCTCGAGATGTTCCCCTATCCGTCGGGGCGCATCCATATGGGGCACGTCCGCAACTACACGATGGGCGACGTGCTCGCGCGCTTCCGCCGGATGAACGGCATGGAAGTGCTGCATCCGATGGGCTGGGACGCGTTCGGCATGCCCGCCGAGAACGCCGCAATGGAAAAGGGCGTGCATCCGGGCACCTGGACGCGCGCCAACATCGCGACGATGAAGGCACAGCTCAAGCGCCTGGGCTTCGCGCTCGACTGGAGCCGCGAACTCGCGACCTGCGAGCCCGACTATTACGGCCACGAACAGGCGCTGTTCCTCGACCTGTTCGCCGCGGGGCTGGTCTATCGCAAGGAGTCGGCGGTCAACTGGGATCCGGTCGACATGACCGTGCTCGCCAATGAGCAGGTGATCGACGGTCGCGGCTGGCGCTCGGGCGCGCTGGTCGAGCGGCGCAAGCTGAGTCAGTGGTTTCTCAAGATCACCGACTTCGCCGACGAGCTGGTCGATGGGCTCGGCGCGCTCGAACATTGGCCCGACAAGGTCAAGCTGATGCAGGAGAACTGGATCGGCCGCAGCCAGGGCCTGCAGTTCAGGTTCGCGCTTACCTCTCCCCTCCCGCCCGCGGGAGGGGTCGGGGGAGGGCCTGTCGACTCCGACGCGACCCCCGATGGGACACGCCCTCCCCTAGCCCTTCCCGCAAGCGGGAGGGGAATCGACAGCGTCGAGGTCTTCACCACCCGCCCCGACACGATGTTCGGGTCGAGCTTCGTCGCGGTCGCCGCGGATCATCCGATCGCGCAGGCGATCGCCGCGACGAACCCCGACGCGGCCGACTTCATCGCGCTGTGCAAGCGCGGCGGCACCACTGCGGCCGAGCTCGACACGCAGGAGAAGCTGGGCTTCGACACCGGGCTGCGCGCGACGCATCCGCTCGATTCGAACTGGCAGCTGCCCGTCTACATCGCCAACTTCGTGCTGATGGACTACGGCACCGGCGCGGTATTCGGCGTGCCCGCGCACGACCAGCGCGACCTCGATTTCGCGCGGAAATACGACCTGCCGGTCAAGCGCGTCGTCAGCGAAGGCGATGACGAGGCACCCGTGTTCGTCGGCAACACCGCCTGGACCGGCCCGGGCAGCCTCGTGAACTCGCACTTCCTCGATGGGCTCGATATCGAGGACGCCAAGCGCACCGTCATCGAACGCGCCGAGGGCGAAGGCTGGGGCACCGGCACCACCGTGTTCCGCCTGCGCGACTGGGGCGTCAGCCGCCAGCGTTACTGGGGCACGCCGATCCCGATCATCCACTGCGACGCGTGCGGCGCGGTGCCGGTGCCGCGCGAGCAGCTGCCGATCGTGCTGCCCGAGGACGTGGCGTTCGACATCCCCGGCAACCCGCTCGATCGCCATCCGACATGGAAGCACGTCGCCTGCCCGACTTGCGGTGCAGATGCCCGTCGCGAGACCGACACGCTCGACACCTTCGTCGATTCGTCCTGGTATTTCATCCGCTTCGCCAGCCAGCCGGACGCCAAGCCGTTCGACCGCACGGGCGCGGAGAAGTGGCTGCCGGTCAACCAGTATATCGGCGGCGTCGAGCATGCGATCCTGCACCTGCTCTACGCACGGTTCTGGACGCGCGCGCTGAAGCATATCGGGATGCTCGACATCGCCGAGCCGTTCGCCGGGCTGTTCACGCAGGGCATGGTCACGCACGAGACCTATAGTCGCGGCGATGCGGAGCCGGAGACCGAGACCGACGACGAAGAGTCCGAAGACGCGCCGGTGCAGACCAAGTGGCTGTCGCCCGAAGAGGTCCGCAAGACTGACGCAGGCTATATCGAGATCGCGACCGGCGGCCCCGTGACGGTCGGCCGCGTGACGAAGATGTCGAAGTCGAAGAAGAACACCGTCGATCCCGAGCCGATCGTCGACCAGTATGGCGCCGATGCGGTGCGCTGGTTCGTGCTCTCCGATTCGCCCCCCGAGCGCGACCTGCCCTGGTCCGAATCGGGGATCGAGGGCGCCTGGCGCTTCGTCCAGCGGCTATGGCGCGCGGTCGAGACAGAGGGCGGCGCCGCCGGCACTGGCGACGACCTGCCCTTGCGCAAACTCGCGCATCGCACGACGCACGGCGTCGCCGGCGATATCGAGGCGCTGCAGTTCAACAAGGCCGTCGCGCGGCTCTACAGCTTCGTCAGCGCGATCGAGAAGGCGGCGCCCTCCGCCGACCGCGACGCCGCGGTCGCCACGCTGCTGCGGCTCGCCAGCCCGATGGTCCCTCACGTCGCCGAGGAAGCCTGGGCGGCCGCCGGCAACACCGGGCTGATCGCCGACGCCGCCTGGCCCGATGTCGACCCTGCGCTGCTGGTCGACGACGAGGTGACGATCGCGGTCCAGGTCAACGGCAAGCTGCGCGACACGCTCGTCTTCGCCAAGGGCGCGCCCAAGGACGAGGTCGAGGCCGCAGCACTCGCGTCGGACAAGATCGTCAAGCTGCTGGACGGCAAGCCCCCCCGAAAGGTCATCGTCGTGCCCGACCGCCTCGTGAACATCGTCGCATGAACCGCCGCATCGCACTCGCGCTCGCGCTGACCTCCGCCGCGCTGTCGGGCTGCGGTCTGCATCCGCTCTATGCCGGCGGCGGCAGCGGTGCGGTCGCGACCGCGCTCGGCCAGGTCGAGGTTGCGCCGATCGAGGGCAAGTCCGGCTGGCTGATGGCAACCGCGCTGCGCGACCGGCTGCAGGCGTCGGGCACGCCGCTCTACCGGCTCGACATCCGGCTCGACGACCAGATCAGCGGGCTCGGCGTCCGCCGCGACGACAGCGTCTCGCGCGAACGCCGCGTGCTGCGCGCACGCTATCAGCTCGTGCGGCTGTCCGACGGCACCGTGCTGGTCGATGCGACCGCGGGATCGGATGCCGGCATCGACGTCGTGCGTTCGGAATATGCCACGATCGCCGCGGAGAACACCGCGCTCGAGCGGCTGTCGACGATCGTCGCGGACCAGATCGTCGCGCGGGTCGCGCTCTACGTGCAGCGCACGCCCGCCAGACCGTGAAGGCCAATGCAGGGCAGATCCGGAGCGCCCTCGCCAAGCCCGGCGCGGATATCCGGCTGTACCTGCTCCACGGTCCCGACGAGGCGGGTGCGTCGGACCTCGCGCGCGTCCTCGGCAAGGCGATGGGCACGGAGGCCGAGCGCGTCGACCTCGACGGCGCGACGCTGAAATCGGATCCGGCGCGGCTGGTCGACGAGGCGGCGGGCATGTCGCTGTTCGCCGCCGCGCGCTACGTCCGCATCGCCACCGTCGGCGAGGAGAGCCTGGAGGCGTTCACCGCGCTGCTGCAGGCCGATCGCGCGGGCAACCCGGTCGTCGCGATCGCCCCCAGCGTGAAAACGAGCGCCAAGATCGTCAAGCTCGCGATCGACTCGCCGCGCGCGATGGCGTTCGCCTGCTACGCGCCGACCGCGCAGGATGCCGAACGGCTCGCCGCGACGATCGCGGGCGAGCACGGCCTGCGCCCTGCCAGCGGGGTCGCGCGGCGGCTGGCCGAGACCACCGGCGGCGACCGCGCGGTGATGGCGCGCGAAATCGAGAAGCTCGCGCTGTATCTCGACGCCGCGCCCGACCGGCCGCACGATCTGGAGCACATAACGCTGGACCTGATCGGCGCAGACTTGGGCGATGCGGAGATGACGCATGCGATCGACGCGATCATCGAGGGGCGCGCCGCCGACCTCGGCAACGAGCTGGCGATGCTCGACGAAGCGGGCACCTCGCCGATCCCCTGGCTGCGCCAGCTGGTCCGCCGGTTGATGACGCTGGCCGAGATGCGCGGCGAGATCGACCGCGGCGAGTCGCCCGACGTCGTGATGAAGCGCCACCGCGTGTTCTACAAGGAAGAAGCGCAGACCGCGCGGTCGCTACGCCGCTGGTCGCCGGTGATGATCGCCGCCGCGATCGCGCGCGTCCGCGCCGCCGAACGCGCGGTGATGGCGCCGGGCAACGCCGGGAGCGTGCTCGCCGAAGCCGCGGTGACGACGATCGCGCAGGGTATCGCGCGCCGCAACTGACCGCCCGCATCGCCGACATCGCCAGCGCTGGGGTTTTGCGTATAGTCGCGGCCATGAGCATCAGAATCGGCATTGGCGGCTGGACCTACGAACCCTGGCGGGGGACCTTCTACCCCGAGAAATGGCCGCAGAAGCGCGAGCTCGACTATGCGGGGACCCATGTCACCGCGATCGAGATCAACGGCACCTATTATGGCAGCCAGAAGCCCGCCACCTTCGCATCCTGGGCCGCCGCGGTTCCCGAAGGCTTTGTCTTCTCACTGAAGGCGTCGCGCTACTGCACCAATCGCAAGGTACTGGCCGATGCGGGCGATTCGATCGCGAAGTTCGTCGGCCAGGGCATCGTCGAGCTGGGCGACACGCTCGGCCCGATCCTCTGGCAGTTCATGGCGACGAAGCAGTTCGACCCGGACGATTTCGGCGCGTTCCTCAAACTGTTGCCGGCCAAACACGACGGACTCGCATTGCGCCACGCGGTCCAGGTCCGGCACGAGAGCTTCGCGGTGCCCGAATTCGTCGCTTTGTGCCGGGAGGCCGGCGTGACGATCGTCTATGCCGATTCGACGGAGTATCCCGCGATCGCCGACGTCACCGGCGACTTCGTCTATGCGCGGCTGGAATCGGCCGAGGAACGCTTCGTCGCGGGCTACGCACCGCACACGCTCGACGACTGGGCGGCGAAGGCGAAGAGATGGGCGGCCGGCGGTAGGCCCGACGGTCTGCCTTATGTCACCGAGACCGCGCCTGCGAAGACGCCGCGCGAGACCTTCGTCTTCTTCATCAACGGCGCCAAGGTCCGCGCGCCGCACGGCGCGATGGCGCTGATCGAGCGCGTCTCGGCCTGACGCGCCGGATTTCCCGGTGCGTGGCGGGCGTGCTACGGCGCGGCCATGGCAAATTCCCGCAATTCCGGCACCCTCGACGTCGACGGCGTCACCTATGACTGGCAGCTCGAGCGCGAGCCGCAATTGTCGGACGACGAGGGCTGGAAGGGGATGGCGATCTCGCTGCTCGCCAAGGACAGCAAGCGCGAGGCGCTGCTCGAATTCCCCGCCCCCAAGCGCCTGCTCAAGGGCCTGCAACGCGGCCGCCTCCAGATTGACGACGCCACCATCACTCGCGGCATCCGCGCCGCGCTGCTCGCCGGCTGGGAACCGTTCTCGCGCGGGCGGCCGGTGGTGTTCACGGTCGACGCCGACGGGAACTAATCGACCGAGGGAAGGATCAGGAGGCAGGAAGAAGACCCTCACCCAACCCTCTCCCGCGAAGGCGGGAGAGGGCTACGAGCAGAACGGTCGGTTCCCACCCGATTCTGTCATCCTGACGAACGTCAGGATCCGGGGGTCCGCACGCCGTGCCTGACCTCGATTTGCGTCAGCGTACCGGCGTAGCGGAGGCGGGCGTCTCGACGACTGGCTCGACCGTCGGCGCAGCCGCGGCAACTGGCGCCGGGTTCGGCTGGCCCACCTGCCCCAGGATCGCGGCGTTCTCGATCCCGTCGAGCGCGTGGCGCGCCTGGATGTAGCGCGTCGCCGCCGCCATCCAGTTGCCGGCGTCGCGCGCGCCCGGCAGCCGGGCGACCTCTGCGCGAGCCGCCTCGACCTGGCCGCCCTCGAGCAGGCGCCGGGCGCGTGCAAGGCGGTCGGCGGCCATCGGCGAGGGCGTGTCGGAGCGGCGCAGCACGATCAGCTGGTCGATCTGGCGTCGCAGCGTCGCGCCCCAGGTGTCGCCGGTCGCCGCGGTGATCTCGGGCGCGATGTCGTCGAGGCCCTTGCGCAGGTCCTCGATCGTCACCGGCTGGCGCGCGGCCTGGATCACCGCGAAGGTCGCGCGCGGCTGGGTGGCGCCGAAACGCAGGCGGAGCTGCTCCTCGAGATAGCCCAGCGGCAGCCCGCGATCGATCGCGCGGCGCGCCGCGAACGCGACCAGCAGCCCCTCGGCGCGAGTCGCCTGGCCGCTGGCCGCGGACGCGTCGATCGTGACCGCGGCGGTGCGCGCCTCGAGGGCTGCCAGCTGCCCCGCCAGCGCGGCCTCGCGCGTCGCCAGCATCGCCGGATCGAGCGCGGCGGTCGCCGCCGGTGCCTCGCCGTTCGCGTTGAGCGGTTGTTGCGGCACATAGCCGGTGCTGGTCGCGGGCTTTTCGACGACGGTGGCCGCGGGCGTGCCGCCGCCGAGCCACCCGCGGTGCATCGCATAGCCCATCAGCGCGAGGCCCGCGGCGAACGCCAGCGCGATACAGATCAGGATGGTGCCAAGCCTGGCCCCGCGCGGCTGTTGGGTCGGCACGTAGTCGGTCATGGCGTGCTTATCCCCGCCCGCGGACGCCCGGTCAATCGCGCGCGTCGCAGCGAGCGGGACGAGCGCGTCGTCGCTCGGTTCGGCGGCGATATCGACGCTCTCCCAGCCCTCGCCGGCGGCCGCCCCGACGGCGGGCGACAGCGCCACCAGCGCGATGGCGGCGCGTTCGGTCTCGAACACCCGCGCGGCAAGCATCTGCGCGGCGCGAGTGGAATGCAGCAGGACGACGCAGCCCGACAGCGCGCGGACGTCCGCCTCGCCGACGGGCGCGGGATCGCTGGCATAGACGGTGACCGCGGTGACGCCCTCCCCGGTCGGCGCGCGGTCCTGCCCCGCGAGGTGAAGCAGCCGCGCGAACCCCGCCTCGCGCGCGAGCGCGACCGCCGCCGCGGCATCGCTCTCGCCGGTCTTTGCGATCATGAAGCCGGCGGCGCGCGCGGCGGCGGCGGTGGCCGCCCCGACCGCGACGACGGGCAGGCCTTTCAGCGCTTCAAGCCCCGGTCCGCCATGCCGGACGGCATTGGCGCTGGTCACCAGCAGCGCGTCGAACGCCGTGGGCGCGGGCGCGGTCCATGCGACCGGCGCGGCGGCGAAGAAGGGGAGTTGCCGGACGCTGAGGCCAGCCGCGCGCAGACGGTTCGCGGTCGCGGCATCGCTCGGCGCGGGCCGCAGCACCACGACGGTACGGCTCACGCCGCGAACAGCCGCCGTACGCTGTCGGGTGCGCGCGTGAGCAGGTCGACCGCGAGCGCGGTGCCCAGATCGTCGCCGAGCGCCCCCTCGATGGAGCCGGCGACGTCGCATGCCCCGTCCTCGGCGATCAGTTCGGCGCGCAGACTGAGCGTCTCGCCCGCCAGCGCAGCGAGCGCCGCGACGGGCGAATGGCAGTCCGCCCCCAGCCGTGCGAGCAGCGCACGTTCGGCGCGCACGCACGCGCTCGTGTCGGCATGGTCGATCGCCTCGACGATCGCGTGTGCAGTACTCCCGGCGAGCACCTCGATCCCGACCGCGCCCTGCGCAGGCGCCGGCAGCATGACGTCGGTCGGGATCGCATGCCCGCACTCGTCGCGGCCCAACCGGTCGAGCCCCGCCGCCGCCAGCAACGTCGCGTCCATGTCGCCGCCCGCGACCTTGGCGAGCCGCGTATCTACATTGCCGCGGATCAGCACGATGTCGAGATCGGGGCGCAACCGCAGCAGCTGCGCGCGGCGGCGCGGCGAGCTCGTGCCGACCACCGCACCGTCGCGCAGGTCCTCGATCCGCTCCGCGCCGATCAGCCGGTCGCGGACGTCGGCGCGCGGCAGCATCGCGGCGATGCGGATCTGCTCTGGCCGGATCGTCTCGACGTCCTTCATCGAATGCACGCACGCGTCGATCTCGCCCGCCATCAGTGCGCGGTCGAGCTCCTTGGTCCACAGCGCCTTGCCGCCGATCTCGGCGAGCGCGCGGTCCTGCACGCGGTCGCCGGTGGTCTTGATCACCACCGTCTCGATGTCCTCGGGCACCCAGCCATGCGCGGCGCACAGCGCGTCGCGGACCATCCCCGCCTGGGTGAGAGCCAGCGGCGAACCGCGCGTGCCGAGCCGGAAACGAGCCATCCCCCGACCATGACGAAGCCCGCGGGCTTCGACAAGCCTGAGGGGGACAAGCTTCGACGGTGGCGATAGGGTGGCGCCCATGATCATCCTCGGCATCGAATCCTCCTGCGACGAAACCGCCGCCGCGCTCGTGACCGGCGACCGCCAGGTTCTCGCGCACCGGCTGCTCGGACAGGAAGCCGCGCACGCGCCGTTCGGCGGCGTCGTCCCCGAAATCGCCGCGCGCGCGCATGTCGAGGCGCTGGAGCCGCTGATCGTCGCGGCACTCGCCGATGCGAAGCTGACGCTCGCGGATGTCGACGCGGTCGCCGCGACCGCGGGGCCCGGGCTGATCGGCGGCGTGATGGTCGGGCTGGTGACGGGCAAGGCGCTCGCGCACGCAGCAGGGAAACCGCTGGTCGCGGTCAACCATCTGGAGGGCCATGCGCTCAGCCCGCGGCTGTCCGACTCCGATCTGGAGTTTCCGTACCTCCTGCTGCTCGTCTCGGGCGGGCATTGCCAGCTGCTGCTGGTCGAGGGCGTCGGGCGCTATCGCCGGCTCGCGACCACGATCGACGATGCGGCGGGTGAGGCGTTCGACAAGACCGCGAAGATACTGGGGCTCGGCTTTCCGGGCGGTCCGGCGGTCGAGCGCGCGGCGGCGCTGGGCAATCCGAAGGCGGTGCCGCTGCCGCGTCCGCTGAAGGGATCGGCCGAACCGCATTTCTCGTTCGCGGGGCTGAAAAGCGCGGTCGCGCGCGCGGCGGGCGACTACACCCCCGAGGACCTGGCGGCGTCGTTCCAGGCCGCGGTGGTCGACTGCCTGATCGATCGCACGACCCGGGCGCTGGGGCGCGTCCACGGCGCGACCGCGCTGGTCGTCGCGGGCGGGGTCGCGGCGAACGGCGCGGTGCGATCGGCGTTGCAGGCGCTGGCGACCGCGCACGGGCTGCGCTTCGTCGCGCCGCCGCTGTGGCTGTGCACCGACAATGCCGCGATGATCGCCTGGGCGGGGGCGGAGCGCTTCGCCGCCGGGCTCACCGATCCGCTCGACGTCGCCGCGCGCCCGCGATGGCCGCTCGACCCGGGGGCGGAGACGGTACGCGGTGCGGGGGTGAAGGCATGATCGGCGTCATCGGCGGCGGCGCCTGGGGCACCGCGCTCGCGCAGGTCGCGGCGCAGCGCAGCGCGGTGCTGCTCTGGGCGCGCGAAGAGGCGGTGGTCGAAGGAATCAACGCGGGCCACGAGAACGCGCTGTTCCTGCCCGGCTGCGCGCTCGACCCCGCGATCCGCGCGACGGGCGACCTGGCCGAGCTCGCCGCGTGCGACCTCCTCCTGGTCGTGGCACCGGCGCAGCATGTCGGCGCGGTGCTCGCGGCGGCGCCGGTCGGCCGCATCCCGCTGGTGCTGTGCGCGAAAGGGATCGAGGCGGGCAGCAAGCGGCTGATCGGCGAGGTCGCGCGCGCGGTGCACCCCGACGCCCCGATCGCGGTGCTGTCGGGCCCGACCTTCGCGCACGAGGTCGCGGGCGGGATGCCGACCGCGGTGACGCTCGCCTGCGAGGATCCCGCGCTCGGCGAGGCGCTCGCGGCACGGCTCGCGGTGCCGCATTTCCGGACCTATGCGACCACCGACGTGATCGGCGCGGAGATCGGCGGCGCGGTGAAGAACGTGCTCGCGATCGGCTGCGGCGTGGTCGAGGGCGCGGGGCTCGGCCAGAATGCGCGCGCGGCGCTGATCGCGCGCGGCTTTGCCGAGATGACGCGGTTCGGGCTCGCGCGCGGCGCGCGAGCGGAAACGCTCGCCGGGCTGTCGGGGCTGGGCGACCTCGTCCTGACCTGTTCGTCGACGAGCTCGCGCAACTTCTCGCTGGGCGTCGGGCTCGGCCGCGGCGAGTCCGCCGCGACGCTGCTCGCCGACCGCCGCACCGTCGCGGAAGGCGCGTTCACTGCGCCCGTGCTGCACGACGCCGCCCGCGATGCCGGCGTCGACATGCCGATCACCGAGGCAGTGTGCCGGTTGCTCGACGGCGCCGCGGTCGGCGACGTGATCGGCGACCTGCTCGCGCGGCCGCTCAAGGGCGAGGTTGGCTGACACCGGTGGCATCGGCGACCATCGTGCGGTAGCGTCGCAGTGCCGACGGGAGAGCGGCGCGCAAGGAGAGGCCATGACCATCAATCGCCGCGACCTGTTGAACGGTGTCGTGCTGGGCGGCGTCGCCGCGGCAGCGCCTGTCGACGCACTGGCTGCCCGCCGCCCGACCGGCTCGGCGCCCGTACCCGTACCCGCCCCCGCTCCCGGCTGGCGCCGCGGTTTCGACGGCCAGCGCGTCTGCGATCTGGACGACGGCCGGTTCCTGAACCCGTTGCTTGCCGGCGACCATCCCGATCCCGCCATCCTGAAGGACGGTGCGGACTATTACATGACGTTCAGCAGCTTCGACAGCTATCCGGGGCTGACGATCTGGCATTCGCGCGACCTAGTGAACTGGCAACCGCGCGGGCCTGCGCTGACGCGCAACATCGGTTCGGTCTGGGCCGTCAGCCTGGAAAAGCATGCCGGCCGCTATTTCCTCTACATCCCGGTCAAGGCGAGCCCGAACAGCATCTTCGTGATCTGGGCGGACCATATCGACGGCCCGTGGAGCGACCCCGTCGACCTGGGGCTGCACGCGCATATCGACCCGTGCCATGCGGTCGGCGAGGACGGGTCGCGCTGGCTGTTCCTGTCGGGCGGCGACCGGATCAGGCTTGCCCCCGACGGGCTGTCGACGGTCGGCGCGGTCGAGCATGTCTATGATCCGTGGCGCTATCCCGACGACTGGGACGTTGAGGGATTCTCGCCCGAAGGACCCAAGATCGTCGCGCATGGCGGCTGGTTCTACATGATCACCGCGGTCGGCGGCACCGCGGGGCCGCCGACCGGGCACATGGTCATCGTCGCGCGCTCGCGCTCGATCCACGGGCCCTGGGTCAACGATCCCGGCAATCCGGTGGTGCGGACCGTCTCGACCGACGAGAAATGGTGGTCGCGCGGGCATGCCTCGCTGGTCGAGGCCCCCGATGGCAGCTGGTGGTCGGTCTATCACGGGTTCGAGAACGGCTATTGGACGCTGGGGCGGCAGGCGCTGCTCGATCCGATCCGCTGGACCGCGGACGGCTGGTTCCGGACGACGGGCGGCGACCTGTCCGCACCGATCGCCAAGCCGCGCGGCGGGACGGCCGTACCGCACGGCCAACCGCTGTCCGACGATTTCGCGACGCTGAAGCTCGGCGCGCGGTGGAATTTCTTCCGCCCGACACCCACCGAGCGCGACCGTGTCCGCGTCGAAGGCCGCGCGCTGGTGCTGAGGGCCGCCGGGACCGCGCCGAGCGATTCGTCACCGCTGCTGCTGACCGCGGGGGACCAGGCCTATCGGTTCGACTGCGATATCGAGATCGCGCCGGGCGGCACCGCGGGGCTGATCCTGTTCTACGACGACAAGCTCTATTGCGGGCTCGGCTTCGACGAGCGCCGGTTCGTGACGCACCAATACGGCATCGAGCGCGGCCGCCCGGCCAACCCGCATGGCCGCCGCATGCGGATCCGCATCACCAACACGCGGCATATCGTCGCGATCCATACCAGCGGCGACGACGGCCGCAGCTGGCAGCGCTTCGATCGCGGGATGGAAGTCTCGGGCTACCACCACAATGTCCGCGGCGGGTTCCTGATGCTGCGGCCCGGACTCTATTCGGCGGGGGCCGGGGAGGCGCGCTTCCGCGACTTCCGCTTCACGGCGCTGTAGCGCCCGCGCGCTACGCCCGGCTCAGCGCGTTCGTCGGGACCGCGATCTCCATCACCAGCCCCTCCGGACGCCAGTCGCGCTCGACCGTGCCGCCCAGCTGTCGCACCGCGCTGAGCTCGATCAGCTGGCTGCCGAACCCGGCACGCCCCGCCGGCGCCTCGAGCGTCGGGCCGCCCAGTTCGGACCAGGTGACCAGCACGGTTTCGGTCCCCGCCGAAATCGTAACCTGGACCGTCCCGGCCGCCGTGCTGAGCGCGCCGTATTTCGTCGCGTTGGTGGCGAGCTCGTGGAACAGCAGGGCGATCGGCGTCGCCGAGCGGTCGTCGACGCGGACGTCGTCGCCGACCACCATCAGGCGCGTGCCGTCGCCCTGCTGATACGGTTCGAACAGGTCGGCGAGCAGTCCGTGCAGGCTGTCCTGCCGCGCGGTCGGCCGCGAGCCCGCGCTGTGCGGCCGGACGAAGTCGTGCGCGCGGCCCAGCGCGGTGATGCGGTGCCGCAGGTCGGCCGCGGTCGCGGCGAATTCGGGCTTGCCGCGCGCCGCGAACGCGATCAGCCCCGAGATCACCGCGAAGATGTTCTTGATGCGGTGGCTCAGCTCCTGGCTGATGACCTCGCGCTCCTCATAGGCCAGCTTCTGTTCGTGGATGTCGGTACACGTCCCGAACCAGCGCATGATCGCGCCGTCCGCGTCGCGCACCGGCAGCGCGCGCCCGAGCACCCAGCGATAGGTGCCGTCGAAATGGCGCAGGCGATATTCGATCGCATAGGGTTCGCCGGTGGCGAGCGAATGCCGCCACGCGGCCCAGGCCCGGTCCTGGTCCTCGACATGGAACATCCCGTTCCAGCCCTCGCCGTCGGTCGTCCCCTCGGGCGCGCCGGTGAAGTCGTACCAGCGTGCGTTGTAGTAATCGTGGAACCCGTCGGGCAGCGTCGACCAGACCATCTGCGGCATGGTGTCGGCCAGCGTGCGAAATTTCAGGTCGCTGGCCTCGAGCACGCGGCGCGACTCGGCCTCGGCCATGCCCTGTTCGCGCGCGACGCGGCGATCGTCGAGGCGGCCCATCGCCGCCTTTGCGAGGATCCGCAGTCCGCGATGCTGCAACGGGGTCAGCGCGGCGCGCGGCTCGGAATCGATCACGCAGAGCGCGCCGAGCGGCACGCCCTCGCTCGAGACCAGCGGTGCTCCCGCGTAGAAGCGGATGAACGGCGGGCCGGTGACCAGCGCATTGTCGGCGAAGCGCGGGTCGGCGCGCGCATCGGGCACCTGCATCACGTCATGGCCGAGCATCGCGTGCGCGCAGAAGGACTGGCTGCGCGGCGTCGCGAGCAGGTCGGTCCCGGCGCGCGCCAGGAACCGCTGATATTCCTCCTCGACCAGGCTGACGAGCGCGACCGGCGCGCCGCACAGTTCCGCGGCGAACGCGACGAGATCGTCGAGCTGCCCGGCGACGCGCGCGCCGGCGACATCATAGGAGGCGATCACGCGCGTGCGGATCGCCTCCTCAGGTCCCAAATCGCTATCGACGGCCACGTCGGATCAGAACGGCACGTCGTCGTCGAGATCGTCCGAGAAGCCGCCACGCGCGCCACCGGCCGGTGCACCGCCACCGCCGCCGCCACGGCTTCCGCCGCCGCCGCCATAGCCGCCGCCACCACCGCCACCGTAACCGCCGCCGCCGAAGTCGTTGCCGCCGCCGGCCCAGTCGTCACCGCCGCCGCCGCGTGCCCCGCCGCCGCCACCCTGGCCGCCGCCGGGACCGTCGAGCATCACCAGCACGCTGTTGAAGCCCTGCAGCACGATCTCGGTCGAATATTTGTCCGCGCCCGACTGGTCCTGCCATTTGCGGGTCTGCAGCGCGCCCTCGATATAGACCTTCGAGCCCTTGCGCAGATACTTCTCCGCGACGTTGGCGAGCCCTTCGTTGAAGATCGCGACCGAATGCCATTCGGTCTTTTCCTTGCGCTCGCCCGACATCTTGTCCTTCCAGGACTCGGACGTCGCGATGCGCAGGTTGACGACCTTGCCGCCGTTCTGGAACGCCTTGCTCTCGGGGTCGCGCCCCAGATTGCCGACGATGATGACCTTGTTGACGCTGCCTGCCACGGCCAGAACTCCACTGGTAAGGTTCAATTGCTCGATAGAGCATAAACGAATAAGGGGATGTGGCGTAGGGCCTAGATCGCGGATTACCCTGTTGGAAGGGGCAATCGCTTCTGAGGAGAAGGGCTAAGTCCTACGCCTTGAACGGCAATGGACGCCGCTCACAGCACCAACCTACAGGCCGGCGAGGACCGCCAGCCAGTATGTGATGCCGGCCATGATGTACGCCGCGCAGAACAAATAGCCAACCATGAAGGCCGGCCATTTCCACCCATTCGTCTCGCGCCGGGTGACCGCGATCGTGGAAATGCACTGCGGCGCGAACACGAACCACATCAGGAAGGCGAGCGCGGTCGGCAGGCTCCAGCGGCCGCGCAAATTGTCGATCATCGCGCGGTTCTCAGAATTGGGGCCGCCCTGGTTGCTCTCGGGATCGTCGATTGCGTACACCGTCCCGATCGCCGCCACCGCGACCTCGCGTGCCGCCATCGCCGGGATCAGCGCGAGCACAATGTCGCGGTTGAAGCCGATCGGCGCGAACACCGGCGCGATGCCGTTGGCGATCCGCCCGGCGACCGAATAATCGACGTTCGAGACCTTGCTGCCCTCGGGCGGCTTGGGGAAGCTCAGCATCACCCACAGGATCACGGTCGAGATCAGGATGATCCCGCCGGCGCGCTTGAGGAAGATCTGCGCGCGGCTCCACAGCCCGATCGCGACGTCACGCCACTGCGGCCACTGATATTTGGGCATCTCCATCATGAAGCCCGACGAGACGCCCTTGGTGACCGTCCGGCGCAGCACCAGCGCGGCGACGAACGCGCCGAGGATGCCCATGACGTAGAGCCCGAGCATCACCAGCCCCTGCAGCCCGACGAACGGCAGCACCTGCGTGTTCGGAATGAACGCGCCGATGATGAGGGTGTAGACCGGCAGCCGCGCGCTGCACGTCATCAGCGGTGCGATCAGGATCGTGGTCAGACGGTCCTTCTCGTCGTCGATCGTCCGCGTCGCCATGATCCCGGGGATCGCGCAGGCGAAGCTCGACAGCAGCGGGATGAACGCGCGCCCCGACAGCCCGACGCTCGCCATCACGCGGTCCATCAGGAACGCGGCGCGCACCATGTAGCCGCTCGCCTCGAGCACGAGGATGAACAGGAAGAGGATCAGGATCTGCGGCAGGAACACGATCACCGCGCCGACGCCCGCGATTACGCCGTCCGCAATCAGCGAGCGGAGCAGCGACGGCGCGAATTCGGCGGCGATGGTCGCCTGCAGCCAGGCGAAGCCGCCGTCGATCACGTCCATGAACGGCTGCGCCCAGCTGAACACCGCCTGGAACATCGTGAACATCACGACGAGCAGCAGGATCGGCCCCGCGACCGGGTGCAGCGCGACCGCGTCGAGCATGTGCGTCCAGCGACGGACCTTGGTCTCCGACACCGTCGCCGCATTGGCGATCCGCCGTGCGCGACGCTGCAGCGTGACGATGTCCTCCTGCGCCGCGCCGGTAGAGGCGCGCAGCCGCATCGGCCCGTTGACGACGATGCTGCCGAGCTCGGCGCGCAGTGCGTCGAGCCCGCGCCGCCGCACCGCGACGGTCGGGATCACCGGCACGCCGAGCTCGCGCGACAATATGTCCGCGTCGAGCGTCAACCCGTCGCGCTCGGCGAGATCGACCATGTTGAGCGCGACCACGACCGGGAGGCCCAGCGCGATCAGCTGCAGCGTGAAGCGCAGGTGGTTGTCGAGATTGGAGGCATCGACCACGACGACCAGCGCGTCGGGCAGGCGTTCGCCGTCCTGCGTGCCGGTGACGACGTCGCGCGTGACGCGCTCGTCCGGGGACGAGGGTTCGAGGCTGTAGGCGCCGGGCAGGTCGACCAGCTCGACCGGGCGGCCGTCGTCGAGCACCAGGCGCCCTGCCTTCCGCTCGACCGTCACGCCGGGATAATTGCCGACCTTCTGCCGCGCGCCGGTCAGCGCGTTGAACAGCGCACTCTTGCCGGCATTGGGATTGCCGACCAACGCCACCAATGGTGCAGCGTTCATGCTACTCGGCGGGAGCGTGCGCTGGCGATACCTGGATCGCGCCGGCGACGACGCGGCGCAGCGCCACCGTCATCCGGCCGATCCGGCACGCGATCGGGCCGCGGCCCAGCACCGCGCGGTGCAGCACCTCGACATCGACGCCCTCGTCGAACCCGAGTTCGCGCAGGCGCCGCGCCTCGGGACCCGCCAGCCGCGCCCAGTCGATCGCGGCGACAATGCCGTGCTGGCGGCGGGGAAGCGTTTCGAGGCTGTATGGGCTATCCATGATGCGACTGATTATCAGTAACGGGAGGAAAGGGAAAGCCCCGAGTGCTCGCAACCGTGATAGACAATGCCGATCCCACCACCACCCCGGCGCAGGCCGGGGCCCAATTGGGGAACGGACGTGACGAAGGCCGGTCGTCCATCACGAGGACCTTTCCAATTGGGCCCCGGCCTCCGCCGGGGTGGTGGCTTGGTCCGAGTCCCCCTTCGTCCCTACCGTACCGGGTACCGCAACCGCCCGACGAACCGCGACAGGCTCGGCCGGTTGGCGGTCCGCGCGAGGAAGCCCGCCTTGGCCTTCTCGAACGCCATGATCCCGTCGATCCGCCGCGCCAGGAACGCACGCGTGTCCGCCTGCCCCTCGCTGTCGTCGTCGAGCAGCACGGTCATCGTCGCGCCGTAGACGCCGAACAGGATCGTGCGCTTGGTATAGTGGTTGTAATCGGTCGCGACGTCGCCCGCGGCGCGCCACATGCCGTCGACGGTGCGCCACCCGAGCTTCGCGCCGCGCGCGACGTTCTGCGGCAGCGCGAGGATCGCCAGGGCCCGGCGCAGCGATTCGCGGTACGGCGCGACCGCATCGATCCGTGCCTCGACCAGGGCGGCGATCCGCGCGCGGATCTTCATCGTCGCGAGCGTCTCCGGCGGCAGCGCCTGCGCCATCGCGGCGTCGATGCTCGCGAACCACGCGTCGATCATGTCCACCGCGCCGCCGGGAAAGGCGAGCGCCGCGACGTCGGGATCGATCCCGGCACCCTCGGCCGCCATGTCGCGCGCGGCGTCGCCCCAGCCGTCGAACGCCGCATTGGCGGCGATGCCGGGTGCGAGCCGGTCGCGAATCTCGTCGAGCGTCAGGTCTTCGGTCATGCTGTCTCCCGACCAGTCAGATGGGCACCATGGTGCAGTGCGCAACGGCCCCAAGTTATTCTTTCGCCCACAGGCGATGCGACCCGACCCTTAGCGTCCTATCTTGCCCCCGTCAGGCACTAAGGAGCCCCCATGCCGAACCTCTTCGATCCGATCCAACTGGGCGCGATTTCCGCGCCGAACCGCATCCTCATGGCACCGCTGACCCGCGGCCGCGCCGACAAGGCCGCGGTGCCGACCGACATGATGGTCGACTATTACACGCAGCGCGCCAGCGCCGGGCTGATCATCTCGGAAGCCACCGGGATCAGCCGCGAAGGTCTCGGCTGGCCGTTCGCGCCGGGCCTGTGGACCGACGAGCAGGTCGCCGCGTGGAAGCCCGTCACCGATTCGGTCCACGCCGCCGGCGGCCGGATCGTCGTCCAGCTGTGGCACATGGGCCGCCAGGTCCATTCGTCGGTGATCGGCGGCCAGCCGGTCTCGTCTTCGGCCACCGCGACCGCGGGCCAGGCGCATACCTATGAGGGCAAGCAGGACTTCGAGACCGCGCGTCCGCTCGAGACCGACGAGATCCCCCGCCTGCTCGCCGATTACGAGCTCGCCGCGAAGAACGCCAAGGCCGCCGGGTTCGACGGCGTCCAGGTCCACGGCGCGAACGGGTATCTGATCGACCAGTTCCTGCGCGACAATGCGAACTTCCGTGACGATCGCTATGGCGGCAGCATCGAGAACCGCATCCGGCTGATGCGCGAAGTGACCGAGCGCGTTGCGAGCGTCATCGGCGCCGACCGCACCTCGATCCGCCTGTCGCCCAACGGCGATTCGCAGGGCGTGAACGACAGCAACCCCATCCCGCTGTTCACCGCGGCGGCCAAGGCGCTGTCCGAGATCGGCATCGGCTTCCTCGAACTGCGCGAGCCCGGCCCCGACGGTACCTTCGGCAAGACCGACGTGCCCAAGATCAGCCCCCAGATCCGCGAGGTCTTCTCGGGCCCGCTGGTGCTCAACTCGGACTATCGCACCGTCGACGAGGCGCAGGCCGCGATCGATTCGGGCGTGGCGGACGCGATCGCGTTCGGCCGTACCTTCCTCGCCAACCCCGACCTGCCCGAGCGCCTGCGCACCGGCGCACCGCTCAACCAGGACGACATGAAGACCTGGTACAGCCAGGGGCCCGAGGGCTATATCGACTACCCGGCGCTGCAGACCGCGGACGCCTGAGCCTCACCCCGTCGTGCCGGACCAGGTCCGGCATGACGGGGTACGCCGCGGCCTGCGCCGTAGCGGTCGAAGGCGGCAGCGGGTACAGCACCGGCGAACGCGTCGATATGGCGTGGCTGCAGGAAGGACCATGATGAAGATCAGCGCGCGCAACCAGATTTCCGGCACCATCGTCGGCATCACCCCCGGCGCGGTCAACGGGTCGATCAAGGTCGATATCGGTAACGGCACGATCGTCACCGCGAACATCACCGAGGAAGCGATCGCGGACCTTGGGCTTGCCGAGGGCGAGACGGTCACCGTGATCATCAAGGCCAGCGACGTGATGATCGGGAAGTAACGTGAAGCTCGGGCCGCTCTGGCTGAAGCTGCAGGTCGCCTGTGGCGACGCGCCGGCGATCGGCCCGGGCAAGGCGGATCTGCTCGAGGCGATCATCGTCCACGAATCGATCACCGGCGCTGGGCAGGCGCTCGGCATGAGCTATCGCCGGGCGTGGATGCTGGTCGACGAGATGAACCGCTGCTTCGATCCGCCGCTGGTCGAGACGCTCCGCGGCGGCGGCCGCGAGCGCGGAGCGCGGATCACCCCGGCGGGCACCGAAGTGCTCGCCGCCTATCGCGAAATGGAACAGCACGCCGCCGTGATCGCCGATCAGCCGGCCTATGCGCGGCTCCTCTCCCACCTGCGCCCAGAGCCGCTGCCACCCGCCTGAACGCGCGATTTCGACGCAGGTAGGATTTGTCGGCTCGCTCTATATACGAACGAACATAGCCTCGATATACGCCCGGACATAATGAGCGGGGACACCCCGCGCGAAGGGGTCCATCGATGTCCATGCGTCTTGCCGTCCTGCTGTGTGCCGCTGCCATGCCCGTCGCCGCCGTGCCGGCGTTCGCGGAGACGCCGGCACCCGATGTCGCCGTGAACGATCCTGCCGCGACCGACGCGAGCGACGGCCTGCCCGAGGTCATCGTCACCGCGCGGCGCAGGGCCGAGGACGCGCAGACGGTGCCGGCCGCCTTGTCGGTGGTGGGCGGCGCGCTGATCGACCAGAGCTTCACGGTCAACACGCAAGGGCTGACGACGCTGATCCCCAGCCTCAACTACAGTTCCGCCAATCCGCGCAACACCGCCTTCACCATCCGCGGCCTGGGGTCGAGCGTGGTCGCGGTCAGCCAGGCGAATGACGGGCTGGAGCCGGGCGTCGGCTTCTATGTCGACCAGGTCTATCACGCACGGCCGGCGACCGCCGCGTTCGACTTCGCCGACATCGAACAGGTCGAGGAACTGCGCGGACCGCAGGGCACGCTGTTCGGCAAGAACACCACCGCCGGTGCGCTGAACGTCACCACGCGCGCACCGACCTTCACGCGCGAAGGCTTTGCCGAGATCTCCTATGGCGAGCGCAACTTCGTGCAGGCGAAGGGCTGGGCCTCGGGCCCGATCACCGACAGCATCGCCTATCGCATCTCGGGCGTGTCGACGCGCCGCGACGGCGTCATCGACAATATCCGCACCGGCCGCGACACCAACACGCTGGGCACGCAGGCGGTCCGCGGCCAGTTGCTGTTCAAGCCCGACGACACGATCCAGATGCGCGTCATCGCCGATTTCACCAACTTCCAGGCCTATTGCTGCGGGCAGGTCTATCTGCGCACCGGCACCTCGCTGCGCGCCGCCAACCGCCAGTTCGGGGGCCCGACCGGCCTTGCCGCGCAGTTCGGCTACACCCCCGCCAGCACCAATCCGTACGACCGCGTCACCGACATCGACGGGCCGCTCGGCGTCGATACCAACGAAGGCGGCGTCAGCGCGATCACCGACTGGAATCTCGGCTTCGCGACGCTGACCTCGGTCAGCGCGTGGCGGTTCTGGAACTGGGATGCGGAGAACGACCGCGACTATACGGGTATCCCGGTCCAGCTCTCGCAGCACATTCCCTCGCGCCAGGACCAGTACAGCCAGGAGCTGCGCCTCGCCTCGAACGGCACCGGCCCGCTCTCCTATGTCGCGGGCCTGTACGGGTTCCGGCAGAAGCTCGTCGGGCGTCCGATCAGCATCTACGGCCCGGCCGCCGCGCGCTATCTGATCGGCACGACGACGGGTGCCGCCAACACCCCGGTGCCGTCGAACCTGCTCGACGGCTACGGACAGGATGGCCGCACCGATTTCCGCAGCCTCAGCTACGCCGCGTTCGGCGAGGTCAACTGGCGGATCGTACCGCGCCTCACCGCCACGCTGGGCTTGCGCTACACGCAGGAGGACAAGGACGGCTATTACACCACCACCGTCTCCGGCGGCCCCGCGACGACCAACGCCGCGCTCGTCGCCGCGCGCCTCGGCGTGCTGCGTCCGCAAAGCTACGAGGCGCACGACAGCGACGGCAGCCTGTCGGGGCGCGGCAACATCGCATGGCAGGCGACCGACAGCATGATGGCCTATGCGAGCTATGCGCGTGGCTTCAAGTCGGGCGGGATCAACATGTCCGGCCTGCCGCTCGACAACGCCAACCGGCCGGTGCTGGCGACCGCAGTGGTGCGGCCGGAACGCAACGAGACCTATGAAGCCGGGATCAAGACATCGCTGTTCGACCGCCGCCTGATCTTCAACATCGACGGTTTCTACACCAAGGTCCACGACTTCCAGGCGACGGTGGTCGAAAACTCGCTGACGCAGACGGTGCAGCTACGCGGCTACCTGTCGAACATTCCCGAGGTGACGGTGAAGGGGATAGAGGCGGACGTCACCGCGATCCTGCTGCCCGGCCTCAGCGCCCGGACCAGCGTCGCCTATTCGGACGGGACCTACAGCGACTATCCCGCCGGTCCCTGTCCGCTGGAGGTGCAGACCGCAGCGACGACGCAGTGTAGCCTCACCGGTCGCCGGCTCGCCTCGCTGCCGCGCTTCGCGCTGACCGCCGGGCTGGATTATACGCGGCCGGTCGGGACGGGTGCGGTGTTCGCGCATGTCGATACCGCATCGCGCAGCGGCTATAACGGCGATCCGAGCCTGTCGCGCTTCACCTATATCCGCGGGTACACCCTCACCAACGCGAATATCGGCTATCGCTTCGCCGATGGCCTCGAACTGATCATGTGGGCGCGCAACCTGTTCGACGCCGACTATATCCAGAACCTGACGATCCAGGCGGGCAATTCGGGCCTGATCCTCGGCGCACCGAGCGATCCGCGCACGATCGGGGGTACGGTCCGCTTCCGGATCTGATCTTTGTGCGAGTGCCGGGCGGCGGCGCGCGACCGGCGCGCGCCTCCGCAGCCGGCGACCGCCCCGTGCCTATTTCGCGAACCGTTCCCGGAGCGCCAGCATCGCGAGCGCCGCCTGCGCCGCGCCGCCGCCCTTGTCGCCTTCGCTCGGCCGGGCGCGGGTGAGCGCCTGCGCCTCGTTCTCGGTGGTCAGGATGCCGTTGCCGATGCACAGCCCGTCCATCGTCAGCGCCATGATGCCGCGTGCGCTTTCGCCCGCGACGATCTCGAAATGATAGGTCTCGCCGCGGATCACGACGCCCAGCGCGACGAACGCGTCATACGCCTCGCTTTCCGCCGCCAGCGCGATCGCGCCCGGGACTTCGAGCGCGCCGGGGACGGTGATCGTCTCGTGGGTATGCCCCGCAGCCTCGATCGCGGCCTTCGCGCCTTCGACCAGCAGGTCGTTCAGATGGTCGTAGAAGCGCGCTTCGACGATCAGGAGATGCGCCATCAGAGGTCCTCGATTCGACGCTCGCCGACGATCGACAGGCCGTAGCCGTCGAGCGCGACAAGCGTGTGATGCGTGTTGGTGAGCAGGATCATGTCGTGGACGCCGAGTTCGGTCAGGATCATCGCGCCGACGCCGTAGTCGCGCAGCTCGTCCATGTCCGGGGTCGTCTCGCCCGCCTTGTGGCGGATCGCGGCGGCAACGCCGTCGGGGCGCGGCTTGTTGATGACGACGATCACGCCCGAACCCTCGGCGGCGATCTGAGTCATCGAGCGCGCAAGCAGCTGGCCGCGGTCGCCGGTCTCGCCGAACAGGTCGGCGAAGGGCGACATCGCGTGCATCCGCACCAGGGTCGGCTTGGCGGGGTCGACCTTGCCCTTGACCAGCGCGACCTGCTCGGTGCCGGTCGCCTTGTTCCAGAAGGTGTAGGCGGTCCAGTCGCCGCCCCACTGGCTGGTGAACTTGGCCTCCGCGCGGCGCTCGACGAGATGGTCGTGGCGGCGACGGTAGGCGATCAGGTCGCGGATCGTGCCGACCTTGATGTTGTGGAACTGCGCGAACGGCAGCAGATCGTCCATCCGCGCCATCGTGCCGTCGTCGTTCATGATCTCGCAGATCACGCCCGACGGGTTGAGCCCGGCGAGCCGCGCGACGTCGACCGCTGCCTCGGTATGCCCGGTGCGCACCAGCACGCCGCCGTCGCGCGCGACCAGCGGGAAGACGTGGCCCGGCGACACGATCTCCGACGCGGCGTTGTTGGCGTCGATCGCGACCGCGATCGTGCGGGCGCGGTCGGCGGCGGAGATGCCCGTGGTCACCCCGGTGCGCGCCTCGATCGAGGTCGTGAACGCGGTCTCGTAGACCGTGCCGTTGTTGCGGCTCATCAGGTCGAGCCCGAGTTCCTCGACGCGCGCCTTGGTCAGCGCGAGGCAGATCAGCCCGCGGCCGTATTTGGCCATGAAGTTGATCGCGTCCGGGGTCGCCATCTGCGCGGGGATGACCAGGTCGCCCTCGTTCTCGCGGTCCTCGTCGTCGACCAGGATGAACATCCGGCCGTTGCGCGCCTCGTCGATGATCTCTTCGGGCGACGACAGGAACGCATGTTTGAGACGCGCGAGTTCAGCCGGCTTTTGCACGATAATGCTCCATGCGTTGCAGATAGCGGGCGAGCACGTCGATCTCGATGTTGACCGATCGCCCGGCCGCCAACGCGCCGAGTGTCGTCGCGCCCTGCGTGTGCGGAATGATGTTGACCGCGAAATGGGTGACGTCGCCGTGATCCGCAACCGAATTGACCGTCAGCGACACGCCGTCGACCGTGATCGATCCTTTTGGCGCGAGGAACGGCGCGATGGCGGCGGGTACCGCGAAGCCGATCCGCAGCGAATCGCCGTCGGGCTCGACGCCGAGCACCTCGGCGACGCCGTCGACATGCCCCGTGACGATGTGGCCACCGAGTTCCTCGCCGAGCTTCATCGCGCGCTCGAGGTTGAGTGGGCGGCCCTTGGTCCACTGGTCGGTCGCAGTGCGGCTGATCGTCTCGCCCGACACGTCGACCGCGAACCAGTTGGGGCCCCCCTCTCGCTGGCCCTTGTCCACCACCGTGAGGCAGACGCCCGAACAGGCGATCGACGCGCCCAGGTCGACGGTGGTCGTGTCGTACGCGGTCTCCACGACGATGCGCGTGTCGCCACGCGTCTCGACGCTGGCGATGGTTCCGATGTCGCTGACGATTCCGGTGAACATTTAGTCGCTCCTCGCGCGCTCGTAGACTTCGAGACGATCACTGCCAAGTTGCCGCGCGTCGATCGCCGTCCAACGCCCGTGCGCGGCGGAAAGATCGATCCCGATCGCACCGATCGCGGGCAGGCCGCCGCCGATCAGGATCGGCGCGCGGTAGAGCAGCAGCCGGTCGACCAGGTCCGCGGCGAGGAACGCCGCCGCGGTCTGTGCGCCGCCCTCGACGAGGATGTGGTCGACGCCGTCGAGCGTGGCGATCTCGGCGGGGCGCGCAATCACGGTCCAGCCTTCACCTTCCGCTTCGGACCGCCGCCCCGCCCCGTCACCCGGCCCGTCACCCTCCCCCTCTCCGTCACCCCAGCGAAGGCTGGGGTCTTTCTGTTGGGGAGAGCGACCCTGTCCCTCGGCGAGACCCCAGCCTTCGCTGGGGTGACGGAGTGCGGAGGCTAGGGGAGAGGCAGAGGGCGCCAAGCTGCCAGACAGCATCACCCGCCGCGGCGCACGCGACTCCAGCCCGGCCAGCCGCACGTCGAGCCGCGGCGCATCCGCCACATAGGTCCCGCGCCCGATCAGGATCGCCTCGTGCCGGCTCCGTTCGAGATGCGCATGCGCGCGCGCCTGCGGCCCGGTGATCCACCGGCTCGTGCCGTCGGCCATCGCGATGCACCCGTCGAGCGAGGTGGCGAGCTTCAGCGTCACCTGCGGCCGGCCGAACCGGCGTCGCGCGAGGAACCCCGCCATCGACCGTCGCGCCGCGTCCGCGCGCATGCCGGTCTCGACCGCGATCCCCGCCGTCTCGAGCCGCGCGAACCCCGCGCCCGCGGTCCGCGGATCGGGATCGCGCAGTGCCGCAACGACTCGGGTAACCCCCGCCGCGACCAGCAGGTCCGAGCAGGCCGGCCCGCGCGCCGACAGATGCGCACACGGCTCCAGCGTCACATACGCCGTCGCCCCGCGCGCCGCGTCGCCCGCTTCGGCCAGCGCCATCGCCTCGGCATGCGGTCGCCCGCCTGCCTGCGTCCAGCCGCGCCCGACGACGCGGCCGTCCGCCACGATCACGCACCCGACATTGGGATTGGGCGCGGTCGCCCCGCGCGTCCGCTCGGCCAGCGCCAGCGCGACGCCGATCCAGGCCGCATCGCTCCGGGCGTCGCTCAGAGCCCCATCGCCGTCATCTTGTCGTCCATCCGCTTGAACACCGCGCGGGTCTCCTCCTCGCGCTTCTTCTGCTCGGCGAGCGCCTTAGCCTTAATCGGCGCATCGATCTTCTGCTGCGCGATGATCTGGGCATCGGTGCGATCCGACGGCCATTGCTCGACATAGATGATCTTGGGCCGATAGACCGGCTCGGCGTAGGAATCCTTGGCGAACGCATAGACCAGGAAGCTGGTCACGCAGAGCGCGGCGATCAGGAACCACAGTTCGTGCGGCTGCCGGTTGGCGAGGAAGAACCGCAGGTCCCGATAGGCCGCGAGCGGCGAAAAACGACTGAAGAATCCCATGCCGTGCAAGATAGGCGCGCGGGGCGGCACAGGCCAGCCCCGCGCACCAAAACCCAGTTCCGGCTCAGTCCTGGCTGAGCACGAACCGCAACGTCATCGTCCGCCATGCCTCGACCGGAACGCCGTCGCGCGTGCCCGCCGTGAACCGCCACTTGCCGAGCGCGCGGTCCATCGTCGCGCGGTAGAACGCGTCGTTGGTCGCGCTGACCCGCTCGACCTGCTTCACGCGGCCATCGGTGCCGATCAGCACGCGGACGACGACCCGGCCCTCGCGTTGGGCGCGGCGCTCGCCGGCGGGATAGACGGGCTGGAAGTCGGCGGCGTAGCGCGAGTCGATCCCCGGCTGCACCATCACCGGCGCCAGCTTCGGCGGATCGGCGGGCGGTGCCACCGGCCCGCTGCCCGTCCCGGCCGAGCCGTCGATCGTCGGCGGCACATAGGGCATCGGATCGACCGTGACGCCGCGGCTCGCCGTGGGAACCGGGACAAGCGGAGTGGGCGCGCGTAGCCGCGGCGCGGGGCTCGGCTCGGCCTTGGTCTGCGGTTCGGGGGGCGGCGGCTTGGGCAGATCGACCTGGTAGGTGACGAGCGGCGGGTCCTTGGGGAAGATCGTCGGCACGATCCCCGGCGCGGCATAGAACAGCGCGCCGATCACCAGTCCGTTGACGCCCATCGCCACCGCGAAGCTTGCCGGGCTGAACCGCCCGGTCCGTCTCTCTGCGTACATGCTCGCTCTCCTTCGCGTCTCCTCGAGGATGGCGGCGTAACGGTGATGCCGCCGGGGAGGAGGCTACGCCGATGGCGGGCGCAAGCAAGCGGGATTTTCGGCAGAGATTGGAGGGGGTTGGCAGCCACCAATTCTCCCCCGCCAGGGGGAGGTGGCACGCGTAGCGTGACGGAGGGGCGGACACGGAAGAGGCGTGGTCGTCGCCCGCCCCCTCCGTCGCCTTCGGCGCCACCTCCCCCTGGCGGGGGAGGATCGAAACTGGCCTATGGCTAGCGCGCCAGCAACCGCGCGATCGCCCGATCGCGCCCGATCAACGGCAACAGCGCCGTCATCTCCGGCCCGTGGTCCAACCCGGTCAACGCGCGCCGCAACGGCAGGAACAGCGCCTTGCCCTTCCGCCCCGTCGCTTCCTTCAACCGTCCGGTCATCGCGTGCCAGGGATCCCCCGCCCAATCGATCTCGCCCGCGACCGCTGCCGCCTGGTCGAGATACGCTGCGTCCAGCTCCGCATCCACCGGCACCGGCCCCTCGATCACCCGCCACCAGTCCGCGGCCTCTGCCAGCACGCTCAGATTCGGCCGCACCGCATCCCATTCCGCCTCACCCATCCCCGCTGGCAGGCGGTCGGCGACGGTCGCGAAATCGAGCCCGTGCACGATCCGCGCGTTCAACTGCGCCAGCTCCGCCTCGTCGAACCGCGCCGGCGCGCGGCCAAACCGCGCAAAGTCGAACCCCGCGATCAGCGGCGCGGCGTCGGCGATCGGCTCGACCGGATCGCTCGTCCCGATCCGCGCGAGCAGCGCGCGCACCGCCTGCGGCTCGATCCCGACCTCGCGGAAATGATCAACGCCCAGCGACCCAAGCCGCTTCGACAATTTGCCCTCCGCACCGGTCAGCAGCGCCTCGTGCGCGAAGCGCGGCGGCGTCACCCCCAGCGCGTCGAACATCTGCAGCTGCAGCGCGGTGTTCGAGACATGATCCTCGCCGCGCACGACATGGGTCACCCCCATCTCGGCATCGTCGATCGCCGACGGCAGCATGTACAGCCACGACCCGTCGGCGCGCCGCACCACCGGATCGCTCATCGTCCGCGCCTCGAAATGCTGGCTTCCGCGGATCAGGTCGTCCCATCCGATCGGCGCGTCGTGATCGAGCTTGAATCGCCAATGCGGCGCGACCCCCTCCGCCGCCAGCCGCGCATGGTCGGCATCGGTCAGCGCCAGCGCCGCGCGGTCGTAGAGCGGCGGCAGCCCGCGCCCCGCCTGGATCTTGCGCTTGAGGTCGAGCTCCTGCGCGGTCTCGTACGCGCGGTACACGCGGCCCTTCGCGACGAGCTCGGCGAACCGCGCCTCGTACAGCGCGCCGCGCGCCGACTGCCGCGCCTCGCCGTCGGGCGTCATCCCCAGCCAGTCGAGATCGGCGCGGATCGCATCGACGAACCGCTCCTCGCTGCGTTCCGCATCGGTATCGTCGATCCGCAGCACAAAGCGCCCGCCGTTCGCGCGCGCGAACATCCAGTTGTGCAGCGCGGTGCGGATGTTGCCGACATGGAGCCGGCCAGTGGGCGACGGCGCGAAACGGGTGAGGATGGTCATGCCCCGCGCTGTAAGTGGCCGACGCCGCAGCCGCAAACCTCTTCCACCTGCCGGGCGCGCGGCCTAAGAGCACCGCGTTAGCGGGGAGCGCACCAATGAAACTGATGACCGGCAACTCCAACCTGCCCCTGGCGCAGGAGATCGCCGCCTATCTCGAAACCCCGCTGACCGATGTCAGCGTGCGGCGCTTCGCCGACGAGGAGGTATTCGTCGAGATCAACGAGAACGTCCGCGGCGAGGACGTCTTCGTGATCCAGTCGACGGGCTTTCCCGCCAACGACAACCTCATGGAATTGCTGATCATGATCGATGCGCTGCGCCGCGCATCGGCCAGGCGAATCACCGCGGTGATCCCGTATATGGGCTATGCCCGGCAGGACCGGAAACCGGGGCCGCGCACGCCGATCTCGGCCAAGCTCGTCGCCAACCTGATCACCGTCGCCGGCGCCAACCGCGTGCTGTCGGTCGATCTCCACGCCGGGCAGATCCAGGGCTTCTTCGATATCCCGACCGACAATCTCTACGCCGCGCCGGTGATGTCCGCGGACATCCATGCGCGGTTCAAGGGGCGCAACCTGATGGTCGTGTCGCCCGACGTCGGCGGCGTGGTCCGCGCGCGCCAGCTCGCCAAGCGACTCGACAACGCCCCGCTCGCGATCGTCGACAAGCGCCGCGAGCGCGCCGGCGAATCGGAAGTGATGAACATCATCGGCGAGGTCGAGGGCCGATTCTGCATCCTGATCGACGACATCGTCGATTCGGCGGGCACGCTGTGCAACGCCGCCGCCGCGCTGAAGGAAGCGGGCGCCGAGGACGTCGTCGCCTATGTCACGCACGGCGTGCTGTCGGGCGGCGCGGTCGCGCGCGTCGAGGGGTCGGAACTGCGCGAGCTGGTCATCACCGATTCGATCGGCAACCACGACGTGATCAAGGGCGCCGGTGGCAAGATCCGCCACCTCCAGATCGCCCCGCTGCTGGGCGAGGCGATCAAGCGGATCGCGGACGAGACGAGCGTGTCGAGCCTCTTCGACTGACGCGGGCTCTGCCGTCGTCCTTTACTCTTCCGGCGTTTACTCCCCCATTTCTTACCCCCCGTCTCTTACCCCCCGTCATGCTGAACTTGGTTCAGCATCCATCCCTCCACATGCGCCAGCGCCTGGGGAAAGATGGACCCTGAAACGAGTTCAGGGTGACGGAGCGGGAGATAGGGTCGCGCGCCTCGTCATGCTTCCGTCATCCCGGGCTCGTCCCGGGATCCAGGGTTACACGGCGCGACGTTTGGGGCTCTGGATCCCGGGACGAGCCCGGGATGACGAGGAAACGACCGCCGCCGCCCCCCGTTCACCCTGAGCGAGGTCGAAGGGCATGCCCCAGGCGCAAGTGCTTCGACCTCGCGCGGCACGAACGGGGGTAGGCCGACCGCCGCCGGCAAAGCCGTCGGCCGGGTTCGCCCGGAGGCGCCCCGCCGTCCGATCGTGGCGCTGTCGCTGCGCCTCAGCGCTGCGACAGCGCCACGATATGCTCGAACACCGCGGGATGCAGCGGTTTTGCGAACGCGCAGCCATATTTGAACTTGTCGCGCCAGGCGACCACCGCCTCGAGTGCGGCGAGCCCCGGCAGCGTCAGCCATACGACCGTGCCCGGCCAGAGGGTAAAGCTCGTCTCGGCGCGGAAGCCCGACAGCGACAGGTCGGTCACCTCGATCTCGAACCGGGTCTGGCCGCGATCGCGCAGGTGCGCGCGCATCTTGACCGACTTCCGCAGCGCCTGGCGCAGCTCCTCGCCGGCCGAGTCGTCGACGGGTGGGACGGACGGATCGATCGCGGGCTGTATCATGACTCGGACCTTCTCCGAAAAAGGTTACTTTTCCGCAAACGCACGCGGCGCGCGAATACGTCCGCTCGCCCGGCGTTTCAGCTCCGCCTTGAGATCCTCGGGCCTGGGCGCCACCAGGAAGCCGAAGCTGACATTGCCCTCTTTCGTCTCGACGACATGGTGCAGCCGGTGCGCCTGGACGATGCGCTTCATATAGGCCGACTTGGGCAGGTAGCGCGTCGGGATGCGCTGGTGCACGATCACGTCGTGGAACCCGAAATAGATCGCGCCGTACGCGGCGATCCCTGCACCAATCCAGATGAACCCCGGCCACCAGCCGAGCTGCGCGCCACCGAGCAGCAGCACGATCGACGGCACCGCGAAGATCGCCGCATACAGGTCGTTCAGCTCCCAATTGCCGTGCCGTGCGCGGTGGTGGCTCTCGTGCAGGAACCAGCCGAACCCGTGCATGACCCAGCGATGCGCGGCGTAGGCGAACGCTTCCATGCCGACGACCGTCGCGAGGAAGAGGAGAAGGCCGAACCAGATCGTCATGCCCCCGCATATAGGGGCGACGCACGCCGCGGCAAAGCGTGTGTGGGGAATAGCGAGCGGCGATGGCCCGAACGCCCTATTGCAAACGCGAACCAGTCGCAAAAGCCTAAGGGGTGGATTCCGCGGGCCGCCTGTGCTTTACGCGCCCCAATTCCCGAATTTCAATGCGTGGAGCCTCCCGATGAACATCCATGAATATCAGGCCAAGGAATTGCTGGCCAAGTTCGGCGTCCCCGTGCCTGCCGGCTTTGCCGCGCTGAGCGTCGAGGAGGCCGTCGAGGCTTCGAAGAAGCTCCCCGGACCGCTCTATGTCGTCAAGGCGCAGATCCACGCCGGCGGCCGCGGCAAGGGCAAGTTCGTCGAGCTGGGCCCCGACGCCAAGGGCGGCGTCCGCCTCGCCAAGACCGAGGACGAGGTTCGCGCGGCCGCGACGGACATGCTCGGCAACACGCTGGTGACGATCCAGACCGGCGACGCGGGCAAGCAGGTCAACCGCCTGTACGTCACCGACGGCGTCGACATCGCCAAGGAGTTCTACCTGGCACTCCTCGTCAACCGCGCCACCGGCCGCGTGTCGATGGTCGCCTCGACCGAGGGCGGCATGGACATCGAGACCGTCGCGCACGACACGCCCGAGAAGATCCACAGCATCGACATTGACCAGGCGACCGGCTTCCAGCCGCATCACGGCCGCGCCGTCGCTGCCGCGCTCGAGCTGACCGGCGACCTCGCCAAGCAGGCCGCGAACACCGCGTCGAAGCTCTATGACGCGTTCATGGGCACCGACGCCGAGCAGATCGAGATCAACCCGCTCGCGGTGACCGAAGACGGCAAGCTGATGGTGCTCGACGCGAAGGTCGCGTTCGACGGCAACGCGCTGTTCCGCCACAAGGACCTGCTCGAGCTGCGCGACGAGACCGAGGAGGATCCCGCCGAGCTCGAGGCGTCGAAGTACGACCTGGCCTATATCAAGCTCGACGGCGACATCGGCTGCATGGTCAACGGCGCCGGCCTCGCGATGGCGACGATGGACATCATCAAGCTCAACGGCATGTTCCCGGCGAACTTCCTCGACGTCGGCGGCGGCGCGAGCAAAGAGAAGGTGACGGCTGCGTTCAAGATCATCCTCGCGGATCCCAACGTGAAGGGCATCCTGGTCAACATCTTCGGCGGCATCATGAAGTGCGACATCATCGCCGACGGCATCGTCGCCGCGGCGAAGGAAGTGAACCTCTCGGTTCCCTTGGTTGTCCGCCTCGAGGGCACCAACGTCGAGAAGGGCAAGGAAATCCTCGCCAACTCGGGCCTCGCGATCGTTCCCGCGAACGACCTGGGCGATGCGGCGAAGAAGATCGTCGCAGAGGTGCAGAAGGTCGCGGCGTAATCGCTGCCCATCGCGCATACTGATTTTGCGAAAAACGGGGCTCGGACGGAAACGTCCGGGCCCTTTTTCGTTGAGGGTGCAGCTGGTCCGATCAGCCGCCCCCCGTGTCGCACCGATGACGCTACGGCAGGGCGATGTTTCCATACCGCACTTGCGAAAACGGCGCAAAACCGCCATCTGTGGCGCCAACGCCAATCGGCGAAACGACTAATTCACCTTGGAAGGAATCCTGATGAAGGTGCTGGTGCCGGTCAAGCGCGTGCTTGACTACAACGTGAAGCCCCGCGTGAAGGCGGACGGAACGGGCGTCGATCTGGCGAACGTCAAGATGAGCATGAACCCGTTCGACGAGATCGCGGTCGAAGAGGCGATCCGCCTGAAAGACAAGGGCGTGACCGAGATCGTCGTCGTCTCGATCGGCGAGCAGAAAGCCCAAGAAACGCTGCGCACCGCGCTCGCGATGGGCGCCGACCGCGCGATCCTGGTGGTCAGCGAGACCAAGGTCGAGCCGCTGGGCGTCGCCAAGATCCTCGCCAAGATCGTCGAGGAGGAGAAGCCCGACCTCGTCATCCTCGGCAAGCAGGCGATCGACGACGACAACAACCAGACCGGCCAGATGCTCGCCGGGCTGCTCGGCTGGGGCCAGGGCACGTTCGCGTCCAAGGTCGAGATCGCCGACGGATCGGTCAACGTGACGCGCGAAGTCGATGGCGGTGCCGAGACCGACACGCTGAAGCTGCCTGCGATCATCACCACCGATCTTCGCCTCAACGAGCCGCGCTACGCCTCGCTGCCCAACATCATGAAGGCGAAGTCGAAGCCGATGGCGAACAAGACGCCCGCCGATTTCGGCGTCGATGTGTCGCCGCGCCTGACCACGCTCAAGGTCGTCGAGCCCGCCAAGCGCTCGGCCGGGATCAAGGTCGCCGATGTCGACGAACTCGTCGGTAAACTGAAGGCAATGGGAGTCGCCAAGTGAAGACGCTCGTCTGGGTCGAACATGACGGTACCGCCGTCAAGGATGCCACGCTGTCCGCGGTGACCGCCGCGAGCAAGCTCGGCGAAGTCCATCTCCTCGTCGCTGGCCAGGGCCTCGACGCGGTTGCCGCTGCGGCGGCGAAGATCGCCGGCGTCGGCAAGGTCCATGTCGCCGACGACGCCGCGTTCGCGCATGCGCTCGCCGAGAACGTCGCACCGCTGATCGTGTCGCTGATGGCGGATCACGACGCGTTCGTCGCACCGTCGACCACCAACGGCAAGAACATCGCGCCGCGCGTCGCCGCCCTGCTCGACGTCATGCAGATCAGCGACATCCTGTCGGTCGAGAGCGAAGACACGTTCACGCGCCCGATCTATGCCGGCAACGCGATCGCCACCGTGCAGTCGTCGGATGCCAAGAAAGTGATCACCGTTCGCGGCACCGCGTTCGACAAGGCCGCGGCCGAGGGTGGCAGCGGCGCGATCGAGGCAGTCGCCTCGACCGGAGACACGGGTCTGTCGACCTTCGCCGGGTCGGAGATCGCGGCGAACACGCGCCCCGAACTGACATCCGCGAAGATCATCGTCTCGGGCGGCCGTGCGCTGGCCTCGAGCGACCAGTTCCATGCGCTGATCGATCCGCTCGCGGACAAGCTCGGCGCCGGCGTCGGTGCGAGCCGCGCTGCGGTCGACGCGGGCTATGCGCCGAACGACTATCAGGTCGGCCAGACCGGCAAGATCGTCGCGCCGGAAGTCTATGTCGCGGTCGGCATCTCGGGTGCGATCCAGCATCTGGCCGGGATGAAGGATTCCAAGACGATCATCGCGATCAACAAGGACGAGGACGCCCCGATCTTCCAGGTCGCGGACATCGGGCTGGTCGGGGATCTGTTCAAGATCCTGCCGGAACTGACCGAGAAGCTGTAGGCGAAGCCGATGCGCGGGGCAAAGCCCCCGCGCAGAGGCAAGCCCGGCCGGCGGCGCTCCAGCGCCGTCCGACGACGCGGGATTTACTCCCGCGTTGCGCCACAAGAAGAAGGGCGGCCCGACCTACGTCGCGCCGCCCTTCTTTGTTATAAACCACTCCGTCACCCCGGACCTGTTCCGGGGTCCACCGCGCCGCGGATCAAACGCCATTGGATACGCAGCGCCGTGGATGCCGGACCAAGTCCGGCATGACGAAGGCGTCCCTTACGCCGTCACCGCCTCGGCCTTCGGATTGATCTTCCCCGTCGCCATCGCGGTCAGCTTGTCGTCGGTCGCATATTCCTCGTCGAGCGTTTCCTGCAGGATTGCCGCGATTTCCGGCCGCCCCAGCTGGTTCGCCCAGGCGATCAGCGTGCCGTAGCGGGCGATCTCGTAATGCTCGACCGCCTGCGCCGACGCGATCAGCCCGGCGTCGAGCACCGCCTTGTCCTCGATCTCGCCGGCGACCTCGTTGGCCTCCTTGATGATCCCGTCGATCGCGGGGCAGGTCACGGCCTTAGGCTTCTCGCCGAGCAGCTCGAAGATCCGCTCCAGCCGCACGATCTGCCCCTCGGTCTCGCGCAGGTGCGTCTCGAAGCCCGTCTTCAGCGACGGCGAGGTCGCCTTGTCGGCCATCTTCGGCAGCGCCTTGGTGATCTGGTTCTCGGCATAATACACGTCCTGCAGCTGGTGCAGGAACAGGTCGTCGAATGTCGCGATGTCCTTGGAAAACAAGCCCATGATGACGTCCTTGATTGAAGAGGCGGAGCCCATCGCTCCGGCCCCACCAACGCGCTATCGGACCCGAAGTTGCCGCGCCTCGTCGGCTAGCCGCTTGTCCAGTTTCGCCCCTGCCGCCGCGGCATAGGCGGCGCAGCCACGGCGATCGACCAGCGGCGTCGTACCGGCGAGCCGCGCATAAAGATCGCTCGCGCCGGGATGCGGCGTGACGAGGATGTCGCACGGCAGCGCTGCGACCTTGGCAAGCGTCGTGCGGAACGTCGCGACATAGGCGGGGTGATCGGTGAACCGATACCCATCCGCCGAGATCGCGCTGAGGCTGTCGGCATAGACCATCGCCCGGCATACGCCCGCATCGCACGATCGCCACGTCCACGACGTCCCGCCCGGCGAATGCCCCGGCGTCGTGTGCGCGGTCAGCCGCACCGGGCCCAGCGTCACCATTTCGCCGTCGCGCACCAGCCGGCCCACGCGCACCCCGGCAAAGGGTGGCAGCCCACCCCTTTGCGGATCGTCCACCGCCGGTGCGCCGCTCTCCAGCACCCCGCGCGCGGCAGCCGTCGCGACCATCGTCGCGCCCGTGAGCCGCTGCATGCCGCGCAGTCCGTCGGCATGGTCGACATGCTCGTGGCTCGACAGCAGCAGCTTCACGTCGCGCAGGCGAAACCCCAGCCGCGTGATGTTGCGCGCGATCGGCGGCACCGCCTCCGCGGTCGCCGCATCGATCAGCACATGCCCCCTGGGCCCGGTCACCAGTAGAGCGACGATCCCGCACGTCCCCACGTCATAGACGTTGGCGAAGATTCGCACCGGCGGTGCCGGATCGCTCCAGCCGTCCTTGCCGCGGCACTGGCGTTCGTGTTCGGGGAAGCTCGCGGGGCGCGGGGCTGCCGGCTCCTTGGCGGCGGTCGCGTGCGTCGCGAGCAGGCAAGCCGCCAGACCAGCCGCGCGTAGGAAGCGTGCCACATCGATCTCCAACTACCGTCATCCCGGGCTCGTCCCGGGATCCAGGGTAACAGGCGACACCGTTCGCGGCTCTGGATCCCGGGTCAAGCCCGGGATGACGGTGGTAGGGGCGGGAAGACGCTGGGGCGCTTGCCCTCCCCGCCCCGCAAACCCAGATACTGGCGATGTACGGCGTCCAGACTCCCCGCGACCGGATCGCCTCGGCGACGGCGTCGATCCTGCTCTGCGCGCTGCTGGGCTATGCGCTGATCCTCGGCCTCGGCGTCACCATGCCCGCCGTCGCGCCCGAGGCGCTCAAGCTCTTCGCGGTCGGTCCGAAGCCGCCCCCGCCGCCGCCCGAGCGCGTCGTCCCGCGTCCCGCCAAGAGCCACCGGCCCGAGGGCGCCGCGTCGCCCGCCAACCTGAAGGCCAAGGCGACCGAAGTCGTCGCGCCCAAGCCGATCGTGCCGCCGATCGTCCCGCCGCCCGTCGTCGTCGCGCTCAAGGCCGGCCCCGGTGCCGAGGCCACGACCGGTGCAGCGCCCGTCCCCGGTCCCGGCACGGGCGCCGGCGGGATTGGTACCGGTACGGGCAGCGGTCGCTATGGTGACGGCGACGGCGATGGCGGCGAGGAGACCCCGCCGCGCCTGCTGCAAAGTCGCTTCAGCCGCGGCGATTATCGCGAGGCGGAGGCGCTGGTCGGCGAGAACAACGTCGTCGGCCGGCTGGGCGTGCGCTATACCGTGGGGCTCGACGGTCGCGTCACCCAGTGCCGCGTGACCCGCTCGAGCGGCAAGCCCGCGCTCGACGGCATCACCTGCCGCCTGATCGAGAAACGCTATCGCTACCGCCCGTCGCTCGACGCCGCGGGACGTCCCGTCGTCTCGACGGTGTTCCACAACCAGACCTGGTTCGAGATCGAGGACGACGGTCGCGACGATGAGGACGACCAGTAGGTCCCCCCCGTCATGCCGGACTTGGTCCGGCATCCATCCGTCCGCGCACCCCTCGGCCTTAGAATATGCGGACCGATGGACCCCGGACCAAGTCCGGGGTGACGGAACGCTTGGGACTATCGGCAGCGCTCTCCGCCCCCCCCGCCTTAGCCCCAGGTTATGCGCCGCATGCCAGAAACCCCTGTCCTACACGCTTAATGCTGTGTCACCTTCGCCACCATGACGAACACCGGTCCCGCACTAGCCTCCCGCCCGCGAAACCTCGTGCGTGCGTGCGACGTTCGTGACCTTTCGCGAGCCTTGCCCTTATGATCACCGCGCTTCTCCTCCTCGCCGCATCCCCCACAGTCGCCACACCCGCTATCGTCGCGCGCGTCGACCGCATTCTCACGCGCACCCCGGTGATCGACGGCCATAACGACCTGCCCTGGGAGATTCGCGAGCATGGCGACGCAAAGCCCGAGGCCGTGCCGCTGGCGCAGGGCACGGCCGCGCTGCCCTATCCGATGCAGACCGACATCCCGCGGCTGCGCAAGGGCCGGGTCGGCGCACAGTTCTGGTCGGTCTGGATCCCCGCCGACACCACCGGTCCGGACGCGGTCGAGACGACGCTCGAGGAGATCGACATCGTCCGCCGGATGGTCGCCGCCAATCCGAAGACGTTCGAGCTCGCGACCACCGCCGACGACATCCGCCGCATCGAGAAAGCGGGCAGGATCGCCTCGCTGATCGGGGTCGAGGGGGGGCACCAGATCGACGGCCGGCTGTCGGTGCTGCGCGAATATCGCGCGCTCGGCGTGTCCTATATGACGCTGACGCACGGCAAGAGCCTCGCCTGGGCGGATTCGTCCACCGATGCCCCGCGCGCCAATGGGCTCACAGCCTTCGGTCGCCAGGTCGTCACCGAGATGAACCGGATCGGCATGATCGTCGATCTCGCGCACGTCTCCGACGCGACGATGCGCGCCGCGCTCGCCGTGAGCAAGGCACCGGTGATCGCGTCGCACTCCAGCGCGCGTGCACTTGCCGACGCGCCGCGCAACATCCCCGACGACCTGCTCGCCGCGATCGGCGCCAATGGCGGCGTGGTGATGGTCAATTGCTACCCCGCCTTCCTGTCGACCGAATGGCGCGCCTGGGACCAGGCCCGGTCCGCCCATGCGAAGTCCGTCGGCGTCCCCGGCAACGCGTACGGCAGCAAGGCGGCGGGACCGCTGATCGCCTGGGACGCCGCGCATCCCGAACCGCGCGTCACCGCCGCGACCGTCGCCGATCATGTCGACCATATCGCCAGGGTCGCGGGCCACGACCATGTCGGCCTCGGCGGCGACTATGACGGCATCCAGGGCACCGGGCCCGCGGACATGAAAGGCGTGGACAGCTATCCCGTGCTGTTCGCCGAGCTGGCGCGCCGCGGGTGGAGCGATGCCGACCTGGAAAAGCTGGCGGGCGGCAACATCCTGCGCGTCATGAAACGGGTCGAGGCGGTCGCTAACAGCATGGCCGGGACAGCCGTGAACGACGCGACCGACATCGCCTCGCGCTAGAACCCGGCGAGGAAGCTCAGGACATTGTGGCCGAGCGCGTTGACCGCATAGCCGCCTTCCATGACGATCACGGTCGGCCAGCCGCGCGCCGCGATGTCGCTGGCCAGCACCGCATAGTCCGGCGTGGTCAGCGCGAACTGCGAGATCGGGTCGCCCTCCCAGGTGTCCGCGCCGAAGCTGACGACCAGCAGCCCGGGGTCGAACGCCGCGATTCGCTCCAGGGCCTGCGCCTGCGCCGCGCGGAACGCATCGCGGGTGGTGCCGTGCGGGAGGGGCAGGTTGAGCGTGGTCCCCAGCCCCGGGCCCTCCCCCGTCTCGTCGGCATGCCCCCAGTAGAAGGGGTAGTCGCGCTTGGGATCGGCATGGACCGACGCATAGAACACGTCGCCGCGCGCGTAGAAAATGTCCTGCGTGCCGTTGCCGTGGTGATAGTCGATGTCGAGGATCGCGACCCGCTCGACGCCCGCATCGCGCGCCGCCTGCGCCGCAATCGCCGCGACGTTCAGGTGGCAATAGCCGCCACAGTAATCCGCGCCGGCATGATGGCCCGGCGGCCGGCACAGCGCGAATGCCGCACGCTCGCCGTCCAGCACCGCCTGCGTCGCCGCCAGCGCCGACTGCGCGCTCGCATAGGCCGAGCGCCAGGTGTCCGCGGTGATCGGCGTGGTCGCGTCGAACGCATGCGCGCCCAGCAGCGCATCGACCCGGTCGAGCCGCAACGGCCGCCGCCCGCGAATCGGGAAGGCGTAGGGGATCGCATCTCCCGACCGCCCGGCCTCCTGCCACAGTCGCGGCGCGTCCTTGAGGAAGGCAATGTACGCGGCATCGTGGACCGCGAGGATCGGCGCCTCGCCGCGATCGGCCGGGGTCTCGGTGGGGCCCACCGCCTTCAGGATCGCGTCGAGCCGCGCGGGCGTCTCGGCATAGGCGGCAAACGCGCCGTTATGCAGCTCGCGCGCCGGCGCATGCGTCCGCTGCGCGTCGTCGTAGAATATCCGCATCATGTCCTTCGCCCCGTCCACCAGAGTACCGCAAACCCCGAAACCGCCGCGAGGACCGACCCCGCCAGCACGCCGAGCTTGACCGCGTCGAGCCGCGCCGGGTCCCCGGTAAAGGCCAGGCCGCCGATGAACAGGCTCATCGTGAACCCGATCCCCGCGAGCAGGGCCACGCCCCAGATCTGCGTCCAGCTCGCGCCCGCCGGCCGCGGCGCGAACCCGGTCCGGTCGGCGATCCAGATCGCGCCGAGGATGCCGGCCTGCTTGCCGACGAACAGCCCCGCGCCGACCCCCAGCACCAGGGGATCCGCGAGCGTCGCCCAGCCGATCCCGCTGAGCGCCACCCCGGCATTGGCGAACGCGAACAGCGGCAGGATCGCGAACGCGACCCAGGGCTGCACCGCATGCTCGATCCGCCTGGCCGGGGCCGCCGGGATGGTAAGCGCCGCGACGACGCCCGCGATCGTCGCGTGCACGCCCGACATCAGCACCAGCACCCACAGCAGCGCGAACCCCGCCAGATACGGCCAGACGCGCCGCTCGCCATGCCGGTCGAGCGCGACCAAAGCGGCGACCACACCCGCCGCCGCCGCCAGCGCCTCCAGATCGATCGCCTCGGTATAGCCGACCGCGATGATCGCCACCGCGCCCATGTCGTCGGCGATCGCCACCGCGGTCAGGAACACCTTGAGCGACGCGGGCGCCCTACTGCCCAGCAGCGCCAGCACCCCGATCGCGAACGCGATGTCGGTCGCTGCGGGGATCGCCCAGCCGCGCGAGAGGCCCGTCCCGGCGATCGCTAGATACACCAGCGCCGGCACCGCCATCCCGGCGGCGGCCGCGACGAACGGCAACCGCCGCCGCGCCGCCGTCGCCAGCTGTCCCGCGACCAGTTCGTACTTGATCTCCAGCCCGACGAGCAGGAAGAACAGCGCCATCAGCGCATCGTCGATCCACGCATGCACCGACAACGGTCCGGCCGGCGCGTGCAGCAGCGCCGCATAGGCCGGCGCCAGCGGCGAATTGGCGACCCAGATCGCACAGGCCGCCGCGGCGATCAGCACGATCCCGCCGGCAGCCGGGTTGGCGAGCCACGCTCGCGCCGAGGATCGGGAGGTGCCGGCCATGGATCCCCCTAGCGGCTGCCGACAGGCAGGCCAATCGCGCCTTCGTGGCGCAACCGCCGCGCGACCTGCCAGAACCGCGCGCCGTGGAGGATCGCGGCGGTGAGCATGCCCAGCCCCGACGCCCAGACCAGCGCGATCGGCCCGTACCCGGCCTGGACCAGCCACCACCCCGCCCCGCCGGTCACGACGAAATAGGCGGCAATGCTGTTGACGCCCGCCACCACCTGATCGCCGAGCGAACGCAGCGCATAGACCAGCACGACCTGCGCGCCGTCGAACAGGATGAACGGCGCCCAGACCGGCAGCATCGCCAGCGCGACGCGGTGGACAGCGGGATCGGCGGGGAAGCCCGCGACGATCGGTCCGCGACCGGCGATCAGCAGTGCCGCGGCGGCGCCGAGCGCCAGCATCGCGAGCGCCGTCGCGATCAGCGCCCGCGATACGCCTGCCAGCGGATCCCCCTCGCCCACCGCATTGCCGACGCGCACGCCCGCCGCGGAGCCCAGGCCCAGCGCCAGCGCGAAGGTCACGTTATGCGCCGCGAACACGATCTGGAACGCATGCGCGACCGAATCGCCGAATCGGGTCGAGAGCGCGATCAGGATCGAAAACCCCGCGAGCTCCAGCCCCGATGCGATCGCCGGCACGATCCCGAACGCCGCCAGCGCGACCACGCCGCGCGGCACGCCGATCCAGGCCGCCCGATCGATCCGCCGCGTCCCGCGTTCGGCGGCGCGGGGCAGCAGCAGCGCCGCCGCGACCATGCCGACCGCGCCGAGCAGCGATGCGATCACGGTCGCGGCGGCCGCCCCCACCGCGCCCAGCGCGGGCAGCCCGAGATGGCCACCACTCAGTGCCCAGGCCAGCACCGCGTTGAGCGGCAGGATCGACAGGTTCACGATCGTCACGCGCTGCGGACGGCTGACCCCTTCGAGGAAGAAGCTCGCCGCGAGCATCACGAGTTGCGGCGGATAGCTGAGCGCCATCACCCGGACGACCCGGGCGGCCGGCGCGACGAGCGTCGGCGCGACGCCGAGCGCCGCCAGCATGGGCGTCGCGAATACCACCAGGATCGCGGCCAGCACGAGCCCCAGCAGCAGCGCGAACACGCTGCCCTCGCGCAGCACCTGCCCGGTGCGCGGCAGGTCGCCCGCGCCGTCGGCGCGCGAGGTCTGGACGATGACACCCGACAGCCAGGCGAGCCCGGCGACGATAGCGATGAAGGTGAGTGCGCGGCTGGCCCCCAGCGCCGCGACCTCGTGCGCGCCGACCAGACCGACCACGACCACGTCGGTGACATGGAGGATCGTCCAGTTGAGGCTGGTGAGCGCGACCGGCCAGGCGAGCGCGAGGATGCGCCCCGTCTCCGCCCGGGTGGTCTGCGAGAGGAGAATGCCCATCCGTCCCAGCTACCCGGTGCGGCTTTGTTTGGGAATGCGCGCAAAGGCGTTGCAGCGGCGCAAAAGCCTTGCTAGTGGCACCGGCCTACCAGCTGCCGGGTGAAAGTCCGGCCTGTATCACGTGCGGCCGTGGCGGAACTGGTAGACGCGCAACGTTGAGGTCGTTGTGGGCGAAAGCCCGTGGAAGTTCGAGTCTTCTCGGCCGCACCATTTTCTCCCCTGCCAGGGTCTTCCCTGCCAGGCGGGGCCCCGGAGAGCAGATGTCCATCGACGATACGATGATCGACACGCCCGACGGCCCGATGACCTTCGCGCAGTGGAAGAAGAAGAACCCCGTCCAGCTGCCGTCGCGTCGAACCAAGGGCAAGAAGCTGCCCAACAAGATCAAGCTGACGACCGACGAGAAATAGCCCCGCCCGATTCGGGATCGGCCGGTGCGGAGGCGCCTCTATGGCATCAGCACCCCAGAACGACCGACAGCGTCGTCAGCGATAGCGGCGCGACGAAGCGAAATCCGAATCGTTCGTCGCGGGTCCAGCAGATCGTGCCGTAGACCGACGTCTCCGTGTCGGGCAGCATGATCTGGCCGGTCAGTCCGAGCGTGACGGGCGTATCGCCCATCAACTTTGCCCCGCCGGCCGAGATATCGATCAACGCCGCGGTGAACGGCGCGCCGTCGAAACGCAGCCGCGCGAGCGCCGCGATCGGGAATCGCGGCGATCGCGCGATCCGGCCATCCTCCAGCTTCAGCGTGAAGACCCGGTCGACATCCTGGGGCTGATCGAATTCGAACCCCGCCTTCAGACCGTTGACCCAGCGCACCGTCCCCGGGACCAGAGGCAGGCCGCGGACCTCGATCCGCAGCGTCTCGCCCACCACCGGCGGGGTCGTGAACCGCGCCATCAGCCCGAATTTCGAGATGTTGTGGACCAGGCAGACCGATTCCTGGTCGCCGCGACAGACCTTGCCGATCAGCAGGACGATCGAATGTCGCTTGCCGCCGCGGCGCTCCTGCGGCGTCACGGCCAGGGCCGGACCCGGACGGTCATGCGGGGGGTCGTTCTTGTCATCGAGCATCGCGAGGTTCCTCGATTGCAATCGTGAGTGTTGCACAAATCGGCCATGTTTGGAACGTGACGCAGTGCGGAAAAGTCGCATCGTCATGCATTACCGATGCAGTTTCGGGACCGTCCGCCGTCATCGCCGCCCCCCGAACAGGGCGCGGGTCACCCCGCCCAGCGTCGCCTGGTCGAACTTCATCCGCATCGTCAGATACGGTCCCTGCCGCGTGTAGCGGTCGTCCTCGAAATCGCGATCGCGATAGCCGGCGATGTTGTAGCCCGCACTGACCCAGATATTGGCGGCAGGCGACACGCCGGCCGACGGCCCGCCGCTCCACGACACCGCGCCGCGGGACCAGGCATGCTGTACCGATCCCTGCACGCCGATATCGAACCGGCTGCCGAGATCGCGGCGCAGGTCGAACCCGGTGACGTCGATATAGCCGTCATAGCGATTGTCGGCGAACCGGCCTGCGACATACTTGGCGCCGTAATACACCGTCGCTTCGAGCCCGTGGCCCGCGCCTTCCGCGCCGGTACGGTAGTTGAGCGCGAGGTTGTTGATGATCCGCGACGTCACTTGGTCGCCCGCGCCATAGGCCGGAACGCCGAGCGTGTTGTCGTCGGTGAAGCCGCGGTCGGCGCGCTCGTGACGCAGTTCGAGGCGCTCGAGCAGCGACCAGCGGCTGTCGAGCGGGCGCCAGGCGATGGCGAGATCGGCATTGGCATAGGCCGCGACCGCGCCCGTCTTGTCGGTGACGGTATAGGCGCGCAGCCCCGAGGCGAGCGTCTTCCCCTCCCCCAGCGTACGGAGGAAATTGGAGGTGATCCCCCAGCGATGGCCGGCGTCGGCGGCGCGATATTCGAGGCGCGCGTTCCACGACCAGCGATCGCCGCGGTAATTGCCGCCGATCGTCGCCGCAGTGTAGTCGCCGATCTGCTGCTCCCCGCTTTGGCCGAGCGCGCCGCCCGATGCGATCGGCTGGAACGCGTTGATCACCGCACCCGTCGGAATCTGGCCCTTCAGCGTGCGGCTCGAATCGAGCGTGCCATCGACGGTCCAGCGCTTGCCCAGCGGGACCGACTGGCTGAGACCATATTGCGCATAGGTGCGCTGGCCGTTCTCGCCGCCGACCTCGCTGCCCATGTCTCTGGCCATGTCTCTGGCCATGTCTCTGGCCGCCTGCTGGTTGACCGTCGTCATGACCTTGGCGCCGGTCCAGGGCGCGACATCGACGCCGATCCGCTTGGTATGCGCGACGAAGTCGGCACCGTCGGCGATCTCGTAACCGCCGATCAGGCGGATGCCGGGGCGGATCTGGTACGACGCGGTCAGCTGGTGCCGGATGGGGAAGTCGACGCTGTCGTCGTCGCCGCCCGGCGCGACCTGCGTCTGCCCGCCGAGCACGAGCGCGTCGCCGAACAGCGACTGGCTGCCGCCGATCGTGAGCAGCCGCGAATCGCGCTTCTCGCCGTCGATCCCGCGATCCGACGAGACCTGGCCGCCGATGAAGACCGTCCCCGTCTCGCGCTTGTATTCCAGCCGCATGTCGCCCGCGATCCGCGTCGCCGGACTGTCGAGCTGGGTCTGGTGCCAGGCGGTACCGGTCAGGCTGAGCCGGTCGGTCAGCCGCAGCCGGCCATCGAACCCCAGCTTCCGCGTTCCTGCCTCGACCAGGTTCTGCTGGCCGACACCGAACGCGGTGTCCTGCTGGCGCGCATAGGCGAGCAGGTCGAGCGTGGCGCCGTGATGATCGACCTCGGCGATGAACGCACGCCCCTTGCCGATCCCGCCGCGTCCGCCGCTGCCCAGTTCGCCGCGGATCTCGGTCGTCCTGGTCGCGCGGACCTTCACGTCGACGCCGGCGACGGTCGCGTCGCCCACGGTCTCGTCGCGGATGACGCTGGCACCGATCTCGACGCGGTCCGCGAACATCCTGGTCGCGACGCGTGCGGCGGCGGCGAGTTTCGCGGAGCGGCCGCCCTCGACCTCGTAATCGGCGACGATGAAGATCGGGTTCAGCGCGCTGTCGCGGCTGAGGATCGGCTCGCGGAAGCGCAGCGTGCCCAGTCGGGTGTCGATGTCGTAATCGATGTGGCGCGTCAGTGCCCGGCTCGACACGATCAGCTCCGAGCGGAAGCGGTCGCGGACCTCGATGCGCAGCTTGTCGCTGTTCGGAACGAGGTTGCGGCCACGCAGGCGGTACGGGCCGCTGAGCCCGTTGCCCTGGATCTCGTCGCGCGCATACAGCGTGTCGGTATGCGCGGCGAACCCGGTCGCGCGGACCGCCTTGCCCTCGTAGGCCGCCTTCACGCCGTTCAGCGTGCGGTTGTAGCGCAGCAGCTGCGTATCGGTGAACCCGGTCTCGAAATCGCCGAACAGCGCATAGATTTCGCGGCGTTCCAGCCGGAGATACAGCTTGCGGCGGGTGGCGGCGTCATAGCCCTGGCGCGATCCGTCGCCATAGACGGTGTAGTAGCGGTCGGGATCGATCGTGCCGAGCAGGCCGCGGTCGGGGTCGTATTTGCGGTCGCTGTCATAGGCGATCGTCGCCAGCCACGATCCCTTGACGCGCCCCTTGGCATAGAAAGCGAGCTGGCCATCGGTGACGACCGCGTTCCGCTCGGCGCGCGGCAACCCGCTCTGCCGCTTGCTGAGCATGTCGTAGCCGATCGAGCCGGCGCCGAAGCCGACCACCACCCAGCTCTTCTGCGAGCCTGCGAGCCAGCCGCGGATCTCGCTGGTACGGATGGTCTTGTCCTCGACCAGCGAGACGACCGCGCGCACCGCGCCGGCCTGCGTGGTCGGCTGCAACGCGAGGAACGCGAGGCCGTCGTCGCCGACGACCTGTGCGCTGGCGCCCGTGCGGTCGCCGTTCATCTGGCGGGCCTGTTCGCGTTCGACGGTGATCGCGGCGGCATAGGGCTGGTCGACGGTGAAGGGGATCGGCGTGCCGGCGCGGACCGGGCGGCCGTCCTTGTCGGTCACGCGGACCGCGAGCAGCGGCCGGGTCAGGCCGTCGGCAACCAGCCGGCTGTGCGCGAGATCGACGACCGCACGCACGCCGGGACCGGCGTAATGGACGGTGCGATCCAGCGTCCGCACGACGCGGCCGTCCGCCGCGAGCACGCGCGCCTGCAGCCGGTTGTCGCCGTCCGTGAGCGCGATGCCGGTCCATTTCGACAGGGCGAGGCCCGTCGTGGCGTCGCCGTCGGTCCCGTCGAAGGTCATCGGGTCGACCTGCCGACCGTTGATGCTGAGCGCGATGCGCTGGTCGGCGCCGTGCTTGATCACTACGCGCTGCGTCGGCGAGCGCGGGTTGTGGTCGGCGGCGGGGAACAGCCAGTCGATTCCGGGCGGAGGCCGCGTCGCCATCCAGTCGCGATTGCCCGCCGCCGTCGCGTCGTCGACGACCGCGATCGGCAGCGCCTGCGCGGCGGCCTGCGCCGCCCCGGTCGGCTTCAGCTGGAAATCGACGCGCTTCAGCAATCCGCCGTCGCCCTCGACGAAGCGCGAGATCGCGCTGCCGGCCTGGCGGGTGTCGCTGTCGCAGGTGACGGGTGTGTGCGTCGGCGGGATGCTCGCGGTGTCGAGCTGGACGACGTGGCGGCCGCGCCGGACGCCTTCGAAATGATACAGGCCGTCGCGGTCGGTGACGACGAAGGTGCCATCCTCCATCAGCAGGCGCACGCCCGCCACGCCCTTTCGGTGGTCGACCGGATCGCCGCAATTCCCCTCGGTCACGCGGCCGATGATCGTCATGGCGTCGGTGAACAGCAGCGGCTGGAGACGGACCGACGCCGCGGCCTCGTTGCTGGCGATGCCGACGCCGCGCATCACCGCGCGGTTGAGCGCCTCGCCGACCGGCGCGCCGGGCGCCACCGTGACGACGTAGCGCAGGTCGAGCGTCTGTCCGCCGGCGAGCGCGGGGACCGCGAAGTCGAGCGTGCGCGCGTCGCTCGCCACGCTCGGCTCATCCGCGCCGCGCGTCGAACCGCGTTCGTAGCGCAGTCCCGCCGGCAGGATGTCCGACAGGTGCAGCGCGCGCGCGGCATCGGTGCCCCGATTGGTCACCTGGATGCGATACTGGATGACGTCGCCCGGCGACGCCTGCCGTACCGACGCGGTCTTGGTCAGCAGCAACACGCTGTTGCTCGCCTTGTCGACGGGGATGTCGGCGTAGAACGGCTCCGGGTCCTGCAGCGTCAGGCCGCCGCCGAAGCTCGCGTCATTGAGCATGAAGGGCTGGCCGGCGGCGTCCTTCAGGGCAGCGAGCGCCTCGCGCGGCATCGTCGACGGCGCGGTATAGGCGCCGGGTGGCTTGATCTTGATGAAATACCGGCCCGGCGGTGCGAGCGGGAAACGGTAATGGCCGGGCAGCGCGGGGTAGACCCGGCCGCTGGCGTCGGTCACCGGCTGCCCGGTGGTGACGGTCGCCGGATAGGCACTGACGCCGTCGTCGCCGAACACCGATGCGGGCGCGCCCTTGTCGTCGACCAGCGACACCACCGCGCCGTCGATCAGCTCGGCCGTCTGCGAATCGAACACATAGCCGGCCGGGTCGATCAGCAGCGAGATCGACGATGCGAAGCTGTTGTCGTTCTCGACGAAGCTGAGGGTCAGGTTCTCGCCGCGCTTCATCGGCAGGTCGCACGCTTCGGTTCCGGCCGGTCCCTGGCCGGTCGCGGGGACGCCGCCGGCGAACACGCCGCTGTCGGGCGCGGTTTCGAGCAGCAGGAGCGCGTTCCTGACCGCGCCGACCTCGACTGCGACGCTGACGGTCTCGCGCGTCGTCGGATCGAGATTGTCGCCGGGATTGTCGATGACGACGATCAGCGGGGTACGGATGTCGAGCGTGGTGAGCCGCGGTGCGGCCGCCAGCGTCGCGGCGTCGATCGGCGCCGCGGTGGTGACGACGGTCGGCGTCGCCTGGCATTTCAGCCCGCTCAGCGTGTAGCCCGGGGGCAGCAGGCGGAGGCTGAACGACGTCGGCCGCTTGGTCCGCACGACGTCCAGCGACACCGTGTTCGACGACACGGTGCGCCGCGCCGCTTCGGGCCCGAACGACAGCGTTGCCGTGTTGACGACGCGCGTCGGGGCCACCTGTGCCGGCAGGGCGCCGGCACTGAGGCCAAGAAGCACGGCACCGAGGCGCGCAAGGAGGCGGAATCCGGGCATGAGGCATCCCGAACCGGCGCGCGTCGCCACGCGCCGGAGTCGAGCGGTCCCTTGAGCCGAGCCGGGGCTAGTTGATCGTGACCTGGAACGTCACGCCCAGCGACTGCAGGCTGGACAATGTCGGGATCGTGGCCGTGATCAATTTCGTGTCTGCATTGTACGAGGCGGTATAGGGGCTGCCCCCCACCGCGGCGCCGCTGTCGTTCATCGGCGTGCCCAGCACGCATGCGCCCAGGACGGGGAGCCCGCCGACCGTGATGGAGCCGGGCACGTAGGTGGTGTTCGTCGGGATCGTGTCGGTGATGTTGACCCCGTTGGCAGGCGTCAGCAGCGTCGCGTTGTTGACGATCAGGCAATATTGCACGACCGCGCCGGGCAGCGCCTTGGGCGCCAGGGGTCCGTTGACCGGGTCCGAGATGACCGCCGACGACTTGACGACGGTCAGCGCGACGTCGCGCGTCGCGATCTCGTAGGCGAGCGTCGCAGAGGCCAGGCCGTCACGCGGTATGGTGTCGGTATCGGCGAACACCACGTCGACCTGCTGGTCGTCGTTGAGAGTGCTCGGCGAGAGCGCCACGCCGGGTACGGTGGTTGACGCATCGCCGCCTGCTGCGACCTGCGCGGTCAACGTGACGTTGGCGAGCCGTGCCGATTGATCGGCCGGAATGTCCGCGACCACGAAAATGACGATCGACGTGTCGGCGGCGAGTTCGTTGACGAAGGTCAGCTTGTCCTTCGTCGCGTCATATACGCCGTCCCCGTCGCTATCGACGTAGACCTTGGGGAGGACGACGTCGAAATTGTCGCCGCCCAGCAGGATTCCCTGGGTCGGCGTCAGCAGGAAGTCCTGCGTGCCGTTGGTGCTGTTGGTCAGCGTGTACTTGAGCACCGCACCGGTCTGGCCGACCGCGACCTGCGTGTTCCCCGGCTGTCCGTCGACCAGCGTCAGGTTGACCTTGCGATCGACCTTGAACGTGGCGGTGTTCGACGTCTTGGTCTGGTTGACGCCGTTGACGCTGTAGCTGGCGGTGGCGGTATTGCTGATGACGGTGCCGGCAGTGGTGCCGGACTGCGCCTCGGCGCCGGTGGATGCAAAGGCCGCCGCTGCGGCCGTACCGGTCAGCATCAGGCGCCTGGCCGCGAAAACGGTCATGTATCGAAGTCCTTGTGGTCGGAGGGGGGTGGGAATCACTTCAGCACGGCCTGGAACGCGAACTGGCCTTGCGAACCGGGGGCCACCGGACTCGCAAGGCGCCACCGGACATGGGTGACATCGTCGGGGTTCGCGGCGCGCGTGCTGCCGTCGAGGGCACGCACGCGGAGGCTGGCGAGCGCCCCATAGGTCTTGCCGTCCACCGACACTTCGGGCGCCGGCGAGCCCGGGCTCGCGCTGCGATAGCCGATCGCGCGGGGCAGCGGGTTGGCGAGGACGACGTCGGACAGCGGCTGGCGCCCGATATTGTGATAGGCGAGCACGAAGACGATGCGGTCGCCGGGCGACACGCGCGCCGGCTTGACCAGCGCGACCCGCGTGGTGCCGTCGGCGGCGGCGCTGCGCTGCTCGACCATCATGCTGCTCGTGATCTCGAGCGGGCCTGCGGCGGGCGCCTGTCTGGCGGGGCCGGCGGCGACCGGGCTCGCAAGCGGGATCGCCGCCGCCATAATGGCGGCAGACAGGCGTCCCGCCGTCAGGACGGCGGCTGGCAGACGCCCCGCCGTCAGGACGGCGGCTGGCAGACGACGCATCTTCATCGTGGTGCTCCTCATTGGATCTGGGTCTTGAATTCGACGACATGGATGGACGCGGCGCCGACATCGCCGAGCGCGACCGCGACCCCTTCGCCGTCGAACCGTCCGGAATCCGCGTCGGCGGCATCGGTCAGCACGGCGTTGTCGACGCGCAGGCTGCCGGGGACGAAGGTGGTGCCGGCGGGAATGCGGTCGGCGATCACCGCGTCGCGCGCGCCGCCGGGGAAGCGTGCTTCCAGCGTGTAGGTGATGACCGATCCGCGCCGCGCGCCGCCAGCGGCGTCCGCGACCGACTGGGTCTTGACCAGCACCGGGTCGGCACCGGCGGTGCGCAGCGGCACGGTGACGCTGGCGGCGGCGCCGGTCGGACCGACGACCGCGTCGCCGCCGCCGTCGCCCTGGCCGTCGAACGCACGACCGGCGGTGCCCGAACCGGTCGTCGCGCGTGCTGTGACGACGAGCGCGTCGCTGGCACTGCCATCGGCGACGAGCGCGAACAGCCGCAGCGTCGCGCCGGGTTCCAGCACCGGCGTCGTGCCCTCGACGACCTCGGCGTCACGGGTCGCGTCGTACTGCCCGTCGCCGTCGCTATCGATCGCGAGCAGCGGGGTCCGCCCGCCGGTCGCGAGCGACGCCGTGACAACGAAGGCCTCGCGCCCATTATCGGCATTGGTCAGGATGAAGGGGATCGCCGCGACAGTGCCGTCGAGCGCGACGGGCCCGTCGCTTTCGCGGACCAGCCGAACGTCGAGGCGTTCGGCGACCAGCATCGTGACCGTATTGGACTGGAGCGCGCGGGTTTCGCCGCCAGTCTCGTAGGTCAGGCCGGCCGTGTTGACGATCGGCGTCCCCGCCCGCGTCTGCGCCCGTGCGCCGACGGAAAGACACGTCGCCATGCACAGCACGACGATGGACCGAACGGCATTGCCGATCATGTCCATCCGGCGATCATGTGAGGGGCGATGCGTAAAAATTCGCTGTTCCAATCCAAAGACCGGAACTTATTTGCGTCTCGCTACTTAATCATTCCCTACAAAATCGAAACGGCAAACATCTGTAGCCTTATACTTCGATTTCAAACCGCTTCGGATGGCGGATCTGAGCAAAGTTGTTCGTTCATCCGCTACATAAACCGAAAACGACTTGGATTAGACCCGTTTTGCTGATGGTTTCCGCCATCACATCTTGGCGACGGCGCGCAGGTAACTGGTGACGGAATCCTGCCCGATTGCACTGAGCGATATCTCGACGCGGCGGCGGTCGGCGGGATCGATGACGCGGTCGATCAGGCGCAGCTTGTACAGATGCTCGATCCAGCGCTGCGACGTCGTCACCGGTGCATCGGCCATCGCGACCAGCGCCTTGATGTTCATCGGCTGCGGATCGTCCGCCGCCACGAACAAGGCGAGCAACATGTCCCAGGCCGGTTCGTGGAACAGCTCGGCCGGCAGATGCTGGCGCCGCAGCCGCCGTTCGGCCAGCAGCGCATTCGCGCGCGCGATCAACGCGCCGGAACTCGGTCCTTCATCGTCGGTCTCTTCGACCGGTTCGACCACCGCGGCAATGCGCTTGTCGAATTCGCCGGCCACCGCCGACAGCGTCGCGGTCAGTTCCTTCATCAATCCAACGACCGTATCGTTGTTCATCCCAAGCTCCCCGTTACCGCAATCTACACCCCGCCCTGCCCCCCCGGGTCAAGTACAGAACGGCGCATCGACCGGGTCAGCCTAGGCACATTGCGAAGGGGGGGCCAAGCAAAACCTGCCCCGCAATGTTACGGATCCGCGGCCGACAGGTCCTTCGAGAGGAAAGCATCGTCGCGCCTGCAGCGGGATCGGCCCGATACATTCATTTTCGACCTAACGTTTTTGTAATAATTTGCTTCGGCAATCTAATGCTCTGGATTATCGACCCTATTCTAAACCATTGCGGTTTCATCTGTCCCGTTCTGGTTCTCGCCCCAAAATAGATCCTAATCTTCGTGGGCCGAGCGGCTATCGCGCGCGCACTCGGACGGCCGCCGACGATTCGGCCGCACCACGGAGACCGACGATGAATGCCCAGCTGATCTATTCGATGTTGAACGATGCGTGTCGCGCGCTGGAGGAGTCCGGCGAGCATGTGATCGCGGCCTATGTCGGGCAGGGCATGGCGCTGATCGACGAGAAATACGCGCTGGGGCATGAGCGGATCGACGACGCCTGCCGTCATTGAGGCACGGTATGCTTTCGCGGTCTCGCGCGTTATAGCCGGAATTCCCGCGAAAGGGCACTGTGTCCGCTTATCTGAACGCCGTCGGATCCGCCGTTCCCGACCATGACATCCATGCTGCATTCCTCGACTGGGCACGGGCCCGCGTCGACGGCCGTTCCGCGCGACTGTTCGATCGGATGGCCGACCGATCGGGGATCGCGCATCGCTGGTCGATCCTGCCGCGCACCGAAACCGGGGCTTCGCCGGTCGCCGAGGACGGCTTCTATGCCGCGGAGACCCTGCCCGGCACCGCCGCGCGGATGGCGCTCTACGCCGACCACGCTCCGCATCTGGCCATCGCGGCAATCGATGCCTTGCGTGCGCAGGTGGCGCTCGACGGCATCACGCACCTGGTGGTGGCAAGCTGCACCGGCTTCGTCGCTCCCGGTATCGACCAGATCATCGCCCGGCGGATCGGCCTGTCCCCCACCGTCGAGCGGCTGCTGGTCGGGTTCATGGGCTGCTATGCCGCGGTCGTCGCGCTGCGCAGCGCACGGCACATCGTCCGGTCGGAACCCGGCGCCCGCGTGCTGGTCGTCACCGTCGAACTGTCGACGCTCCACCTGCAGGCGGTCAGCGCGATCGAACCGCTGCTCGCGATGCTGCAGTTCGGCGATGGGGCCGCGGCCGCGCTGGTGACCGGCGACGCGCACGGGTTCGCACTCGAAGCGCCGTTCGCGACCACGCTCGAGGACAGCGACCACCTGATCCGCTGGGACATCACCGACAGCGGCTTTGCGATGCATCTGTCGGGCGAGGTCCCGGGCCGGATCGCCACCGCGATCGCCGACCCCGCCTTCCGCGACGTCGCCAGCGGCGGCCATCCGCCCGAAAGCGTCGATGCCTGGGCGGTACACGCCGGTGGGCGATCGATCCTCGACGCGGTCGAGCATGCGCTGCACCTGTCGCCCGACGCGCTGGCCGCATCGCGCGCGGTGCTGGCGGAGAATGGCAACATGTCGTCGGCGACGCTGATGTTCGTGCTGGAGCGACTGCTGGCCGGTCCCCCTGTCGCGCGCGGCGTTGCGCTCGCCTTCGGTCCGGGGCTGGCCGCGGAGGGGTTCGGCTTCCGGAGCGCGCCGTGACACTCGCGCGGTCGCACGCCGAGGAGCAGATGGACGCGGACGATCTCGATCCCGCGGTCTACGCCGCGGTCGTCGGCGACCTTGCCAAGGTGAACGTCGTCACGCTCGCTGCGCGCCCTACCCTCGCTTTCCTCGCGCGTGCGGCCGAGCGATCGCCATCGCTCCGGATCCTCGACGTCGGCTTCGGCGACGGCGACATGCTGCGCCGGATCGCGCGCTGGGCAACGAAGCGCGGCGTGGCGGTCGAGCTGGTCGGCGTCGATCTCAATCCGCGCAGCGAGGCCGCGGCGCGCGTGCATGGCGGCGCGATCCGCTACGTCACGGGCGACTATGCGGACCTGGCGGACGAGCCGTGGGACGCGATCATCAGCAGCCTCGTCGCGCATCACATGACGCACGCCCAGCTCGTCGCGTTCCTACGCTTCATGCAGGCGCAGGCGCGGGTCGGCTGGTTCGTCAACGACCTCCACCGCCACCGGTTCGCGCATGCCGGATACCCGCTGCTCGCGACGCTGGCGCGCTGGCATCCGATGGTGCGGCATGACGGCACGCTGTCGATCGCGCGCAGCTATCGGCCCGACGAATGGCCGCCGATCCTCGCCGAAGCCGGGATCGACGATGCCCGGGTGTTCCGCGCCTTTCCGTTCCGGCTATGCGTCGAACATCTGCGCTGATCGTCGGCGGCGGACCCGCGGGGGCCGCGACGGCGATCGGGCTCGCGCGCGCCGGCGTGCCACACACGCTGCTCGAACGATCGCGCGAGACGGGCGATGCGCTGTGCGGCGGCTTCCTCAGCTGGCGGTCGCTGGAGACGCTGGCCGGGCTCGGGATCGACCCCGACCGGCTCAATCCGGCACGCGTGACGCGGGTACGGCTGTTCGCGGGGAGCCGGCGGGCCGAGGCGGCGCTGCCGCACGCCGCGCTCTCGGTGTCGCGCCACCGGCTCGACACGGTGCTGCTCGCCGAGGCGGTACGGCTCGGCGCCGGGGTCGAGCGCGGCGTCACGGTACGCGAGATCGACGATCGCACGGTGCGCACCGCCGACGGCGCGACGCTCGCCACCGATGCGCTGTTCCTCGCGAGCGGCAAGCACGACATCCGCGGACTCGCGCGACCGGAAAGCGCGCGCGGATCCGATCCGACGCTGGGCCTCCGCGTCCGGATCGTGCCGTCCCCTGCCCTCGCCAGGTCGCTCGCCGGCCAGATCGAACTGCACCTGTTCGATCGCGGCTATGCCGGGCTCGCGCTGCAGGAGGATGGCAGCGCGAACCTGTGCCTGGCGGTACATCGCTCGAGGCTGCAGGCGGCGGGAACCCCGCGACAGCTGCTCGACGCGCTCGGCCGGGACCTGCCCGCGCTCGGCGACTGGATCGCGCGGATCGAGGCGCCCGTCGATGCGATCGCCAACGTCCCCTATGGCTGGCGCGTGCGCAGCGGGGAGCCGGGGCTGTTCCGGCTCGGCGACCAGGCTGGCGTCATTCCGTCGCTCGCGGGCGAAGGCATGGGGATCGCGCTGGCGAGCGGTGTCTCCGCGGCCGCTGCCTATCAGCGGAACGGCGCACAGGGCGCCGCGGACTGGCAGGTCGGGTTCGCGGGTCGGCTCGCCCGCCCGATCGGAGTCGCCGGCCTCGTCCGCCGTATCGCCGAGGACAGCCGGGCGACATGGCTGATGCCGCTCGTCCGGCCGTCGCTGATCCGGATCGTCGCCGATGCGACGCGTATTCCCCCGCATTGACCCAGGGCCGTTCCGGTACGACGGTCATCCGATGGACCAGCTGAACCTCTCCGAGGCCGAATGGCGTCGGCGTCTGACCCCCGTGCAGTACCACGTGCTGCGGGAAGCCGGGACCGAACCCGCGTTCAGCGGTGCCCTCACCGATACCAGGGCCGACGGGATCTATCGCTGCGCGGCGTGCGGCAACCCGCTGTTCGACAGCGCGGACAAATATGAGTCCGGGTCGGGCTGGCCGAGTTTCACGCGCCCCGCATCGACCGACGCGATCACCGACCATAGCGATGCGAACCACGGCATGACCCGCACCGAGACGCGGTGTGCGCGCTGCGACAGTCATCTCGGCCATGTCGTCGACGACGGACCGCCGCCGACGGGCCTGCGCTATTGCATGAATTCGGTCGCACTCGAGTTCCGCGCGCGCCGAACCGGGTGATCTTCGCTTGTAGGCCCTGCGGTTAGCGCGTATTTCGCGCATGTTCATGGCTCGTGCGCGTCCCCCCCGTCCCCGATGGCGCCGCCGGCTGATCATCCTGATCCAGCTGCTCGTCGGTCTGGCCGTCCTCGCCTTCGCCGCGCTGGTGATCGCGGTCTATGTCGCCAAGTCGCAGCTGCCGTCGTTCGACAGCCTGAAATCCTCGCCCAACGGCCAGATGATCCGCGTCCATGCCGCGGACGGGACGGTCATCGTCTCGCTCGGGCCGAGCTATGGCGAGTGGCTGCCCTATAGCGAGATCCCGCAGGTGATGCGCGACGCGACCATCTCGGTCGAGGATCGCCGCTTCCGCTCGCATCTGGGCGTCGATCCGATCGGCGTCGCACGCTCGATCAAGGTGCGCTGGGACCGCGGCCGGTTCACGCAGGGCGGGTCGACGATCACGCAGCAGCTCGCCCGCAACGTCTTCCTCAACAACCAGAAGAAATTCGCGCGGAAATTCCAGGAGGCGATCCTCGCCTTCGCGATCGAGCGCGCGTTCACCAAGGACCAGATTCTCGAGCTCTATCTCAACAAGGTCTATTATGGCGGCGGCGCCTACGGCATCGATGCCGCTAGCCGGAAGTTCTTCGGGCATGGCGCGGACCATCTGAGCCTCGCCGAGGCCGCGGTGATCGCAGGGCTGGTCAAGGCGCCGTCCAACTATTCGCCGACCGCCGATGCCGAGGCCGCGGTCGGTCGCGCCGGCGTCGTCATCAGGACGATGGAGGAAACGGGGGCCATTACCGCGTCGCAAGCCGCCGCCGCCGACATCCAGGGATTGAAGCTCGCGCCCGAGCCCAAGCAGAACAGCGTACGCTATTTCACCGACTGGGCGCTGCCGCAGCTCGACACGCTGATCGACGAAACGACGCAGCCACTCGAGGTCTGGACGACGCTCGACCTGTCGATGCAGCGCCAGGCCGACGCCGCGATCCGCGCCAACGCACCCGCGGGTGCGCAGGGCGCGCTGGTCGCGCTCGACCGCGACGGCGGGGTGCGCGCGATGGTCGGCGGCAAGGACTATGTGTCGTCGATCTACAACCGCGCGACGCAGGCGGTCCGCCAGCCCGGCTCCGCATTCAAGCTGTTCGTCTATCTCGCCGCGCTCGAAGCAGGCCACAAGCCCGAGGATTCGATCGTCGACGAACCCGTCACGATCGGCGGGTGGAGCCCGCGCAACGATTCGCGTCGCAACTCGGGCGCCGTGTCGCTCCGCACCGCGTTCGCCTATTCGCTCAACACCGTCGCGGCGAAACTCGGCCAGGAGGTCGGCTTCGCGACGGTCGCCGACATGGCGCGTCGGTTCGGGATCACCACGCCGGTCAACACCCATCCCTCGATGGTGCTCGGCACCTCGGAGGTGCGCCTGCTCGACATGACCCGCGCCTTCGCCAGCGTCGCCAGCAAGGGCGTGGCGGTGACGCCGTACGGCATCACCCGGGTCAGCTCGAACGGACAGACGATCTACACGCACGAGGTCGACCGCAGCCATGTGCTGGTCGCGCCCTATGTCGCGGCGGAGATGACCGACCTGCTGCAGACCGCGGTCAATACCGGCACGGGCCGCGCCGCGCAGATCGGCCGGCCGGTCGCGGGCAAGACGGGTACGACGAGTTCGTCGAAGGACGGCTGGTTCCTGGGCTTCTCGAGCGGGATCACGACCGGCGTGTGGATGGGTCGCGACGATGCGCGCCCGATCGCGGGGCTGCACGGCGGGACGGCGCCGGCGCGCGCCTGGGCCGCATTCATGAAGCCCGCGACCGCCAACCGCCCGATCGAGCAGTTCGAAACGCAGGTGACGTTGCCCGAATGGCAGCTGGAGCCCGACGAGGAGAGCTATTTCGGCCAGCCCGACAATGGCGAGTCCGGGCAGATGGTCGATGCCGATGGCAACCCGATCGAGCGCCCGGCGCCGGTACAGCAGGCGCCAGAGGACGACGGTAGCGTCCCGGTGATCGAGGGCGATCAGCAGGCCCCGGTGCCGCCGCAGCAGTTGAACCAGGACTGGATCGACCGGGTCACCGGCCGCGATGCCCCCGCGCGTGACGGGTCCGGCCGCGATCTGCCGCGGCGCGACGGGCCGGCCGGGCGTCAGCCGCTACAGCGCGACGTACCGCGCGAGCGCAATCAGGACGACCGACCGATCCAGTGAAGCGCGGCGCCGTGCGTGCGCAGCCATGCGCGCGCGGGCATCGGGTCGCTGTCGAGCAGCTCGGCGACGAGCGCGTGGAACACCGGTGCATGGTTCATGTGTACGCGGTGCGCGACTTCGTGCGCGACGGTCGCGCGACGGACCCAGCCGGGGGCGAGGATCAGCCGCCAGCTGTAGCGGATCGCCCCGCTCGACGCACAGCTGCCCCAGCGGCCCGTCGGATCGCCGATCGTCACGCGGGTCACCGAAACGCCCGCTTTCGCGGCGAATTCGGCGGTTTCCTGGGCCAGGCGGTCGAGCGCGACGCGCTTGATCCACGCCTCGACCCGGCGCGGCACGGTCTCGATCGGACCGGACAGCGAGAGCGTATCGCCGTCACGGACCAGCGTGCGCCGCGCGCCTTGCTGCCAGGCGATCGTCAGCGGTTCGTCGGCCACGGTCACCACCGCACCGGGCGCGAACGGACGCGCCTGTGGCAGGCGGGCGCGCTGCTCGGCGAGCCAGCCCGCCTTCTCTTCCGCCCAGGCCAGCACGGGTTTCAGCGCCGCGCGCTTCGGCAGGACCAGCTTTGCCCGGCCGCTGGCCGGATCGATCGACAGCCGCGCACGCCGGGCACGCGGGTGGCGGACGATGTCGAGGCCGTCGATCACCTGCGGATCACAGCTCGCGCTCGACCACATGATATTCGAGCTCGCCGGCCTCGTCCTCGCTGACCGTCCAGCCGCGTACCGATTGCTTGGCGCGGTGGACCGCCTCGCGGTCGCCGCAGACGAGGTAATGCCATTCGGGCAGCGCCTCGCCCGCCGCGCGGAGGCGGTAGGCGCAGGTGCTGGGCAGCCAGTCGATCCCGTGGACGTTGCCCGTCGTCAGCCGGACGCATTCGGGGACATAGGCATGGCGGTGGCGATAGTCGGAACACTGCCCGCTGCGCCGGTCGAGCAGGCGGCAGGCGACGTTGGTCGGGACCAGCTCCCCGGTATCCTCGTCCTCCAGCTTGTGGATGCAGCATTTGCCGCAGCCGTCGCACAGCGCCTCCCACTGGCCGCGGTCGAGCTGTTCGATCGGCGTGGTTTCCCAGAAGCGGCTCAACGAACCCACCGCTTGATTTCGTCGGCCACGGCTTTCGGTCCCTGTTCCTGGGGCAGCAGCGCGATCGGCTTGCCGTCCGGCCCCATCAGATAGGTCTGGCGGCTGTGGTTTACGAGGTAACCGCCACCGGGTGCGGGATCGCCCTTGGCGGAGAAGATCGCGAATTCCTTCTTCACGGCCTCGATCTGCTGCGGCGTTCCCGTCAGCCCGACCATGCGCGGGTGGAACGCCGATACGAAGGCCTTGAGCACCGGAGGCGTATCGCGCGCCGGATCGACGGTGACGAAGACCGGGACGACCTTGGCGGCGACCGCCGGGTCGCTCGCTTCCAGCGTCTTCAGCGCGGCGCCGATCGCCTGGACGTCGGTCGGGCAGACATCGGGGCAGAAGGTGTAGCCGAAGTACATGATCCGGTATTTGCCTGCGAAATCGCGGTCGGACACGGTGCGGCCATCCTGGTCGGTCAGCGTGAACGGTCCGCCGATCCGGGCCCCTTCGAGCGGGGGGCGGGCCGGAGCGACCGGCGTCGGGCTGCAGGCGGCCAGGGCGAGCGCCCCGAACAGGACATGGCGGACGATGTTCATGATGACGCCAGCCTTGATCTGTTAGCGGTTGCAGCGCAAGCGTCGGCAAAAGCCCGGCTTCGAGGATATCCGCTATGTCGCCCTTCCGCCTGTTCCTGACGGCCCTGCTGCTGACCTCCGGCGCGCCCGCGCTCGCGCAGCAGCAATCGGCCGGATACAAGTTCCTGTCCGCGGTGCGCGACGCGAAGAACAACGAGGTGCTCGAAATGCTCGGCAGGCCGGGCAGCAACATCGTCAACGCGCGTGACGTGACGACGGGCGAGGGGGCGCTGCACATCGTCATCAAGCGCGGCGACGAGACCTATCTGCGCTTCCTGCTGCAGAAGGGCGCCGACGCGAACATGCGCGACGGCAAGGGCAACACGCCGCTGCTCCTTGCCGTGACGATGGGGCAGACGGGGATGATCCCGATCCTGACCGCGGCGAAAGCCAATCCGAACCTCGGCAACTCGGCGGGCGAGACGCCGCTGATCCGCGCCGTGCAGCGCCGCGACATCGCCATGATCCGCATCCTGCTGAACGAGGGCGCCGATCCCGACCAGGCCGATATCATCGCCGGCATGTCGGCACGCGCCTATGCCAAGCAGGACAGCCGCAATCCGGTGGTGACCAAGCTGCTCGAGGACGCGCCGAAAAAGACGCAGAAGGCCGTGTCGGGCCCGAAATTCTGATCGTCCCCCCGGGCGGGCTGCCGGCGCGCTAGAAGGCCAGTCCGTCCGCATCGGGATCGACCACCCCGATCAGCCGCCGCGCCGCGCGCCGGCCGAACGCCAGCGTACAGCGCTTGCGGACATGCGCGGGCAGGGGGGTGGAGTGTGCCTCGCGGACGATCGCCGCGTCGTAGCGATCGGCGACGATGATCCCGGTCCGCCCGGGCAGGAACGCCGACCCGTCCAGCGGGCCGATGTCGAATCCCGCTGGCACCGCCCAGTAATAGCGATCGCAATGCGCCAGGTAATCGGGCCATTTGCCGTCGCCCAGCAGGTCGGCGCGCGACACCTTGATCTCGATGATCACGATCTGCCCGCGCGCGTCGAGCGCCATCAGATCGGCCCGTCGGCCACCGTCGAGCGGAACCTCTGCCATCGCGGTCAGGTCGTGCCGCAACAGCATGCGCGTCACGCCGCGGGTGACATCCGCGGCACAAAGGGGCGAACCGGGCGCGTCGACGCACGAGGCGGGGGGGCGGGAAGGGACATCGAGCATGGCCCAGAAATAGAACAATCCGCGAACAGGGCAAGCCCGTTCGCGGATTGGTCGGTCATCGGCAGCGGGTGGAGCAGGGGCCCCGGCGCGTGCGGATCAACGATAGAAGATGTGGTTGCCGATCGCCGCGATCTTGGTGAGGCGGCCGCCCGGCGAGCGGTTCGGCGTGTTGAAGAACAGCGCCTTGGGGGCGGGGCTGTTCCAGGCGCTGGCAAGCGCGACCTTGGCGACGGCGATCGCGGTGCGATAGGCCTTGCCCGCGGTGATCGTCGGGATATGGCCGCCGCGCACGAAGCTGAACTGGCCACGCTGCGTCACGACGTCGCAGACGTCTGCGGGGAAGCGGCCCGACTTGGCGCGGTTGATGATGACTTCAGCGACGGCGAGCTGGCCGGCGAGCGGTTCACCCTTCGATTCGAAATAGACCGCACCGGCGAGGCACTGCAGCGATTCGTTGGCGGCAGCGGAATCCTGCGCGGCGACGGCTTCGGCGAGGGAGTCGAAATCTTCGGATTCGGCTTCGGCAGGGGCGATCGGTGCGGGGGTGACGGCCGGTTCGAAAACGGGGGTCACGGCGGGCACGATCTGCGGAACATTTGCCGGGGCGAGGGTGTTGTAACTTACAGAAACGGGAGTCGTGATCGCGGTGCGGTCGAGTTCCGTGGCCTTTCCAGGCGTGCTGTGTCCAAGCAGGCCGGCGAGGGAGAAGGTCATGGCTGCGATCGTCGCGGCCCGCTGCAGAATCGTCATTCACTCAAGTTTATATGCGGTTGGACCACGGACCCGATCGGCCAGGCCAATCGTCCGGGCATCCCCCCGACTGCGTAATCGACCCGGATCGCACCCGCACCGACACAACGCGATTTCTTCTGCAATCTCCCTCGTTTCACGGGGGATTGGAGTCAATCGTCGAGGATCGTTTCAGCGGCGAACCGTTCCGCGCCTGCGATGTCCACCTCGATCACCCATAAATCCGGGTCACGCGCGCGCCGCCGGCGCCAATAGCCGTCGATATCCTCGGCCGGAGTCGAGTCGATCAGAATGGTGCGGCCGTCCGGCCCCGGGCCGCGCTCCAACAGCTTGGGGGGCTCACCACGTTCGATCGCAACCACGAGTATGGTGCCGTCGGACGTGCCCTTGGCGAGCACCATCCCCGAGCCCCCGGAATCGTTGACGCGCCGGAGCAGGGCGGTGGCCATCATCCCGGTCGGCAGACGTCCGCTCATCGCGCGGGCCTCATGTCATCCGGTATCCCGGCAGGTCGGCAAGCGGGATGCGCGACCGCATGAACGTGCCCGTTCCCCGGGCCGCTTCCTCGCCGTCCGCATCGATCAGCCGCGCATCGGCGACGAATACCCGTCGCTTGCCGCTGATCCAGCGACCCTCGGCAATGACCGGTCCTGCCTTCAAGGGGCGCGTGAGCAGCAGGTTGAACGCGGTGGTGAGCAGGAAGCGATCGGTGACGAGGCTGTTGGCGGCATAGAAGGCCGCATCGTCGAGCATCTTGAAATAGCTCGTTCCGTGCGCGGCACCGCCGGCGTGATAATGGCGTTCGTCGATCGCGAAGTGGATGCGCGCGAACCCGCTCTCCGGAATCTCGAGCGACGATTCGAAGAACCGGTTGATCGGTGCTTCCGCGTAGAGCGACTCCAGCGCGCGGAAATGCGCCTGCGCGCCGCTCTCAGGCTGCATCGCGGGCATCGTCGGTCGCGAACAGGGCGTAGAGGGTGTCGCGCGAGCCCGTACCGCGCAGCCTGGCGAGGAAGGCCTGGTCGCGCAGGCGACGCGAGACGCGGGCAAGCGCCTTCAGGTGCACCGCACCGGCGTCGGTCGGCGACAGCAGGAGAAAGACGAGGTCGACCGGCAGATCGTCCACCGCCTGGAAATCCACCGGCTGCGCCAGACGTGCGAACACCGCGGTCACCTGTTCGAGGCCATCGATCTTGGCGTGCGGGATCGCAACACCGCCGCCGAACCCGGTCGATCCCAGCTTCTCGCGGGCGAGCAATTTGTCGGTGATCATCTTCGCGTCGCCGTCGATCACGGTCGCCGCTACCGCGGCGAGCTGCTGGAGCACGGCCTTCTTTGTCGCAGCGACGACGCCCGTCAGCACGGCGTCGTCGCGCAGCATATCGCTGAAATCATTCATGGTCGTGGAATGGATCCTTGCCCCTGCGCGAGCGCTAGTCGCGTCGCGCAGGGACGTAAAGGTCAGGTCGCGGGGGGTGTCGCAGCCGGGGACGCGGCGGCGCGCTGCGGCTCGACCCAGCCGATCGTGCCATCGCCGCGGCGATAGACCATGTTGTGCGCGCCGGTGCCCGCATTCTCGAACAGCAACGCCGCGGTATTGCGCAGATCGAGCATCATCACCGCGTCGGACACGCTGGCGACGGGCACGTCGACGCGGGTCTCCGCGATGATCAGCGGCGCATCCGCGACGTCTTCTTCCTCGACGCTTTCCTGGAACAGGGTGTAGCCCGCATTGTCGTAGCCGATGCTCTCGGCTGCCGCGACGGCCTCGCCGGCATGGCGATCCTTCAGGCGGCGCATGTAGCGGCGCAGCTGCGTCTCGATCTTCGCGGCGGCGCCGTCGAACGCGGGATGCGCGTCATAGGCCTCGGCATGCCCCTTGAGCACCAGCCCCTTCATGACGTGCGCGACGATGTCGCATTTGAACCCGGCATCGTGCGGGCCCTTGCCGAACGTCACCTCGGCCGAAATGGCGCGGGAGAAATACTTGTCGGCGATACCCTGGAGTCGGTCTTCCACATGGCTGTTGAGCGCATCGCCGGTGGCGACCTGATGACCTGAAATCCGGATATCCATTTTCGTCTCCTTATACGCTGACGGTCCTGTTGGCTCCGTCCGCTCGGCGTCATCCGGACGCCGCGGCCCCCCAGATCGGATCCTTGATCCCCCTCATGAACGCTGCATGCGCCGCAAGGTCTCCCTCGCTCGCGACGAAAATGCGCGGCGGGCGGGCGATACGGGGCGGGGGCGCGACGACCGGTGCGGCGCTTGCGGCAGTGGCCTCCGCCAGCAGCCCCAGACCGATCTGCCGCCCGCCCATCAGCTCGACATAGACTTGCGCGAGCAGCTGCGCGTCGAGCAGCGCGCCGTGCAGCACGCGGTGGCTGCGGTCGATCCCGAAGCGCGAGCACAGCGCATCGAGCGAATGCTTGGCCCCGGGATGGCGGCTGCGCGCGATCTGCAGCGTGTCGACCATCCGGTTCATGTGGATGATCGGCCGGTTGCAGCGCTGCATCTCGCCGTTGAGGAAGGAAAAGTCGAAACTCGCATTGTGCGCGATCATCGGCGCGTCGCCGATGAAGTCGATCAGCTCGTGTACCGCATCGCCGAAGCGCGGCTTGTCGGACAGGAACGCCTCGCTGAGCCCATGGACGTTGAACGCCTCGACCGGCATGTCGCGCTCGGGATGGTAATAGGCGTGGAAGGTACGCCCGGTCTCGACCCGGTTGATCATCTCGACGCAGCCGATCTCGACCATGCGGTCGCCGCCGGAGAAACTGAGGCCGGTGGTTTCGGTGTCGAAGACGATCTCGCGCATCGGCAGGTTATCCTCCTTCACCGCGCGTCACGCAAGCGATCACCGCACGCACCTGCGCACGCGTTTCATCCAATCCCGTATCGGTCTCGATGACGAAATCGGCGCGCGCGCGCTTTTCCGCGTCGGGCGTCTGACGGGCGAGGATCGCCTCGAACGTCTCGCGAGTCATGCCGGGACGGGCCAGCACGCGCGCGCGCTGAACCGCGTCCGGAGCGGAGACCACAACGACCCGGTCGACCTTCGCATCGCCGCCGGTCTCGAACAGCAACGGCACGTCGAAGACCACCAGCGCGTCGCCATGACGCGCGAGAAAGTCGGTGCGGGCCGCCGCGACCGCCGGATGCACGATCGCCTCGAGTCGTGCGATCGCGGCGTCGTCGCCGAACACCGACAAGCGCAGCTTCGCGCGATCGACCGCGCCGTCGGTCGTCGAGCCTGGAAACGCCGCCTCGATCGCGCCGACCAGAGCACCGCCCGGGCCTTGCAGCCGGTGCACTTCTGCATCCGCGTCGAACACCGGGACGCCGAGATCTCGGAACATCGCCGCGACCGTGGACTTGCCCATGCCGATCGATCCGGTGAGCCCGATGATCATGCGGTCAGCAGCGCCCGCAAGTCCTCGTCGCGATCCTGCGGAGGTTCCACGTGGAACAATATCTCGAACGCGACGGCCGCCTGCGCGATGAGCATCTCCAGCCCGTCGACGGTCTCGAGGTTCCGCTTCCGCGCAGCCTTGAGCAGGCCCGTTTCCAGCGGCGAGTAGACGATGTCGTAGACGAGACTGTCATCGTCCAGTGCGCCCAGATCGAGATCGAGCGGCGGTTGGCCAGCCATGCCGAGTACGCTGGTGTTGACCAGCAACCGCGAGGGCGGGGCCGCGGGAGCCAGTGGCAACGCCTGGCCCTTCAGCTTGAACAGCGCCAGCAGCGCTGCACCTTTCAACGGATTGCGGTTGAGGATCGTCACCGGACCGACCCCCATCCGCGACAGCGCGAACAGCACCGCGCGCGCCGCGCCGCCGGCGCCGATCACCGTCACCGGCTGCCCCGCGATATCGAGATCGTCGATCGGCGCCCAGAACCCCGCGGCGTCGGTGTTGGTCCCGATCATCGCGCCGTCCTTGCCGCGAAACACCGTGTTGATCGCACCGATCGTGCCGCGGACATCGCCGGGATCGGTCACATGATCGAGCGCAGCCAGCTTGTGCGGCATCGTGACGTTGCAGCCGCGCCAGTCGGGATCGGCGCTGCGGCTCTCGAAATAGGCGGGGAGGGCGTCGGCGGTCACGTGTGCGCGGCGATACTCGGCATCGATCCTGAGCGCGTCGAGCCAGAAGCCGTGGATGATCGGCGACTTGGATTGCGCGATCGGGTCACCGATCACTTCGGCATAGGCTTTGGTCATCGTCGTTCCTTGTTCCCGCGCGAGCGTTGTCGCGCTGGCGGGGTCGTTATGAGGGGAGCTCGCCGCGGACCCGCAGATAGTCGAGCACGTTGAGCAACGGCATCCCCAGCACGGTGAACTGGCTGCCCTCGATCTTCTCGAACAGCTGCACGCCGGGACCTTCGACGCGGTAGCATCCGACACAGTTCGCGATCGCCGGCCATTCGGCGTCGAGATAGGTCTCGATGAACGCATCGGACAGCGGGCGTACGAACACCTTCGCGCGTTCGACATGGCGCCAGACAATCTGGCCGTTCTCGGCGATCACCGCCGCGCTCCACAGATCGTGCCGCGCGCCGGCCATGCGGCGGAGATGGTCGGCGGCATCGGCGCGGTCGACCGGCTTGTCGAGGATGCTGCCGTCCGCCAACGCGACCAGCGAGTCGCTGCCGAGCACCAGATGGCCGGGCTTGCGTGCCGACACCTTCAGCGCCTTCAGTTCGGCGAGCGCGTCGGCGAGATCGCGCGGCGCCAGATGCCGCAGCGCGGGCTTCGCGGCATCCTCGTCGACACCGGCATGCGTCGCCTCGAACGGCACGCCTGCCGCCGCCAGCATCGCGCGACGCGATGCACTCTGCGATGCGAGGACCAAGGTCATGCGGTGACACCCCGGCGGTCGTTGCACAGCGCGATGATCGCCGCGGCGGTTTCCTCGATCGATCGCCGGGTCACGTCGATCACAGGCCAGCCATTGTCCGCGAACATCCGCCGCGCGAACGCCAGCTCGCGCATCACCGCTTCCTCCTCGACATAGGAGGTGTCGGGCGCCTGGTGCAGCGACAACAGCCGGTTGCGACGCACCTGGATCAGCCGGTCCGCACTGGTCGTGAGGCCGACCACCAGCGGGTGTTTCAACCCGTAGAGATTGTTTGGCGGCGGACTCTCGACCACGATCGGGATGTTCGCCGCCTTGTAGCCGCGATTGGCGAGATAGATCGAGGTCGGCGTCTTCGACGAGCGCGATACGCCCGCGAGCACGACGTCGGCCTCTTCCCATTCGTCCGAGGCGATCCCGTCGTCATGCGCGATGGTCCACTGGATCGCATCGACGCGCGCGAAATAGGCGGCATCGAGGACGTGCTGGCGGCCCGGCCGGGCCTTGGCCTGCTGGCCGAGCAGCCCCGACAGCGCGTCGTTGACCGGATCGAGCGGGGCGACCGCGGGGAGGCCGAGCGCGAGGCAGCGCTGTTCGAGGATCCGCCGCGTCGCCGGGTTCACCAGCGTGAAGATCACGAGCCCGGGGTTCTGCGCGACCTCCTGCAGGATGCGTTCGAGATGCGCCTCGGTGCGGACCATCGGCCAGAAATGGCGGACGGTCTCGACGTCGTCATATTGCGCGAGCGCCGCCTTGGCGATGTTCTCGAGCGTCTCGCCGGTGGAGTCGGACAGCAGGTGGAGATGCAGGCGCATCATCGGCCGGTCCCGGGCAGTTCTGTGGATAACATGGGCACAAGGGCTAGCGTAACTCCGCCCCTCCGCCAAGCGACCCGGGACCCGTGGAAAAGTCCCGATCTATCCACAGCCCCGCACACAGGGAGTGTTTTGCTCAACAGCCTGTGGATAACGGGGACGCCCGATCCGAATCACGGCGTTTCCGCGGTGCCGCCACGGTCAAGCTGTTGGCATTTCGGGGATGACCGCATAAGCCCCGACATCCACCTGCCAACCACTTCAACAATCCTTTTTAGAATCTTCTTTATTGAAGAAGGGGACGCCCGTTGACCGATCCCAAGCCCCTCCTCGCGACGCTCCGTGGCGAGCGTCAGGCCGTGCCGCCGCTCTGGCTGATGCGCCAGGCCGGACGCTATCTCCCCGAATATCGCGCGCTGCGGGCGGACAAGGGCGGCTTCCTGGCGCTCGCGACCGATCCCGAGGCTGCGGCCGAGGTGACGCTGCAGCCGATCCGCCGGTTCGCGTTCGACGGGTCGATCCTGTTCTCCGACATCCTGATGGTGCCTTGGGCGCTGGGACAGGATTTGAGCTTCGGGGTGGGCGAGGGGCCGCGGCTCGAGCCTGCGCTCGTCGATCATGCGCTCGACCGGCTTCATGCCCATCCCGAGCGCCTGGAGCCGGTCTACAGCACCGTGGCGCGCGTCGCCGAGGCGTTGCCGCCCGCGACGACGTTCCTGGGCTTTGCGGGCTCTCCCTGGACGGTCGCGACCTATATGGTGGCGGGCAGGGGCAGCAAGGACCAGGGCGAGACCCGGCGGTTCGCGTACGGCGACCCGGTCGGCTTCGGCGCGATCATCGACGCGATCGCCGACAGTACCGTCGACTATCTGGCGAAGCAGATCGCGGCAGGGGTCGATGCGGTGCAGCTGTTCGACAGCTGGTCGGGATCCTTGTCGCCCGCCCAGTTCGAACGCTGGGTGATCGCGCCGACCGCGCGGATCGTCGCGGCGCTGCACGACCGCTGCCCTGGGGTGCCGGTGATCGGCTTCCCGAAGGGGGCAGGGGGCAAGCTGCTCGCCTATGCACGCGAGACGGGCGTCGATGCGATCGGGCTGGACGAGACGGTCGATCCGGTCTGGGCGCATGCGTCGTTGCCCGCCGACATGCCGGTGCAGGGCAATCTCGATCCGCTCGCGCTGATCGCGGGCGGCGAGGAGCTCGATGCGGCGGTCGACCGGATCCTTGCGGCGTTCGTCGATCGTCCGCACATTTTCAACCTTGGCCACGGCATCCTGCCCGACACGCCGATCGCGCATGTCGAACAGCTGATCGCCCGCGTACGGAGCACTACATGAGCGGTTTCCTCGGCGCGTCCTATGACTGGGTAAAGGCCGCGCACCTGATCTTCGTGATCTTCTGGATGGCGGGGCTGTTCATGCTGCCGCGCTACCTGGTCTATCACCAGGAGGCGCTGGCCGCCGGCAACGCGGGCGAGGCCGCGAGCTGGGTCGACCGCGAGGGCAAGATCCGCAGCATCATCCTGACGCCTGCGATGATCGTCGTCTGGGTGCTCGGGATCGCGCTCGCGCTCAACCTGGGGCTGGCGGACGGCGCGCCGGGGCTCGGCTGGCTGCACCTCAAGCTGCTGCTGGTGCTGATCCTGTCGGGCTATCACGGTTGGGCGGTCGGCTATGCGAAGAAGCTCGCCCGCGGTGCGCCGACGCTCAAGGGCAAGCAGCTGCGGATGTTGAACGAGGTGCCTGCGCTGGCGGTGACGCTGATCGTCGTGCTGGTGATCGTGAAGCCGTTCTGACGTCTCGATCCTCCCCCGCCAGGGGGAGGTGGCACGCGTGGCGTGACGGAGGGGGCGGAAACGATAACGCCTGCTTCGTGTCCGCCCCCTCCGTCACCTGCAGTGACACCTCCCCCTGGCGGGGGAGGGTTAAGGGCATTCGTCTCCGCTTGACTAACCGCCACCCCAATTCTAACCCGAGCCCAGACACGGCCTCCTGGCGTCCTGCCCGGTCGTGGCTTTATCCTATCGTTTCGCCCAGTTTCGCTTTTCAAGCGCGCTCCGCCGAATACGCCTCCCGTCGATCGATATCCGGAAATCCTCATGCATCTCAAAGACCTGAAGAAGAAGAAGCCTGCCGAACTGGTCAGCATGGCGGAAGAACTGGGCGTCGAGAGCGCGTCCACGCTCCGGAAGCAGGACCTGCTGTTCGCGATCCTCAAGGTCCAGGCCGACAATGGCGACCAGATCATGGGTCTCGGCACGATCGAGGTGCTGCCCGACGGCTTCGGCTTCCTGCGCTCGCCCGAGAGCAACTATCTCGCCGGTCCCGACGATATCTACATCTCGCCGAACCAGGTCCGGAAGTTCGGGCTGCGCACCGGTGACACGGTCGAGGGCGAGATCCGCGGGCCGAAGGATGGCGAGCGCTATTTCTCGCTGGTGAAGCTCACGGCCGTCAATTTCGACGACCCCGACGTCGTCCGCCACCGCGTCAATTTCGACAACCTCACGCCGCTCTACCCCGAGAGCAAGCTGACGCTCGATCCCGCCGACCCGACCGTCAAGGACAAGTCGGCGCGGGTGATTGACATCGTCAGCCCGCAGGGCAAGGGCCAGCGTACGCTGATCGTCGCGCCGCCGCGCGTCGGCAAGACGGTCATGTTGCAGAACATGGCCAAGGCGATCACCGACAACCACCCCGAGGTGTTCCTGATCGTCCTGCTGATCGACGAGCGCCCCGAGGAAGTCACCGACATGCAGCGCAGCGTGAAGGGCGAGGTCGTCAGCTCGACGTTTGACGAACCCGCGCAGCGCCACGTGCAGGTCGCCGAGATGGTGATCGAAAAGGCCAAGCGCCTCGTCGAGCACAAGAAGGACGTCGTGATCCTGCTCGACTCGATCACGCGTCTGGGCCGCGCCTACAACACCGTCGTGCCGTCGTCGGGCAAGGTCCTGACCGGCGGTGTCGATGCGAACGCGCTGCAGCGCCCGAAGCGCTTCTTCGGTGCCGCGCGCAACATTGAGGAGGGCGGTTCGCTCTCGATCATCGCCACCGCGCTGATCGATACCGGCAGCCGCATGGACGAGGTGATCTTCGAGGAGTTCAAGGGCACCGGCAACTCGGAAATTGTGCTTGACCGCAAGGTCGCGGACAAGCGCATCTTCCCGGCGCTCGACGTCGGCAAGTCGGGTACCCGCAAGGAAGAGCTGCTGGTCGACAAGGCCAAGCTCTCCAAGATGTGGGTGCTGCGCCGCATCCTCATGCAGATGGGCACGATCGACGCGATGGAGTTCCTGCTCGACAAGATGAAGGATTCGAAGACCAACGAGAATTTCTTCGATTCCATGAATCAGTGATCGAATGCGGCCCGCTGCACGTTGCAGCGGGACTCGCATCGATCCGGCCGGCGGGGCACCGCCCCGACCGACGACGCGGCTTCGCCGCGGCGCGTTACCACCGACATCGCGGCACGCGAGGGCAATGGCTTTCGCGTGCCGCTTTGCTATTGATCCCATTTTACCGTCACCGGGAGCTGACATTTTGAGCATCATCGCCATGCTGGCCGCCGCCGCGACGACCGTGGCCGGACCCGGTTCGCCGCTGGAGATCTGGCAGCACATCGTCGCCGACTTCTCCAACCTGGGCGATCCGAAGGCGCTGGCCGCGTTCGGATCGGTCCTGATGATCGACCTCGTCCTCGCGGGCGACAATGCGATCGTCGTCGGCGCGCTCGCCGCGGGTCTGCCCGCCGACCAGCGCAAGAAGGTCATCCTGATCGGCATCGGCGCGGCGCTGGTCCTGCGCATCTTCTTCGCGTTGATTGTGACGTGGCTGATGGGGATCGTCGGGCTGATCTTCGCAGGCGGCCTGTTGCTGCTCTGGGTCTGCTGGAAATTCTGGCGGGAAATCCGCGAGGGCGCGCAGAATGCGGGCTCGGAGGAGATCGAGGGCGACGAGCATTCGGGCCTCCGGTCCGCCAAGGGCTTCGCCAGCGCGGCCTGGGCGGTCGCGGTCGCCGACGTCTCGATGAGCCTCGACAACGTCCTGGCGGTCGCGGGCGCGGCGCGCGAGCATCCCGGCATCCTCGTCATCGGCCTGCTGCTGTCGGTGGCGATGATGGGCCTCGCCGCGAACTACATCGCACGCATCATCAACCGCTACCGCTGGATCGCCTATGTCGGCCTCGCGGTGATCCTCGTGGTCGCCTGCAAGATGATCTACGAAGGCTGGGTCGGCACCGGCGAGACGCTGGGGATCATCTCGCTCTTCCGCTGATCGCATCGTTTCGAGACAGCGAAAAGGCCTCGCCGGGATCGTCCGGCGAGGCCTTTTTCATGGCGGTCGTCATCCGCGTCCTGCCCTCACCCATCGACGCCTTCGGCGTCTCTCCCTCTCCCGATGGGAGAGGGAAGGGGCCCGCCGCTCTTGCGGTGGGAAGGGTGAGGGCAGGTTAAGATTAGGCGAGGTTCTCGGCGAAGAACTTGGCCGTCCGCGCGTCCGCCTGCTTCGCCGACGCATCCGACCGCCGTTCGCCGAACTCGGTCGCGAAGCCGTGATCCTCGCCCGGATAGTCGTGGATCGTCACCTTGGGGTGATCGTCGAGCCCGGCGTGCATCGCCTTCTGCGCGGCCTTGTCGACGAAATGATCCTCTTCGGGGACGTGCAGCAGCACCGGGTTGGCGATCGCGTGCTTCTCGCCGAGCAGCCCGTCGATCCCGACGCCGTAATAGCCGACGCTCGCATCGGCATCGGTCCGCGCGGCGGCCATGAAGGCGAGGCGCCCGCCGAGGCAATAGCCGACCACGCCGACCTTGCCGTCGTCCACCAGCGCGCGCGCCGCGCGGATCGTCGCTTCGATGTCCGCGACGCCCTGGTCCTGGTCGAACTGGCCCATCAGCTGGAGCGCACGGTCGAACTCGGACTTGATGTCGGGGTCGAGCTCGATCCCCGGTTCGATCCGCCAGAACAGGTCGGGCGCGATCGCCAGATAGCCGGCTTCGGCGAGCGTATCGCATTTGCGGCGGATGCCGGCATTCACCCCGAAGATCTCCTGGATGACGACGATCGCCGCTTTCGCCTGTGCCTGCGGCTTGGCGATGTAGCCGGAAAATTGACCGCTGCCGTCCAGCGTGTCGATCGTGATCGTGGCAGTCATAACGCGTCTCCTTGCGCGAGCGCGATAGCCGTTGCGGGCGCCGCGGCATCGCGCGCATATTGTCCGCGCGCTATGCCGCGCACCACCGTACCGCTCAAGAGGGGCCAGGCCTTGAAGATCAACATCGAACTCGAGTGCACGCCGGAAGAGGCGCGCCGCGCGGTCGGGCTGCCCGATCTGACGCCGATCCACGACCGCTATGTCGCGATGATGATGGAGACGATGCAGGGTCAGATCGCGCCAGAGATGCGCGACGCGATGATCCGGGCGTGGCAACCGATGGGTGAGGCGGGGATGAGTTTCTGGAAGGGCCTGTTCGATCGCGGCACGACGGGCGGCACATCCGGTAGCTGAGCGCATGGACACGATCTTCGCGACGTCGAGCGGACGACCGCCGGCGGCGATCGCCGTCATCCGGATCAGCGGACCGCGCGCGTTTGCGGCGGGAGAATCTCTTGCCGGTGGATTGCCCGAACCGCGCCGCGCCAGCCTGCGGGCGTTGCGCGAGGGGGACGGCGTGCTGGATCGCGCACTGGTTCTTACTTTCCCCGGCCCGGCCACCGCGACTGGCGAGGACCTGGTCGAGTTCCACTGCCATGGCGGCCGTGCGGTGATCGCGGCGGTCGAAGCCGCGCTCGGGCGGATCGCGGGACTGCGTCCGGCGGTCGCGGGGGAGTTCACCCGGCGGGCGCTCGGCAACGGCCGGATCGATCTGGCCGAGGCGGAGGGGCTGGCAGACCTGCTCGAGGCGGAGACCCAGACACAGCGCCAGGCCGCGCTCAGCGCGACCGAGGGCCGTGTCAGCCAGGCCATCCGGTCGTGGATGGACCGCGTCGCGATGCTGTCGGCGCGCGTCGAGGCGATGCTCGACTTCGCCGACGAGGACGATGTCGACAACGACGCAGCCGCGTTCGCCGCCGTCCGGGCCGACGCAGCGGCCCTTGCTTCGGATATCGCGGCGGTGATCGATGCGCCGCCGGTCGAACGGTTGAAGGACGGACTTCGCGTGGTGATCGGGGGACCGCCCAACAGCGGCAAGTCGACCCTGCTGAACCTGCTCGGTGACCGCGACGCGGCGATCGTGTCCGCGATCTCGGGAACCACGCGCGACCGGATCGACGTGCCGGTGACGCGTCGCGGTATCGCCTATGTGCTGACCGACACGGCCGGCCTGACCGCGACCGACGATCCGATCGAGGCGATCGGGGTCGCGCGCGCGGAGGACGCGTTCCGGTCGGCGGACATTCCGCTCTGGCTCGGGGACGAAACGCCACCGCGCGCCGACGCGATCTGGGTGCATGCGCGGGCTGATATTGCCGGGCGCGAACGGCTTCCCGCCGGTCGGGCGTTCGCGATCGCGCAGGATGATGGCGGGTCGGGCGAGCGGGTCTGGACCGCTCTGCACGACCGCGCTGTGAGGATGCTGCCGCGAGGGGATGCGATCGCGTTGAAGCGGGATCAGCGGAGCCGCTGCGCCACGGCCGTTGCCGCGCTGCGCGATCCGACGACCGACCCGCTGATACTCGGTGAGAATCTGCGGCAGGCTCGGATGTCACTTGCGGCAATCCTGGGGCTCGATGCGACCGGCGAGATGCTCGACGCCCTCTTCGTCCGCTTCTGTATCGGGAAGTGATGTTCCACGTGGAACACCCGTGACTTTGACCCGAAGCGTCGCGCGGCTTAGGGCAGGGGCATGTTCGACGTACTAGTCATTGGCGGTGGCCATGCCGGCACCGAAGCTGCAACCGCGGCTGCGCGACGCGGCGCGCGGACCGCCTTGGTCTCGTTCGACGCGCGGCAGATCGGGGCGATGTCCTGCAACCCCGCGATCGGCGGGCTCGGAAAGGGGCATATCGTCCGTGAGGTCGACGCGTTCGACGGGCTGATCGCGCGGGCCGCGGATGCTGCTGCGATCCATCATCGTATGCTCAACCGCAGCAAGGGGGCCGCCGTGTGGGGGCCGCGGGTGCAGGCCGACCGGCGTCTCTATGCCGCCGCAATCCAGGCGATGATCGCCGAGACCCCGAACCTGACGGTCGTGGAGGGCGAAGCCGTTGCGCTCGTGCTCGACGGCGACCGGGCGACGGGGATCGTCCTGGCCGATGGGGCTACGATCGAGGCGCGCGCGATCGTGCTGGCGACGGGGACGTTTCTCGGCGCTCGCCTGTTCCGTGGCGACGAGCGGGACGAGGGCGGACGCATCGGCGAACGCGCGGCCAAGCCGCTCGCTGCGCAGTTGCGCGCGCGGGACTTGCCGATGGCACGGCTGAAGACGGGGACGCCGCCCCGGCTCGACGGCCGGACGATCGACTGGGCGGCGCTTGCCGAGCAGCCGTCCGACGCCGAGCCCTGGACGATGTCGCCGATGACGGCGGCGCGAATCCTGCCACAGGTCGCCTGTGCGATCACGCGGACGACGACCGCAACGCACGACGTCATCCGGTCGGCGTTCGATCGGTCCCCCTTGTTCAGCGGAGCGATCGAGGGGGCGGGGCCGCGCTATTGTCCGTCGATCGAGGACAAGGTCCAGCGCTTCGGCGACCGTGACGGCCATCAGGTCTTCCTCGAACCCGAAGGGCTGGAAGACGCGACGGTCTATCCCAATGGCCTCTCGACCTCGCTGCCGGTGGATATCCAGGCGGCGTTCCTGCGTACGATCGCGGGGCTCGAGCGCGCGACGGTCACGGTGCCGGGTTATGCGGTAGAATATGACCATGTCGATCCGCGCGCGCTGGATGCGACGCTCGCGCTCGGCGCGATGCCCGGCGTGTTCTGCGCAGGGCAGATCAACGGCACCACGGGCTATGAGGAAGCGGCAGGGCAGGGGCTCGTCGCCGGGCTCAACGCAGCGGCCTATGCGTGCGACCTGGCGCCCGTGATCCTCGACCGGGCGTCGAGCTATCTCGGCGTGATGATCGACGACCTCGTGCTGCAGGGCGTGACCGAACCCTATCGCATGCTGACCGCGCGCGCCGAGTTCCGGTTGTCGCTGCGCGCCGACAATGCCGAGACCCGGCTCGGCGGCATCGCGCGTAACGCCGGCTGCCTTGGCGCCGACCGCATCGCGCATCAGGATCGCCGCGATGCCGAGCGCGCCCTGTTTCGTGCGGGACTGACCCATGAACTGACCGCGACGGAAATCGCGGACCAGCGAGTCGGGGTCAGCCGGGACGGTGCGCGGCGGACGGCGTTCGACTGGTTACGATTCGACGGCGTTGCGCTCGATCACGTCGCGCCTGATGCCGCGCGCGGGCTGTCGGAGGCCGTTGTTGCCGAGGGACTCGAGGACGCACGCTACGCGCCCTATGTCGAACGCCAGGCGGCCGAGGTCGCACGCATGCGGCTCGACGAAGCTATCCCCTTGCCCGACGCGATCCGCTATGCCGCGGTCCCGGGACTATCGCAGGAAATGATCGACCGACTGAGCGCGGCCCGGCCGGCTTCGCTCGCGGCAGCGGCGCGGGTCCGGGGCATTACCCCGGCGGCGCTATCCGCCGTACTGCTCCACACGCGAAAGATGGCCGCATGACCGAAGACGATGCGAAGGCCTGGATCGCGGAGCGGTTCGGTACGGAGGCGACCGACCGGCTCGGGGCGTTTCTCGACATGGTCGTCGCCGAGGCGCCGCACCAGAATCTGATCGCCCCCTCGACGATCGAGTCGATCTGGGCGCGCCATGCCGTCGACTCGGTCCAGCTGGTCGGCCTGGCAGGAGAGACGCCATCGAGCTGGATCGACATCGGCACCGGTGGTGGTTTTCCGGGGCTCGCGGTCGCGCTCGTGATCCCGGCACGGATGGTGCTCGTCGAACCGCGACGGCGGCGGGCCGACTTCCTGTCGCTGTGTATCGCGCGTCTCGGGGTCGGCGACCGCGTCACCGTGGAAGCGAAGAAGATCGAACAAGTGGCGGGGACGGCGCAGATTATTTCGGCGCGTGCGGTCGCGTCGTTGCAAAACCTTTTGCGCGCAGCGGCGCACTGCGCCACTACCGACACGCGGTGGCTCCTTCCGCGAGGTCGCCTCGACGAGGATGAGCTTGCCGCGTTGCGCGAACATTGGCGGTTTATGTTCCACGTGGAACAAAGCGTCACGAGCCCGGAGTCGTCGATCGTGGTTCTGGACAAGGTAAGCGCCCGGTGATCTGCATTGCCGTGGCAAACCAAAAGGGCGGGGTGGGCAAGACCACCAGCGCCATCAATCTGTCCACGGCGCTGGCCGCGACGGGCATGCGCGTGCTGCTGATCGATCTCGACCCGCAGGGCAACGCGTCGACCGGACTCGGCATCGCGCATTCGTCGCGCGAGCGGTCGAGCTATGACGTGCTGGTGGGCGAGACCAGTATCGACGACGCGGTCGTGCACAGCCGCGTGCCGCGGCTCGATGTCGTGCCGGCGACTGTCGACCTGTCCGGCGCCGAGATCGAACTCGTCGATTACGACGCGCGCACGCACCGGCTCGATCGCGCGATGAAGGCGGCGCGGGGCCAGTGGGACATCGTGCTGATCGACTGCCCGCCGTCGCTCGGCCTGCTGACGATCAATGCGATGGTCGCGGCGGATTCGCTGCTCGTGCCGCTCCAGTGCGAGTTCTTCGCGCTGGAAGGGCTGTCGCAGCTGCTCAGCACGGTCGAGCGGATCCGCCAGCGCTTCAACCCCGGACTTTCGATCCTCGGCGTCGCGCTGACCATGTACGATCGCCGCAACCGCCTCACCGACCAGGTATCGGCGGACGTGCGGGCCGTGCTGGGCAAAGTGGTGTTCGAGACCGTCATTCCGCGCAACGTCCGCCTGTCGGAAGCGCCGAGCCATGGGCTGCCCGCATTGATCTACGATTACAAATGCTCGGGGTCGCAGGCCTATATCGCGCTGGCGCGCGAACTGCTCGTCCGGCTGCCCGCAGCGGCGGAGGCGGCATGAGCGAGGGTATGAAGCGCGGCCGTCCGGGGCTGGGGCGCGGGTTGAACGCACTGCTCGGCGAAATGGCGCGCGAGGCGCCCGTCACGCCCGGCACCGAACCGCCGCCATCGGGCGTGCGGATGCTGCCGGTCAGCTCGCTGTCGCCGCATCCCGACCAGCCGCGGCGCCATTTCGACGACGCGCTGCTCGACGAGCTCGCCGCCTCGATCGCGTCGCGTGGGCTGATCCAGCCGATCGTCGTGCGGCCGCACGGCCATGACTATCAGATCGTCGCGGGCGAACGTCGCTGGCGTGCGGCACAGCGCGCGCGGCTGCACGAGGTGCCGGTCGTCGTCCGCGACTTCGACGATTCCGAGACGCTCGAGATCGCACTGATCGAAAATATCCAGCGGCAGGATCTCAACGCGATCGAGGAGGCGCAGGCTTACCAGCGTCTTGCCGGCGAGTACGGCCATACGCAGGAGGCGCTCGCCAAGATCGTCCACAAGTCGCGCAGCCATGTTGCCAACCTGCTGCGCCTGCTCGAGCTGCCCGACGTCGTGCAGTCGCAGGTGATGGACGGTTCGCTGTCGATGGGCCATGCGCGTGCGCTGCTCGGGGCGCCCGATGTCGAGGCGCTGGCGGACAAGGTCGTGGCCAAGGGTCTGTCGGTGCGCGACACCGAGAAGCTGACGCGGGCGGCCAAGCCACCGCGTGCCCGTGCCGGAGGGCCTGCCGAGGCACGGATCCCAGACGCGGACATCGCCGCGCTCGAACGCCAGCTCGCGGACCTGCTGGGCCTGCAGGTCCGCGTTGCGCATGCCGAGACGGGCGGTACGCTGACGATCAGCTATTCGACGCTCGACCAGCTCGACATGGTCTGCCAGCGGCTCACCGGCGGCGCGATCTAGGCGCCGCCGATCGCGGGACGTGGTTCGTCCCGCATCGTTCGGGTTGCATCGACCATGCCCGTTTGGGGCGGGTATGGGGTGAACTTAGTTCTCCTGACACGCGGCCCTGACGACCAGGGGACGCAACGACTGCGATCATGAAGTCCTTTCGTCCGGACAGGTCCTTCAGCCAGTCACATCGATCACGACTTTCCCGAACGCACCCGTCTGCAAGTGGCGGTAGGCATCGAGCGCATCGGTGAACGCGAAGCGGCGGTCTATGACCGGCCGAATGCCCGTCGCTTCGATGAAGCGCACCAGGTCCTCCTGCATGGCACGGCTGCCGACCATGATCCCGGCCAGCGTCTTGGCGCCGCCGATCAGTGCACCGGGGTCCACGCCGCCTTCCTGAACGCCGGCGCGCGCCCCGACCACGATGACGGTTCCGCCCAGACGCGTGGCGGCGACCGAGCGCGGCATGGTGCCCTTACCGCCCACCTCCACCACCAGGTCGACGCCGCGACCGTCGGTCAGTCGCGTCACCTCGTCCTGCCACTCCGGATGGGTCGCATAGTTGATCGTCTCGACCGCGCCGAGCGCGCGTGCCTGTGCCAACTTCGCGTCGCTCGACGAGGTGATGATAGGGCGAAGACCGGCTGCATGCGCCAGCTGCAAGGCCCAGACCGAGACGCCACCGGTCCCGAGGAGCAAAACCGTCGCACCGGGCTTCAGGTTGCCGCGGACGAACAATGCGTTCCACGCGGTCACGCCGGCGCACGGGATCGTAGCGGCCTCGACCATCGATAGCCCGGCGGGGGTAATGGTCAGCGCCTGTTCGTCCGTGACGAGTTCTTCCGCCAGTGTGCCGTCGAACTGGGCGCCGAACGCGCCGGCCACCTTGTCGGGCGCGATGTCGCCATCCACCCACTTCGGCCAGAAGCCGGGCATGACGTGATCGCCGACTTTGACTCTCGTCACGGCGCCCCCGATCTCGACCACTTCGCCGGCGCCATCGCTGAGAGGGACAACGATGTTGCCGGCGGGTACGCCGTAATTGCCGTCGGCGAACATCTGGTCGCGGAAGTTGAGCGCCGCCGCGCCGATCGCCACGCGGACGTCGTTCGCGGCGAGGGGAAGGCGAGGGCGGTCGACGAGACGCAGGCCGTCGATGCCGGCAGCGGAGGCGAGTTGATAGGCTTTCATGTTCAGGCCTTCTCGTGAGTCTTGGGGTTACTGGCGGGGTATCGGTCCGGAAGAGCGCCTATGGCGCGTGACGCGTCTCGATCGTCACGGCCTGCGAACCGCGTCGTAGCGATGCGCCAGCCACTCGCCGCCAAGACCGTCCGCCAGCGTGAAATACTGGTCCTTGACGATATGGTCGGGTCCGATCCGAACGATTTCCTGCCGCATCCGGAGCATCTGCCCCTGTCCCGCTCCTTCGCCCGGAAGCGCGAAAGGCTGGAAGACGAGTGCGATGGTTCCGTTCTTCTCGCGCCCGAGACTCTGCGCGGTCATCATGCCGACCGCCGCGCGCGTATCGAACGACATGTACTCCCAGCGACCCTCGATGCGGTTGAAGGTCAGGAAGTCACGGCGCAGGACCGCGCCGCCCGATGCGGCCCGGAGCGATTCCTCGAGGAGGTTGCCGACCAGTCGGCGCTCGGCCACGAGGTTGCCGCTGATGACCGGTTGCGCGTTCGGCGTACCCCAGACGGTTTCGGTCACCGTCCATGTTCCGACCTGCGCTGCAAGCATCGCACCTTCCGGCCCCGGCGCATTGGGGTCTGATCGTACAACGGCGGCCTCCTCCGGACTCGGCCGGGCGGCGGAGAGGGGTACCGAGAAAGTCGATGCCGAGGCCGCAAGCAGTAGCGAAGCGACAGACAGCGCACATCGAGGTCCTGCCCAGGTCCTGGTGGACGGCCGCGTATGGATGAGGGCGTTGGGCATCGGTAGCTCCTTGGCTGCTCCCACCCATGTAGTGCTTTTTTCCGCTGACAATCGCGGCATTACGCCTACATGTTGTCGCGTCTGGAGCTACAATCATGATCGACCTTTTCAACGACGTGCCCGCTTTCGTGGCCGTGGTGGAATGCGGCAGTTTCTCGGCTGCCGGTCGGCGCCTGCATCTCTCCCGCTCTGCCGTCGGCAAGGCCATTGCCCGCCTCGAGCAACGGCTCGCCGTCCGGCTCTTCCAGCGCACGACGCGCAGTTTGAGCCTGACCAACGACGGCCAGTCCTTCTACGAACATTGTCAGCGGGCGATCGAGGTCCTCCACACCGGTACGACGCTGATCGAGACCGGCCGGACCAAGGTCGACGGTACGTTGCGGATGTCGATGCCCGTCCTCTTCGGACGGCTGTGCGTCGCTCCCATCCTGCTACGACTGGCCGCGGAAAACCCCGAGCTGGTCCTGGAACTTGATTTTCGCGATCATCATCTGGACCTGTTCGACACGGGAATGGACCTCGCGATCCGAAACGGCCCGATCGGCGCGGGAACGGGTCTGATGGCACGGCGCATCGCGCGCAAGCGGACCATCGTGTGCGCGGCGCCGTCCTATGTCGAACGGCGCGGGATGCCCGTCGAACTCGGCGAACTCGCCCGACATGATGCGATCGTCTACATGCGCGACCGGCGGGTCCAGACCTGGCAGTTCCAGTCGTCAGATGGCCGCTTGACGGAAATGACCCCGAATGCGCGACTGCGCCTCGACGATCTGGGAACCATGCTGGACGCCGTCGTCGCAGGATATGGCATCGCCTGGCTTCCGGAATGGCTGATCGCCGACAGTCTGAAACGAGGGACGGTGGTCGAGCTTCTGCCCGACTACGCCAGCAGGCTCGACGAGATACACCTCATCTGGCCAGAGGCCCCGCATTTGCCGACGCGGGTTCGCGCTGCAATCGACAGCCTGGCCGCCGGCTTGTGATGTCGCCAGCTCGAGCAGACCAGTCGATCCGGAGCTTGCGCGCCTCGGCAACGCGCGTTGCCGCTTCGCGAGACGTCCATCCAGGACCGCGTTCTCTGCCCACGACCCGCGCGATCGCTACGCGGTGCCATATTCCCATGCGCCGGCCGTGCCGCGTACCTTCTCGAACGCCTCTCGGCCTGTTCCGTCGAGCCAGGCACGGAAGGTCTGCATCTCGGGGTTGATCGCACGCAGCGCGTGGAGGTCCGCCTTGTTCGAGAACAGGCCCTCATCCGCCATCGCGGTCAGCTTCGCGAGGAAAGGACTGGCGGCCAGAACGGCGTCGGAAAAGCGGCCATAGGTGATGGGCTGGCCCGCAGCGTCGGTGAATGCGGTTTCGAGATCGCGACCGGTCACGACGTCGCTCGCGATGGTGAGCGTCTGTCCGCCGAAGCGTGCCGGATCGGCGAAGATCGCGGCGACGAACGGGCCGATATCCTCGACCGCGATCAGCTCCATCGACTGGTCCGGCTGCAGGAAGAAGTCGAAGCGACCCTGATCGAGTCCGAAGCCCGGCATGACGAGCATGTCCATGAATCCCGCGGGGCGGACGATGGTCGCATTGATCGGGAGCGTGCGGATGTGCGCCTCGATGCGGCCCTTAGTATCGAAATGCGCCATTCCCGTCGGCTCGTCGCTGACGCCGTTGGCGGACGTGTAGACGAGATGATCGACGCCGGTCTCGACGGCAAGGTCGGCAATGGAAACGCCGAAACGCTCTTCGTCCTCGTCGCTCAAGCCCAGGATCGGCCCCTGTCCCGAACTCGGCTGGACGCTGAAGACCCCGTGAACGCCGTTCATCGCACCGCGAATGGCGTCCGTGTCGGCGAAACTGCCCCGGACGAGTTCGACGCCCGCCTCGCGGAGCGCGGCGGACTTCGCCGATGCGGTGTCCCGGACCAGTGCGCGGACCGGCCAACCTGCCTTTAGCAGCGCGGCGGCGACCGATCCGCCCTGCTGGCCGGTGGCGCCGAAGACCAGGATCGGTCGTTTGCTGTCGGACATCGAGATTACCCTCCGCGTGAACGTGGGTTACGCATATATACCGGGCCAACGCGCTCGGAAGACGGCACATGTCTTACCCTCAGGCACAGGACTGATACCTTTGGACATGCTAATCCACGGCCGGGCCTATGAGCAGACCGATCGGGGTCCCCGCTTCAAGCCCTGTGCTCCCAACAGCGTTCTCGCGCGGCTAGGCGACAAGTGGACCATCCTCGTCATGTCGCACCTCGCGGTGGCGACCGGGCACCGGCTCCGCTTTTCCGCCCTGAAGAACGGCATCGAAGGGATCACGCAGCGGATGCTGACGCTGACAGTCCGCAACCTGGAGCGCGATGGCCTGCTGACGAGGCATTACTTTCCCGAGGTCCCGCCGCGCGTGGAGTATGAGCTGACCGAGATGGGTGCCAGCATGCTGCCTGCGCTCGAGGGCTTCACATCCTGGATCAAGGACAATTGGCCCCGGATCGCGGAGCACCGCGAGGCCTATGATGAGCGGCAGACCTGACCAGCGCGCTCGCGACAGCGCGCCTGTCATCGGAGGACGACGGGCTGACATGCGATCTTGCACGCGGAAGATCGCGCACCGAAAATTGGGAAAGACCGATCTCTCCGGCTCGCGCCCTGACGCCAGGTGCTTATCCGGCGGCGACCTTGTCGCGGACGACGTCCACGAGAATTTCGGCTAGCACGGTAGCGGCCGTGCTTCCGGCTTGCCCGACGGAGTAGAGGGAAAGAGGTACGCTGGGCAATTTGGGCAGGCCCAGCTTCTTTGCGTCGAGCGCTACGAGCGAGTCCGGCAGCCCGATCGACGTCCGCATCGTGATGCCGAGCCCCGCGGTTGCGGCGGCCCACAATCCCGACAGGCTGGGGCTCGAAAAGACGACCCGCCAGGAGATGCCAGCTTTGTCGAGGGCTGCGATCGCGGGATCGCGGAACGAGCATGGTGGTTCGAAGGCCACCAGCGAGAGCGCGTCGCCGGGCAACGCGGACATGCCGGGCCAGTCACGCGGTCCTACCCAGACCATGGGGATATCCGCCAGATGCTCGACTTCGAGTCCCTCGACGGTCGATCCCCAACCCAACGTCATGTCGAGCTCGCCGCGGATCGTCTTCTCGAGCAGCGCTCCCGTCTTTTCGGCCTGGGCTTCCACCCGCACCTTCGGGTGGAGTCGAGCGAACTGGGCGAGCACGTCTGCGAGCCAGCTTTCCGCGAAATCCTGCGAGAGCCCGAGCTTGACCCACCCTTCCACTCCGGATCCTCGGGTCGCGGCGATCGCCTCGTCGTTCAGCGCGAGTATCCGCTGGGCATAGCTGAACAGGGTGTCGCCGACGTCCGTCAGCGCAAGCCCACGGCCCGCCTTGCGTACAAGAGGTTGCCCGATCTGGTCTTCGAGTTTGCGCAGCTGCGTGCTGATCGCAGACGGCGATCGCCCGAGGCGCTCAGCGGCGCGAGAGAAGCTGCCGAGCTGGAAGCCGAGCACGAAGGTTCGCAGGACGTCCATGTCGAGGTTCGTGCCGAGTATGACAGTTCTCTTTTATTGAAGTGACCGTTCTGATATTTTCGATATTTCCGAACTGTATCCCGGCCTACCTCGTAGCCGTCAAGTGACTGGCGACACGCTTGCCGCTCGTACGAGGGAATAATGATCATGACCAAACTCCTGGTCGCTTTGGCGATCCTCAGCGTGAACGCACCGGTTGGCGCGCAAACCTATCCCCCGCTCCAACGCCAGTCCGTGCTCGAGGCGAAACTGCCGGCCGCAAATCCGACGGTGCGGCTCGTGCGTGGCGCGCACATCCGGTTCGCGCCGGGCCAGCCGACCGGGCTGCACCTGCATCCCGCGTCGACCGTCGGCGTGGTCACCGAGGGGAGCTTCGTGTTCCAGCCGGAAGGCGAGCGGCGGCGCATCCTGCATGTCGGAGACTCGTTCTTCGAACCGGCTCGCCACCGGATCCTGCACTTCGACAATGTGTCGCGGACCAGATCGGCAGCCATCACGCTATTCTATCTGACCGATACCGCGAGCCGGCCGTTGATCGATCTGCTACCCGGGAAGTGAGGCAGCCGAAGCTGCGCGGGCGCGGCGATTGCCAGTGGTCGTCAGCCCGGGATAGCTAGCGCCTGGGCCACGGAAGAATTGGAAATCAGCGACATGCGGGCCTCTATTCGAATTGCTGGGGGGTGCCTCGCGGCCTGTGCTCTAAGCTCGACGGGGACGGGGGTCGCCGCGGCACGACCCGTACCGACCGCGCAGGTTCAGATGCCGACGACGGATCAGGCGCCGTGGCGCGAGATGGCGAGGATCGATCTCGACTTTGCGACGGCGCTGATCCGCAGCCAGTATATCGGTGCGGTCTATCCCGACCCTGCTTCCTTCGCGAAGACGGTCGAGGCGGCGCGCATGCAGGCGCTTCGGGATCTGCCGAAGGTCGGCAGCTTCGCGGGATACCGAGCGTTGCTGAAGCGGTTCATCAACAGCTTCGACGACGAGCATATCGGCATTTCGTTCTTTGTGATGCAGAGCCGACTGAGCTGGCCGGGCTTCCTCGCTACCTATCAAGGGCATCGGTACCTGACATCTGCGACCTCCGGCGGCGACATCCATGATGGTTCGGAGATCACCAGTTGCGATGGCGTGCCCGTCGAGACGTGGGTCGAACGGATCGCGCAGTTCGAGGGCGGCCATGCCGGCCTGGAATCCACCAGGGCATCGTCCGCGACCGCCATGTTCGTGGACGCCGGCAACCCCTTCGTTATGCGGTCGGCGGCCTGCGTGATCGACGGCGTCTCGCACCCGCTCGCCTGGCGCCCGCTGCCGCTCGCCGAGCATCTGGCAAATGTGCGAGCATCCAGCGGGAGCGTCACGCGCGAGACCCGCATCTCCGACTTCTCGACCGACGGTGCGTGGGTCCGGCTCGGCATCTTCCAGCCCGATAGTCCCGAGGAGGCCAGGGCGTTCCACGCGGTGATCGCCGACGCGGCCAGGATCCGCAATAAATCCGTGATCGTGCTCGACGTGCGCGGCAATGGCGGCGGCCCCTACAACTGGTTCATGGCCTTTCTGCGCGGACTGTATGGGGACGCATATGCCGACTATTATGCGCGCGCACGGCTGGCCATCCGGGCCGTGCACCGCGCCACGCCGGAAATACTGGCAAGCTACAGAGCCTCCGATGCTCAAGGCGGCGCGGTCGAAGAACCGCTCGACCTGCCGCGTGGGGGCGGCACGGGCGAGGATCCGGTCAATGCCGGCATCGAGGAGGCGCTGAAGCAGGGACGTCCATGGTATCGCAATGCGGCCACGCCGTTGCCGAGGCCGACCGATCGCGCGCCTCCCAACCCGGTCAGGGCGAAGGTGTACGTTCTGACCGACTATCGATGCGGCAGCGCCTGTATCAGCTTCGTCGACGAACTGAAGCTGTTCCCCGGCGTCACGCAGATCGGTCAGGACACGTTCGTCGACGAACGCACCGGTACGCCGCTGGGCATGCCGCTCCCCAGCGGGAACGGCCGGGTCTCGGCGGCGACGATGACGCGCGATGGCCGCGTCAGGGGCGATGCCGTCCCGCAGAAGCCGACATACGCGTTCGATGGCAATATCGGCGACGATGCCAAGGTGCGCGAATGGATCGAACGGGTCGTGATTCCGAGCGATCGATCCGGCGCCAGATAGAGTGCGCGCCGGTCCAACGTCGGAGGAGAGCGATCCTTGATAGCAGCCGCCGATCCGGCTGGTCGATGGATCGGCGGCGGCTGTCGTTGTTCAGGCGGGCTCGGGGGTGTTCGTCATCCGGCTTTCGAACCAGTCGAGGACGACGTTGCCCAGAAGGTCGCTGCACCCGACATGGCAATGCTCGGACGCGGAGTCCGCGGATGTCAGACGCACGTGATCGCCACGCGCGCCGAGCGCATCGGCAAGCCGCTCGGCCTGACCGAGGAAGAACTGGTCGTCCGCGCCCTCGCATACCAGCACCGGGGTCGTGATCCGATCGACGATGCCATCAAGCGTCAGTTTGTCGAAACGCAGCATGAGGTCCATCGGGGTTGCGCAGCCATAGGCCCACATACCCTGCTCGATCGCCCACCGCAGAATGGTGTTGGCCGCCATCGCCGTCGACAGGGCCGCGTTGGCGGTGGAGGCGTCCCGCCGGTCGATCGCGGCGCAGATCGAGTCCGGCAGGCTCGCGCGATACGCACGGGCCGGATCGAACAGGCCGTCGACACAGGCGATCCCCGCCAGGCGATGCTCGAAACAGCCGCTCCGCGCGACGAGCCAGCCACCCAGCGAATAGCCGACGAGGCCGAGTTTGCCCGCGTCTATCTCCGGCTGGCTTTGGCACCAGTCGACGAGCGGCGTCACGACCTTCTCCCACTCGTCGATGAAGGTCAGGCCCTGGTCCCGGATCACCGTGGGCTGGCCCGGTCCTTCGAACGTCACGACGTTGAAGTCGCGCGACAGCGCGGCGACGCCGAGCACGTGATACATCTCCTCCTGCGAACCGTCATAGCCGTTCATCAGCAGCAGCGTCGGGCGCGCGACACCATCGGTGGAGCAGCGGAAGAAGATCGCCGGTACGCTGAACCCGTCCGCCTGGACGTCGATCCGCTCGCCGGGGATCGGCAGCCGTGCGTTCGCGGCGTCGAAGCAGCGGGTCGCATCCTTCCAGATCGACGCGATCCGGGGATCGTCCGGCTGGCCGTGCAGGAAGAAGTCGGCCGCGCGGTAATAGCTGGCAGCCCGGAAGAACGTGCCGCGTGCGCTGGCATCGCGACCGGCGTTCGCGAACCCTTGCGCCTGCGCATCGACGTGCCGCGCCCGTTTGCTGAACGCGTCGAACCAGCTCTCGAAATCGCCGGCGACGATTTCGCCGGCGACGTCGAGGACCTCCGCCACGTCGGCGCCGTGGTCGTGCGCCGTGCCGAGGATGCGGAGAAGCTCGTAGTTGAACGAATGATCGGGGTTCAGTCGAAGCATGACAGGTCCTTCTAAACAGTGTATAGATTGCGAATGACGAACGATCTGAACACCGTCAAGTTCCAATACCATCATGGCCAGTTGCCGGAGGCGTTGATGGATGCGACCGAGGCGATTCTCGGGGAAAAGGGCGTCGAGGGTTTCAGCCTGAGAGAGGCGGCGCGGCGCGCCGGTGTCTCGCCGTCTGCGCCGGCGCATCATTTCGTCGACAAGCGCGGTCTGTTGACCGCCGTCGCGACGCGCGGGTTCGTGGATCTGATACAGGCCCTGTCGGACGCGGAGAATGCCGCTCCGGCCGGTGCGGCGGCGCGCGCCGTAGCGATCGCTTACGTCCGCTTCGCAATCGACCGCCCGGCTCGGTTCCAGCTCATGTGGCGCGGCGCTTTGCTCGACCAGGGCAATGACACCTACCGCGACGTGGCGGACCGAGCCTTCTCGATGTTCAGTCGCATCATGACGTCGAAGACGACGACGATCCAAGCGCCCGGAGCCGTCGAGGATGCCCCAGCGATCGCGGTGTGGGCGCTGGTCCACGGATTTGCCGTGTTGATGCTCGATGGCATATTCGTCTCGGAAGACCAGAACGCGGACGCCGTGATAGCGAGGTTGCTGCCGGCCGTGCTCGACAACGTATCGGCCAGCGGGGTCAACGCCGATTCTGGTTGAGCGTCCTGTCTGGTTCCGTTTCCGGTCGGACATGACCGGCGAAGTTCGCCTCAGAGCGAGGTGAATTGTCCGCCTCCGGCGTCGCCCGGGCGATCGCGACCATTGCGTGCGTCATGTCCTTCCACAGCGCATTACGGTCGCCGTCGCGCGCATAGACCTGGGTCATGCTATGGGTCGCTTTCGGAACGTAGGTGAAATCGGCCCGTCCACCGACCCGGTGGACTGCGGCCTCGAGCCTGTGCACAGAGCCGTCGAGATAATAGGAATCCGCGGCACCGACCGTCAGATGGATCTTGCCGTCCAGATCCGTTCTCAGTCGCGGCCAGTCTGCCTCGATGCGGTGGCTGATATCGTAATGATCGTGCCAGTACGCGGCGACCTTCGGGTCGATCGCACCGGTCCTGCGGTCGAACAGGAATGCGGGCGAGCCATCGGCGCGGCGTGGCGAGAACACCCAGTCGAACGCGCGGAACTGGCCGCCTTCGCGACCGAGAACGGTCTCCATCCGGACGTGCTGCTCGATGGTTTCCCGGACCTCTCCGTCGTCACGCTCGAGCGGGCGGGGCGCGCCGGCCGCGTCGTGATACATGTTCGCGCCGGGTGCGTAGAGATCGACGCCGATGAAGTCGTGGAAGTCCGACGGATCGGGAGAGGTCGGCCAGCTTCCACCGAACAGCGCAGGGTAGTGGACGATCGTCCATAGAGCGAACCAGCCGCCAGAGCTGTGGCCGGTCAAAAAACGGCCCGACGGTCTGGCGTCCATCCGGTATCTGCGTTCGAGCGTCGGTATCACCTCGTCGATCAGCGCGCGGCCCCAGGGTCCGTTATTGGCGCTGTCCGCGAACTCGGTCGTTCCGGTCGGCGTCGCGAAATCGAGCGCGACCCAGATCATCGGCGGAATGACGCCCGTCTCCATCAGATGCCATTGCTTGGACAGCGTCTGGCCGTCGAGCTTGTGGGTCGTGCCGAAGCCGCCGGCGGTATAGACCGTGGGATACGTCGTTCGCGACCTGGGATCATAGCCGGGCGGCGTCAGCACCCATGCCGCGACGCTCTGGCTGGAACCGTGGAAGCGCGTGAGCAGGCGCGATGCGATGCGTTCGTCATGCAGATGCGGCCGTGACGCGGTGATCTGCTCCGCCGCGACGGGTGGCAGTCCGGCGACGTCGAACGGGCCGGCCTCCGGCGGCAGCGCGTGGTCCAGCGGGATGACGGGCACGGACGCCAGCGGGAAACGGACGGTCACGACCTTGGAAGCGAGGTCGCCCGGGCCTCGTCCGCCGTAGTTGTAGCTCGCGTCGCGATCCAGCACTGCCTGCACGCGGTACTCGCCCTTCAGCGCCGCGAAACTTTCGGGAAAGGCGATTGCCTGCGTATCCATCGTGACGCTGCCCGCCGGTCCGAACCCGGCGACGTCTTGCGCCGCGACCGACACGCCGTCGGAATCGACATCCACCGCATCGCTATCCGCGTTTTTGGCGGTCGCCGGAACGGCGAAGAGCAGCAGTCGTCCGCTGGCGTCGCCGACGATGCCCGGCGGCAGCGCGACGACGACGCGTGTCCCCGGCGACGTCGCGGCAACCAGGCCGGCGGCGATGAGCGGAGCGAGCAGAAGACGCATGGCGGTCCTAGCAGGGAGGGCAGGGCTCGGTGCCGCCGGAGCCGCGGCGATCGAGGCCGTTGGGTCTATCGGGTTCGGTGTTCGTGCGTTCGCGAACACCGGACGCTTGGTGCCGGTGTCCGCGATCGGGCATGCTGCCGGTCGATCCGTCAGCGTCGCGTTCAGCCGCCGCTGTGCGTTGCCGCATCCTCGATCAGCTTTGCCACCGCCCGAGGTTGAGACGCATAGACGGCGTGGCTGCCCTTGATCTCCACCGTCTTGCTACCGGCGCGCTTCGCCATGAAGCGCTCGAGATCGGGATTGATCTTGCGATCCTCCGTCGCGACCGCGAACCAGCTGGGCTTGCTGCGCCAGGCGGCCTTGGCGATCGGCGTGGCGAACCCCTTGATCGCGATCGGTACCTGCGAAATCGCCATATAGGCGGCCTGATCGGCAGGAAGATCGGCGGCGAAGTCCTGTGCGAAGGTCTTGGGGTCGAGGATCTGGAAGCCGTCGCCGATCGAGACGACGTTGTTCGTGGCGGGCGGCAGGCGGCTGCTCAGCGTACGGAGAAGCTCACCGGCATCGGGCATGAGCGCGGCGATATAGACCAGTCCCTGCACCTTGGGATCGTTGCCGGCGTCGCTGATCACCACGCCGCCATAGCTGTGACCGACGAGTATGGTCGGTCCGTCCTGCAGCGCCAGGATCCGCCTGGTGGCCGCGACATCGTCTTCCAGCGAGGTTTCGGGTTCCTGAACGATGCTCACGCGGTACCCATCCCGCGTCAGGATGTCGCTGACGGCCTTCCATCCCGAGCCATCGGCATAGGCACCGTGCACGAGAACGATGTTCTTCGCCGGGGCGGCCTCGGCGGCGGAGCTTGCGCAGAGGGCGACGGAGATCGCTGCAAACGACGTGAAGAGCTGGCTGATCATGAGTATGTCCTTGGTTCGACGCGTTCTGAAAAATCGGGGATCCGTGGTCGGCTAAGTCGGGAGCGCCAACGTCAATGCTCGGCGGCGGCCTTGATGATGAGGTTCGCGATCGCCCGGGGGTGCGAGAGCAGCGAGACGTGGCTGGCGGGCAGTTCGATCGTCTCCGCCTTGATGCGCTTCGCCATGAACCGCTGGAGATCGGGATTGATCACCCGGTCCTGCGTCGACACCGCATAGTAGGAGGGCTTGGTCCTCCAGGCCGCCTGCTGCGGTCGTCCCGCCATCAGCGCCTTGTTGAACGGCCATTGCACCGCATAGAGCACCTCGGCCTTGCTGCGTGGCAGATCGGGCGCGAAATCGCGAAGGAAGGACTCCTTGCCGAGCCGCCCCTCATCCCCATCGAACACCACGCCTGCCGACGCTGGTGTCGATGGAAACCCTTTCGCGAGGTCGGGGAAGTTCTCGCCGGCATCGGGCGCGCGCGCGGCGACGTAGACCAGCGCCGAGACGTTCGGCGCCATGCCGGCTTCGGTCGCAACCGCTCCCCCGAACGAGTGCGCGGCGAGGATGGTCGGACCGTCCTGCCGTGCCAGTACCCTTTGGCAGGCCGCGACCGCATCCGGCAGCGTGGTGAGCGGCTGCTGGACCGCGGTGACGTTCAGGCCGTGCGCCAGAAGATGGGGAATGACCTCCGACCAGGACGAACCGTCGGCGTAGAGGCCGTGGACGAGGACCACGTTCCTCGACCTGGAAGGAGCGGCGATGGCGGCCCGTGCCGCCCCTGGAGCGAGCGCCGTTACGGCACCGGCGAGGAGCGAGGACGAAAAGGTGCGGCGATCGATCTGCATGGTCACAATTCCCGGTTGGCGGCTCCGCCGACGACGGAGCCCGGCGTTGAATTCGAGGTCGTGTTGCTGGTCTCCGAGCCGCTACGCGGTCCGTGCGGGGCGGGTCGCTCGGTGCGAGGATATGGCCAGCACGATCGCCGACATCGCAAAGTAGAGTGCGCCGAACGCCGCATAGGGTGCGATGTCGGCCGCGCTCGGCACGATCACCCCGTCGGCCGCCTGCTTGACGAAGAACACGCCTGCCAGACCGGACTGCGCACCGCTGAGGATCATCGGCCACTGGGCGCCGACGCTGCGCCACCGTCGAATGCCGGTCGCCAGCTGAAGCAGGCCCGACAGCGTCGCCCAGATGCCGAACACGGCGAAGACAGCGTGGATGTTGGTCCGCATCGTGACCACGACTGCAACGGTCACGGCTGCGCTGACGACGGCGTTGAACGCCTGGGTCGGGTTGGCTGCGAGGCCGCCGTTGCGACGGGCGTCGTACAGGTTCGCGAGCGCGTCCCATGCCGGGTAGGCCACGAGAAGTGCGCTCGTCAGCGGGGACGGAGTCTTTCCCGCCGCGAAGGCCGCCGCCACCCACGCCACCGAGAACAATGCGCGCGTACCGTAATATCGCGCCAGCCAGCGCGGGTCGCTGCTGGACTGTTTGAACGCCGTGAGCATGGGTGGTTCCTTCTTGTCTTGATGGCCTGGTGAGAGGCCGGACGTGGCTGTGAATACGGCGCCACGGACGTGCGGCGTCGCCCGGCACAGCGGATAGGCTGGCCGTCTGCGATATGGAGGAGAGGGTTGCCTGTCGGCGTTGGGTTACAGGGTCGAATACTTCGGCAATATCAGCCGCGACGTGAGCGTGACGGCCGCACATCCCGCGCAGTACCAGATGAGTACGTAGAGCGGATCATTGGCAGGGCAGCAGAAGGCAAAGACGAATGCCCCCCAGCTGCCGCCCGCGACGCCGACCGCCAGCGCGCTTCCCTCTGCATGGGTCGACGCGCCCCGTCGCATGAGGATCGCGAGCATGCCCAGCATCGGAAGCGAAAGCACGACGATGGCGGCCATGCAGACCAGGCCATGGGCTGGAGACAGACGCTCCAAGATGGTGCCACCAGCGGAGAGTCCCGGGCTGACAACCGCTCCCATGATCGCAGCCAGCCCGATCACGCCCGTCAGAAGGATGAGTCCGGGCCGCGGAGAGACCGTCGGCGAGAACGAACGAACCGCGGTATGGACGCTGATCGCGACGATCAACGCGAGACTGCCGAGCTTCCACCACATGAAGGGAAGGCCGATCGCCTGACCCATGTCCGGGCGCATCGCGCCGATGCCCAGGAAGAGAGCGAGTTCGAGCGCCCCAAGGCCGACGAGCATGCCGGTTTCGCGTCTCACGCTCCGCCGCCGCACCGGCGTCAGGCTAGAGGCCAGCTCATCGAGGAAAACGTCATTCAACATTGTTCGTCCTCATCACCAAAGCGGCCAGTCGGGCGATGCCGCGATGGATGTTCACCTTCACGGCCGACACCGACTGGCCCGTCTCCCGGGAGGCGTCTTCGATCGTGCAGCCCTGCAATTTCACGAGATCGATGACCCTGGCCTGCGCCGGTCGCAGCTCGTTCATGAGGCTGGACAGCACCGACGCGCTGGTGACCGAGGATTCATGATCGGGGGTCGCGATGGTATCGGTGAGTTCGTCGGTGGAGCGCCGTTTGAGCGTCCGCAGCTGGTCGACCCATTTGCGTTTGGCGATCGCTCCCAGCCAGGGCGAGAAGGGATGGTCCGGGTTGTAGGTGTGCCGGTTGCGATGGACCGCCATAAGGGTTTCCTGCACGGCATCGTCGACGACGATCAGAGGCAGCCGTCGCGTGAAGTATCGACGCAGCCAGATGGTGATCTCCGCGAGCAGGCGGCGATAAGCGCCGCCGTTCCCGTCCTGCGCCGCCCGCATCAGGCGGCCCCATTCGTCTTCGGCGAGGGTCACGTGATCGTCATTGCGGTAGCCCGGCTTGCCCGATCCCGACAGGATCCTGAGCGATGAGAGGGGAGGCCGGACAGACATACCTGGTCATTCGCCCGCAATGGGAGAAAGGTTACATCTGCCGAAGAAATATCCGGAATCCGCTTCCCAGCGGACCCTGCCGCTCATCGGGACGCTCGAGCTTCGATAAGGTCGCGTCGTGAGGACGGCTGTTTGCGGGATATTGTGAAAGACGCGGTGGTAGTTCCGTCGTCGGACCTCGGTCGTCGAACGGAACTACCGAGTGCGACGTCAGAAGCGGAAGCCGGCGCCAATCACGACCCGGTGGCGATCGGGATTCACCGTTCCGACGAACTCGAACGATTCGTAGTTGGTGTAGCTGTATTCGGCCTTGCCATACAGGCCATGCCCAAGTCCGACCTCGGCGCCGGCTCCGACGTGGAATCCCCGCAAGTTGACGCCATCATCGAACGCGAACGCCGGAGCCGCGGTCTCGGTAACGGAGACCTGGATGCGGCCGTTCGAATAGCCGCCCTTGACGTAAAGGAGGGAGGTCGGGCCGACCAGATAGCCGACGCGCGCCCCGGCGGTGAGGTTGCGTCCTGCCTTGACGCAACCCGACAGGGTGCCGTCGGAATCACAGTCCTTCGTGCTGGCACCGTCAATGCCGGCGTAAGCGCCGAGCACGGCGCGCGAGCCGATCATGACGTCATAGCCGATTTCGCCGCCATAGGTGACGCCGCTCTTGCCTTCGCTCTCGCCATCCGCCTTCAGAACGACGCGATCCCAACCGACGTTGGCCTCGACGCGGGGACCACTGACCTTCGCGGTCTGCGCGATCGCGGGCGATGCGACGACGACGAATGCGACCGCAGCCAGTGCTAGACTCTTCATATCCATATCCCTTTTTACTGTTTCGACCCGCCCTGATAACGGGCCAGGCGCAACCCCGAAGGTCGCTATCGACGCCTCCGAACGTCCGGCTGCCATTGCGGCGCCGACATCCTGAGAATTACGAACCGTGCGTTGTGTGAAGCTTACGTGCGGTGCCGGTTGGGCGTAAGCTTCGCGCAACCTTCCTCACCGAAGAGAACTTCCTTGGGGACACTTCATGCGAATTTTGCTGATCGAGGATGAGCGCGAGCTCGCAGAGGCCGTGACCGCTCGGCTCAACCTGGAAGGGTTCGTGGTCGACTGCTTCGGTACGCTCGGCGAGGCGATCGAGGCCGTGATCAGTGCGCAGTACCGGGTGATCCTGTTGGACAGACGGCTTCCCGACGGCGACGGCCTGTCGCTGCTTCCGGTCATCCGCACGCGTCCCGCCCCACCGCCGGTCATAATGCTGACGGCGCTCGGGGACGTGCCCGATCGCGTGGCCGGCCTCGACGCGGGTGCCGAGGACTATCTGATCAAGCCCTATTCGTTCGACGAACTCCTGGCGCGCCTTCGGGTATTGCTGCGCCGGGACGGGAGCGGAGATCTGGCGCAGAAAGTGGCGATCGGACGGCTCACGTTCGACCTTGCATCACTCGAAGCCTCGATCGGCGGAACGCTGCTCCTGTTGCCCAGACGCGAACTGGCAATTCTCGAAACGCTCGTGCGACGGGCAGGGCGCGTCGTGATGCGCGAGCACATCGAGGCGCAGGTCTATAGCTTCGATGACGATATCAGTTCCAATGCGCTCGATGCCCATGTCTCGCGCCTGCGCAAGCGGCTCGTCGATGGCAGCGCGGGCGTGATCCTCAACGGTGTTCGAGGCCTCGGGTACATCTTGCGGGCGGCATGAGCCTGCTCCGTCCCTCGCTGGTTCGGCGGCTGGCGCTCGGGTTCGCATTCGGCGCGGTGTCCGTAAGCCTGATGCTTCTCGCGCTGCTGACCCTGTGGATGGTTGGCCAACCGGCTGCCAACGCGGGGCCCTCGTCGGTCATCGAACTGCTCACCCATGATCTGACACGCGCCGGCGGCCGGCTCATGGTCAAGCCGGGGTCGCGGATCTTTGGAATAGCGCGCCGTAGTCCCCCGCTCTGGATCGTGGGCCAGGATTCGAACGGGAACGCCACGCTGCTCCTCGGTCGCCCCCCCGCACAAACCTTGGCAGCCATCCGATCCCTCCCGATCCAGTTCAAAACGGCGGATCTCGGGAAGGTCGATTCGCCGGATCGCACGACCGACTTCTCAATCCGGGAGATCGTAGGACCGGGTGGTAGCGTGACGCTGTTCGTCGGGGGCGTCCGGCCGGGGGCCGTCACGGCGATGGACTGGATGCTCGGGTTTTTTCTCCGCGATGTGGAGTTCTACATAAGTCTGGGCCTGATATGCCTGACCTCGATGGCGGGCGCGCCGTTCGCGATCCCGATCGTGCTCTACTCGGTCCGTCCGGTCGCGAAGGCAGCGGGCCGCCTCGATCCGTCCGATCTGGACGGGCGGCTGTCGGAACACCGGGTGGTCAAGGAGATCCTGCCGCTGGTCCGCGCGTTCAACGCCGTGCTGGACAGGCTCTCGCACGTATTCGACCAGCGCCGCCGCTTCATCGCGGACGTCGCGCACGAACTTCGCGCGCCCTTGGCCGTGCTCAGCGCACAGATCGAGACGGTCCCCGATGATCCGCGGAGGGTGGACCTTCAACGCACGCTGTACCGTCTGAACCAGATGGTCGGGCAGATGCTGGACGTCGAACGCCTGACACTCGCAGGACGGCGGCGAGAGCCGGTCGATCTGGTCGCGCTCGCGCGCGAAGCCACGGCAGACGTGGCGCCGTTGGCGTTGTCGAGCGGCTATGAGATCGCGTTCAGCGCGGAGCGGGAAACCGCGATCGTCGAGGGCGACTGGCACGCGATCACGCGTGCGGTCTCAAATCTTCTCGGCAACGCGATCGCCCATGGAGACGCAGCGGGGACCATCGAGGTGCGCGTGACCGATGACCGCGCCATAGAGGTCTCGGATGAGGGCCCAGGGGTCCCACCTGACGCGAGGACGCGCATCTTCGAGCCGTTTCATCGCGAGCGTTGGGACCGCGACGGCTGTGGACTGGGACTTCATCTCGTCCAGGAGATCATGGCGTCACACGGTGGAAAGGCGGCGGTAGTCGGCAACGGCCCCGGCGCGACCTTCCGACTGAGCTTCGACCGAGCTCAGGACGCTTTGATCGACGCTGATGGATGAGGGTATCGACGGTTCGATCGCAAGACGTACCCGCCGGAAACGCCGCGAGTGTCGCAATCGCGACGAGCCGGCCCGGGCGGGAGCAATCAGAATTTTTGCCATTCCACGACGGTACGGCCCACCGAACGGATCACGGCTTCCTGATCCAGAAGGCGCATCCCGGGCGCGGCGTAATAGGCACTCATGACGAGGGGCGCGCGCCCTGGCCGTCGTGCGATCGCGTAATCGTTGCAGACCCCGTCACCGGTGCCCGTCCGGTCTCCCGACCGCCAGTCCGACGGGAATGCCGCGCGGAGACGCGTGCGTCCGACGACGTTGCCCTCCATCCAGGTTTCGAGCTGTCGTTGGGAGGAAGGCGGAAGCGCGCTGCCGAGAAGCAGGGTCCGGACGGTCTTCACGATGGCCTGTGGGCTCGTCGTGTCGAACGCCGCCGGGCGTCCGTTCATGTGCCCTTCGTAACTGTCCGTGCGCGTAACGTCGTCGCCGAGGCCCCGAAGGAACCTCGTCAGGCGATCGGGCCCGCCGCGGCGCGTCATCAGCAGGTTGGCCGCGGTGTTGTCGCTGCGATACATGATGGCCTCGCAGAGTTCGCGGACCGTCATCTGTCCACGCGCCACGGCGTCCTCGGTGACAGGCGAGGCCGGCAACAAGTCTGCCTTGCCGAAGTGGACGATGCCGTCGAGCTTCTCCGCTCCTCGGCTTACGTCGGCGAGTACCAGGGCAGCGAGAAGGCCCTTGAAGGTGCTCTGCAGTTTGAAGCGTTGGTCCTTGCGATGTGCAAACGTGCGACCGGTCTCGAGATCCAATGCGAAGACGCCCAGCCGGCCGCCATAACGGCGCTCCAACGCCGAGATCTCGTCCATTGCAGCGGCCGTCGGCATTGCCTGGCTTGCGAGCGCGGCGGCGCCGGCGACGAGCACGGTCCGACGATTGATTGGATTCCGATTGTCGAATCGCATCGCCGAACTGTCTCCCCCCATGCCCATGTCAGCTGGCGTGATGGCAACGCCGCGGCCACGCAAGCATCTGTCGGCCGCTCCGCGCCGAGCGAGCGCCCGACAGGACGAGCCGAGCAACCTGGGCGTCGTTCCAGATCATCGGACCCGGTGCCGCTTACCGGCAGAGGCCGGCGGATCGTGTTCGATCACCAAAGTGGCATGCGCGTCGCGGCCGATGGTCGGTATGCGGTCGATCGACGTCAGGGTTTTGCCGCTGACGGTCGTCGGGGGCGACGTGCGGCGGCTCGATGGCTCCAGTCCCCGGAGATCAGGACAGCGCCGGTGTTCGGAAGGTGGACCAGCAAGCCCTGGTTGCCGGCGGTATGCTGGATCGGGCGTGGCGCAGGTCGGCGGTGCCGATGCCGTTGCGATCATCAACACGGCTTTCTTGAGGAAGCGGATCATTCACGCATCGGCTCCCGGTGCCCGCTGGTGGGGCACCGACACGCCATCGATCGTCGATCGACGGGAAGCGTCTGTAACCGCGTCATTCATTCGGCAAGCGGTATGGATTGCGGCCGGTCGCGACTATCCACGATAACCCGAACCCATCGTTCGATTTATCGGGTATAGAGACTGGGTCGTTTCTCCCGCTACGGATGTCCGAGTTCCGTGGCTTTCGAGACATCATGATGTCGACCGCGCCCGGGAGCAGAACATCGGTATCGAACATCCAGGGGGCGGCGCACCGTGACACGAAGATCGGATCGTTGGGTCCTCCCGCTCGCGGCGGTGCTGTTGTCCGCGGGCCCCGCACGGGCCACGTCGCGGACCGAGACCCCGGTCGCGGCTGCGATCGGTGACCCAGCCAGGCCAAGCGCCGATCGCGCGAAGGATGCCCCGCGCCATCCCGCGGAATTGCTCGCCCTTCTCGATCTTCGTCCCGGCGCGACCATCGCCGATATCTGGCCCGGTGACTATTGGGATCGGCTGTTCTCCACGCTCGTCGGCTCGACGGGCAAGGTCTACGCGGTCCATTTCGTCGAAGGCGACAAGGACGACAAGATCGTGACGCCGCCGTCCGGCTCGAAGTCGCTGCCCGGACACGACAACGTGACGGTCGTGGTCTCGCATCCGAACAGGTTCAGCCTGCCGACCAGGGCCGATATCGTCTGGATTCGCCAGAACTATCATGATCTCTACGACCGCTTCATGGGGCCGGCCGACGTCGCCGCGTTCAACAGAGCCGTGTTTCAATCTCTCAAACCGGGCGGCCGGTTCGTCGTCATCGATCACGTAGCGCCGGCCGGCTCGGGGCTCCGATCGACCGACACCACACACCGCATCGACCCCGAGAGAGTGAAAGCCGACGCCGCCAGGGCGGGCTTCCGGCTCGTCGCTGTGAGCGATGTCCTGCGCAACCCTGCCGACCCGCACACCGCGACGGTCTTCGAAGGTCCCATCAGGGGGCACACCGACCAGTTCGTCTACGTCTTCAAGCGCCCCTGACCCTAATCAGTTCTCGGTGATGGTCCCTGTAGGCATCCAGGTCGATCTCGGACCAGCAGGTCGGATTTTCGACCCGGCACTTGCGACCAGTCTCTTCCGAGACCTCGCCGTTCCACCAGAAGCCTTTGTCGGTCGGTGGTTCGCGGGACCAGGATGCTACCACCTGCCGACCGCCATGCAGCAGCATGAGCAACCGCCCGTCCCGCATCGCCCCGGGCATATCGGAGATCGGCAACCAAGTCTTCGGCAGCGCGCTCATGCTGCCGTCCTCGCCGACGTTGCACCGATCCGTCGGGAACCGCCCGCCATCAGCCGGTCATGCTACGCAGTACGCCATCGCGCCGCACCAGGCCGTGATAGAGCGCCGCCGCAAGGTGAGCGAGGATGAGTGCGAAGAAGAGGTACGCGATCACGCCGTGCGCGCGGCGCAGGAGTCCGTAGGTCACGATGTCGTGCGGCAGGATCGGGGGGAGCACGAGGCCCTTCCATATTTCGACCGGATACCCGCCCGCCGACTGCATGGCCCAGCCGATCAACGGCAGCGCGACCATCGTGGCGTAGAGCAACCAGTGCGAGGCCTTTGCGGCGAATGCCTGTGCGGGCGGCAGATCGGCGGGTAGCGATGGTGCCCGGTGCGTGAAGCGGACTGCAAGCCGGATCAGTGCCAGTACCAGGACGGCGATGCCGATCGGCCGGTGCCAGGCGAGCAGCGCGTCGTAACGGCCGCTGGACGTCGAGACCATGCCCACCCCGATCAGCAACATGGCGAAGATCGCGACCGCCATCGACCAGTGGAGCATACGGGCCGGCAGTGCGAAGCGGGACGGTGCGCTCATCGGACGGTCCCTTCCTTGGCGGCGGCGATAGAGAGAGGGGAGGGCCGCGGCCCTTCGAGCGCCCGCCGTCTGAACGAGGCGGAATAGGCTGCGGAGCGCACGGCGGGCAGCGGATCGTCGCCCGCAGCGACACCCGGAGGCAGGATCATCGGATCGAAGTTGAAATCGCGGCAGCCGCCGGTCTCCTCGCTGGCGACATGATCGAGCACCAGTTCGCCCGCGTCGATGCGGCGATGCGGACCGGTCCACGCGATCGTCGCATTGTCGGTGCGGTCGCCGGGATTGGCCGGGATCAGGATCATCCGCCAACCGGACGGACCGGACGCCATTCGCGTGCGCAGATCGTCGAACAATGCATCGCGCGACGGGGGCGGTGCCTTGGGGTCGAGAGCAACGAATGGCGTCTCGGGCTCGAACTGCCAGCGCACCATGCTGGCCCTGCCGTCCGCAGTGGTGAAGCGGAAGGCGTTGATGCTGTGGTATGTCCCGACGGCGAAGTTCGCGGGCACCGGCGCGGATTTCACATAGGCGAGAAACCGGGCCGTCTCGGGATGGCTGGCGACGAACGCCGGCATCGCTGCCGGGTCGGGCTTGCCGGTCTTCGGGTCCGGCCGACCGGTCTTCTGCAGGGCGACGAAATCGGTGGCGTTGGACACGATGAAGATCGGCGTGTGATCCATCGCCATCCGCCATTCAGACCCGCCCGATCCGGCAAGACGCAGGCTGAGAGCATGGAACACCGCCTTCGCGTCAGGCGCGGCCGGATCGCCGGCGTTCGTCGAGAAGCGTCCGATCACTGGCAGCGTACCGGCCTCGAGAAGGCTTGCGCTGGTCAGCGCTGCGCCCGCGCCGGTTGCTGTGAAACGGCCCGAGACGCACAACCCCTTGGCGTGGGCGCGGCGGAAGCCGGGATGCGGTTGACTGCTGCTGGCCTGCAGCGTGTCGGCCAGCTTGCCGCCGCTGATCCGCGTGGGACTCAGAAAGCCGCCGACCCATGCGAACAGCACCAGGATCGCGCCGACGATCGCGCCGATAATCAGGAATTGTGGCGTTCTGGCAGATGGATCCGTCATACTTGCTCCGATGCTGCGCTCATGTACCGGCCTCGAGCTCGCCTAGGCCAGAGAGAGGCTACAGGCATACCGATATCCTCCCGATGGGGCGGCCGGCGGTCGGTGTTTCGAACGTCGGTCGCGAGCGTTCCGGACTGCCACGCGCCGTTGCAGGCAGCCCCACCGCGGGAGCGACGTACCGCCGCTCCCGCGCGGCGTTTCATTGATCGAGACCGGCCATCAGCACGTATTTGACGTGGACGTATTCCTCGATGCCGTAATAGCTGCCTTCGCGGCCATAGCCCGACTGCTTGATGCCACCGAACGGCACCGACGCGGTGCCGACCGACCCCGAATTGAGGATCACCATGCCAGCCTCGATGTTGCGCGAGAGCCGGAAGGCACGACCGAGATCCCGCGTGTATGCGTACGCTACGAGCCCGTATTCGGAGTCGTTCGCACGGGCGACCACCTCGTCCTCGCTGTCGAAGCGATACATCGCGAAGACCGGGCCGAAGATCTCGGTCGATGCGAGCTGCATGTCGTCGGTCGTGTCGGCGAGGATGGTCGGCTTGTAGAATAGGCCTCCCTGTTCGGCGAGTTCACCGCCGAGCACGACGCGGGCGCCCTTGTCGGTCGCGTCCTTGACCAGCGCGATGACCTTGTTGAGGCCGGACTGGTTGATCAGCGGCCCGACGACGAACTCGTCCTGCAGCCCCTGGTCGATACGGATCTTCGCTACCGCGTCCCTGAGCTTTTCGATGAACGGCTCGTAGACGCCGCTCTGCACGTACACGCGGTTCGGCGAGATGCAGACCTGCCCCGAATTGCGCAGCTTGGCCGAGACCAGCCCCTGGACCGCAATGTCCAGATCGACGTCGTCGAAAACGATGAACGGCGCGTTGCCGCCGAGCTCCAACGTCATCTTCTTCAAGCTGTCCGCGCTGTTGCGCGCGAGCAGCTTGCCGACGTTGGTCGATCCCGTGAACGAGATCTTCTGGATGCGCGGTTCGTTCGTGAAGGCTTCGCCGATCGCCTTCGGGTTGCCCGTGACCATTTCGAACACGCCTTCGGGAATGCCGGCCTTACGGGCATAGTCCAGCAGCTTGTACGCGGTCAGCGGCGTTTCCTCCGACGGCTTGATGATCATGGTACAGCCTGCCGCGAGCGCCGTTGCGACCTTCCGCGTGATCATCATGAACGGGAAGTTCCACGGGGTGATCGCCGCCGTCGGCCCGACCGGCTCCTTGGTCACGAGCACTTGCGCGTTGAGCGCGTGGCTGGGGATCGTGTCGCCGTAGACGCGCTTGGCTTCCTCGGCATACCATTCGACGAAGCCGAGCCCGTAATCGATCTCGCCGAGAGCCTCGGTCAGGCACTTGCCGTTCTCCTTGACCATGATTTCGGCAAAGGCGCGCCTGTCGTCGCGAACGAGTTCGAACCAGCGACGCAGCAGGTCGCCCCGCTCCTTCGCCAGGCGGCGCGACCAGGCTGGGAACGCCTCACAGGTGCGATCGACCGCGGCCTGCACCTCGGCATCGCTCAACTCGGGCGCTTCGCCGACGACCGAGCCGTCGGCTGGATTGAAGACCTTGATCATGCTGTATTCCTCATGTTCGCCCGGCGTGTCGAACGTCCCGGGCTTCGATGCAGTGAAATCGTCCGGGAACGCTCTCAGCGGCACGACCCCCATGTCAGTGCTTGGACCATGCCGGACAATCGAGTAATCCTGCTCAACAATTGAGGTATTTTGAGCATTGAGAGATCTGCCTCCCCTGAACGGCCTGCGGGCCTTCGAGAGCGTGGCGCGGACGGGGAGCGTGAAGGCGGCCGCCGAGGAGATGCGCGTGACCGCGGGCGCCGTGAGCCACCAGCTTCGACAGATCGAAGAGCATTTCGGCCTCACGCTCTTCGTCCGGCAAGGTCGCGGCCTTGCCCTGACAGCCGCGGGCGCGACCTATTTCGAGCGAGTGACCGCGCATTTCGAAGGGCTACGCCAGGCGAGCGGGCAGCTGCACGGCTCCGCGGGACGATCGGTCCTGCGCCTGCGCTCCTATACGACGTTCGCTACGCGGTGGCTGATTCCCCGCCTCACGCAGCTGCAACTTGCCCATCCCGAGATTGATGTCCGACTGACGACGGTGTCAGAATGGAGCGATCTTGGGGACTTCGACGCCGGGATCCGGCTGGGCGACGGCAACTGGCCGCACTATCGCTGCACACGGTTGGTCTCCAACGTTCTCGTGCCGGTATGTCATCCGTCCCTGATCCGTCCCAGCCGTCCCGCCGATGCGGCATGGCTGGCCGAACAGACCATTTTGCTGGTGCGCGCGCGTCCGGACGACTGGGGGCTGTGGTGCAAGGCCGCTGAGATCGATCTCGGGCGGCTTCCCCACCGACGCGAACTCGAAAGCTCGGCACTTGCCTATCAAGCGGCCATCGAAGGGCAGGGCGTCGCGCTGGCGCAACGCGTCCTCGTCTCGACGGAGCTTGCGAACGGCAGTCTGGTGGTTCCTCTTCCGGTGGAGGTCGATCAGGAGGACGTGACGTATTACCTCGTATCCGACCGTGCCGGGCGCAAGGAAAGGCTCGTCGCCCAGCTTCGAACATTCCTGACGTCTTAGCGACGCTCTAGAGGGGGACACCTCTTCCTGCGGGTCATGAGGTTCGCCGGCCTGGGCCATCAAGCGACCGTGCCGATGAAGGCAACCCTCGTGCAGCATTCGCCTCGCGGACGCGACCGTCAGATCGCCCAAGGCACTGAATTCGACCACGCTGTACGAAAGGCTGCGCTTGTCATCACAGCGCGGAACGCTGGATGCCCCGTGAGGATTCGAACCTCAATAGGCGGTATCAGAAACCGCAGTCTTACCATTAGACGACGGGGCATCAGCGATGGGCGATCTAGGCGGCGGGTCGGGCGCTGTCAACGTCTTGCGTGCCTTGTTGGGTGCTTACCTTGTCCTGACCCGGGTGCTGCGCTACGTTGGGTGCAAGCACCGAGCGGGTATCGTCCCGCGACGGCAGATCATATAGCGAGTCTTACGGCGATGGGGGATGGTTCCGCCCGAATGCCGTACCGGCAGGGAGTTCCTGCCCGTCCGGTTGCGACCCGGCCCTCCCGTGGCCGTTGGTCCGATGCGCAGGCGTTTGCCGCGCTCGATCTGGGTACCAATAATTGCAGGTTGCTGATCGCGCGGCCGCAAAATGGCGGGTTCGCGGTCGTCGATGCGTTTTCGCGAATCGTCCGGCTGGGCGAGGGGCTGGCGGCAACGGGGCAGCTGAGCGACGCCGCGATCGAACGCACGATCGCCGCGTTGCGGGTGTGTTCGGAAAAGCTCAAGCGCCGCAACGTCACGCTCGCCCGATCGGTGGCGACCGAGGCGTGTCGCCGGGCCAGCAACGGTGCCGCGTTCATCGCGCGCGCGTTCGAGGAGACCGGCATCCATCTCGACATCATCTCGGCGGAGGAGGAGGCCAGGCTTGCGGTGCTAGGGTGCCATGCGCTGATCGAGCCGGGCGAGGATCCGGCGCTGGTCTTCGACATCGGCGGCGGATCGACCGAACTGGTGCTGGTCGATACCTCGACGCCGGTTCCGACCGTGCTCGACTGGCATTCGGCGCCATGGGGCGTCGTGTCGCTGACCGAGCATGCCGGAGGCGGCGAGGGCGAGGCCGGACGGCGCGAGGCTTACGCGCGGATGCGCAGGATCGTCGCGGACAGCTTTGCGGGCTTCGCCGGGCGTCTGCCGCGCGACGTCGCATGCCCGCGGCTGCTGGGGACCAGCGGTACGGTCACGACGCTCGGCAGCGTGCATCTGGGACTGAGCCATTATGATCGCTCCGTCGTCGACGGGCTGATCGTACCGGCATCCGCAATGCGCAAGATCAGCGCCGATCTGTCGCACATGGCGATCGAGCAACGGGCGAAGCTGCCGTGCATCGGCAACGAGCGCGCCGACCTGGTGGTCGCGGGCTGCGCGATATTGGAGACGATCATGGACGTGTGGCCAGCCGAACGCATCGGCATTGCCGATCGCGGGATCCGCGAAGGCATCCTTCGCCGCCTGATGGGGGCACAGAAGCCATGAGCCGCGGAGGATCCGGCGGGCATACCCGCGTCCTGACCGCGCGCAAGCGCACGGCGCAGTCGACGCGGTGGCTCGAGCGGCAGTTGAACGACCCCTATGTCAAGCGCGCCAAGGCCGACGGCTTTCGCAGCCGCGCGGCGTACAAGCTGAGCGAACTGGACGAGCGGTTCGCGTTCCTGCGCGGCAAGAAGCGCGTCGTCGATCTGGGGCTGGCGCCCGGCGGCTGGGCGCAGGTGCTGCGCCGCCGGTTGCCGAACGCTGCGGTCGTCGGCATCGACCTGCTGCCGGTCGACCCGATCGACGGCGTGACGATCCTGGAAATGGATTTCCTCGACGATGCCGCGCCGGGGAAGCTGATCGACGCGCTGGGCGGCGCCCCCGACTTGGTGCTGTCCGATATGGCGGCGAACACCGTGGGGCATCCGCAGACCGACGCGCTGCGGACGATGGCGCTGGTCGAGACCGCGCTCGATTTCGCCTGCGACGTGCTGATGCCGGGCGGCGCGTTCGTCGCGAAGGTGTTCGCCGGCGGCGCGGATTCGCAGCTGGTGGCCGAGATGAAACGCAATTTCACCAGCGTGAAGCACGCCAAGCCGCCGGCGAGCCGCAAGGGGTCGGTCGAATGGTTCGTGGTGGCGCAGGGGTTCAAGGGGCGGTCGACACGGGCAACCGAGACCGACGAGGAATAGACCCCTTCGTCACTCCGGACTTGGTCCGGGGTCCACCGGGCCGCGTACCCATCGGCCTGAGAGCGTGCGGGACGGTGGATGGCGGGCCAGGTCCGGCATCACGTATCAAGACGTGGAGGCGCACCACCCCCCCCGTTCGCCCTGAGCGAGGTCGAAGGGCCTGCGCGTGGGTCCTGTGCTTCGACTTCGCTCAGCACGAACGGATTGGGCAAACAGGCACGAAAAAGCCCGCAGGCACTACCCACGGGCTATTCGTATTTCGGCGTCGCGGTGAAGCCGCGCCGTCCGCGGGCAGCATTTGCCTGATGGCCGTCCAACGCTAAGCGTTAGACGGCGGGCTCATGCTCAGCCCTCGTAGTCCGCGCCCAGATTCTGGTTCCGCGGCGGCGCGGCGGCGGTGAGGCGAAGCGCCTCGGCCGAGGCCGAGAGGCTGCCGACCGCATCGACCTCGTCGTCGTCGTCGACGCGGACCTTCTGCAGGCCCTGGATCACCTGTTCCTTGAGATGCGCCGGCTTGACGTTCTGGTCCGCGATCTCGCGCAGCGCGACGACCGGGTTCTTGTCACGGTCGCGTTCGAGCGTCAGTTCGGCGCCGCCCGAGATCTGGCGTGCCCGCTGAGCCGCGAACAGCACCAGGTCGAACCGGTTGGGGATCTTGTCGACGCAATCCTCGACGGTAACGCGCGCCATGCCGCATCCTTCGCAACAACGATAAATGGAAGCAGATGGCCTAGGCGAAGGGCACGCCGAAGTCAAGAAAACGCCGATGCTTGCCAGCACGGCCCGGCATGGCCATCACCCGCGGCCATGGAACCGCTTCAGCCGCAGCCCAGCTTCACCGTCGACGGCAACGGGCTGACGCTTCTCGATACCGGCCCGCGGCGGCTCGACGCGCTGCTCGAACTCATCGACAGCGCGACGCGGTCGCTGCGCATCCTCTATTACATCTATGCCGACGACGAGTCGGGGCAGCGTGTTAACGCCGCGCTGATCGCGGCCGCCAGACGCGGCGTGACGGTCTCGCTGATCGTCGACGGGTTCGGCAGCGACGGGGCCGACGATCGCTTCTTCCGCCCCCTGGAATCCGCGGGTGTCGCGGTCTGCCGCTTCTCGGCGAGCTTCGGGCGACGCTATCTGCTGCGCAACCACCAGAAGCTGGCGCTGGCCGACGAGCAGCGGATCATCATCGGCGGCTTCAACATCGAGGATGATTATTTCGGCACCGTCGCCGAACAGGCCTGGCGCGACCTGGGGCTGTTGGTCGAGGGGCCCGCGGCCGAGCGGCTAGCCGGCTATTTCGACGCGCTGCGCGACTGGATCCATGACGGCAAGGGCAAGCTGCGCCGCCTGAATGCCGCGCTGTCGCGGTGGAGCGAGACCCGGGGCGCGACGCGCTGGCTGATCGGCGGACCGACGCGGCGGCTGTCGCCCTGGGCGCGGGCGGTGCGCGACGACATGCGCGCCGGCCGCCGGATCGACGTGATCGCGGGCTATTTCACGCCGAGCCCCGCGCTGCTGCGCCGGCTGGACCGCGCGGGACGGCGGCTGGCGGCCGTCCGGATCGTGACGGCGAGCAAGTCCGACAACAATGCGACGATCGCAGCGGCACGCTTCACCTATGCCGGCCTGCTCCGGAAGGGGGTCCGGCTGTTCGAATATCAGCCGACCAAGCTGCATACCAAGCTCTACGTGATCGACGACGCGGTCCATATCGGATCCGCGAATTTCGACATGCGGAGCCTGTTCATTAATCTCGAGCTGATGCTCAGGATCGAGGACCGGGCGTTCGCCGACCATGTCCGACGCTATGTCGACGGCGAGATCGGCAAATCAACGGAGATCACGGCCGCATTGTACAAGGCGAACACCGGGTGGGTGCAGCGATTGAAGCAGCTCGGCGCCTATTTCCTGGTCGCGGTCGTCGATCCCAGCGTGTCCCGCGGGCTGAACTTCGGCATCGACGAATAGTCGAGGGTCGGCCGCGGCGGTACCGTTGTGGCCGAGCCGTGAGGCTCAGGCCTTCCAGGCCCAGTACAGCTGGGCCGGGGGTACGTTCCACCATTCCATGTCGTGATCGATCGTCGCGAAATGGGGGGTGAGGAAGTCCTTTACCTTCGGGCTGAACTGATAGACCAGGAACGCGCCGCCCGGACGCAGCACGGCGTGCGTCGCATGCGCGATCGCTGGGCCGACACCGGCGGGCAGGGTCGAGAAGGGCAGGCCCGACAGCACATAGTCCGCCGATTCGAAGCCGTGGTCGCTGACGATGGTCTGGACCTCGGCCGCCGACCCCAGCACCGCGAAGAACCGCGGATCGGTGATCGTGTGGCGCAGATAGCGGATGAAATCGGCGTTGGTGTCGATCACGATCAGCTTGGCATCGGGCGCCATGCGGTCGAGGATCGGGCGGCAGAAGGTGCCGACGCCCGGGCCATATTCGACGAACAGCTTGCAGTTCGCCCAGTCGACGCGGTCGAGCATCTTACGGATCAGCTTGTCCGACGACGGCACGACCGATCCGACCATCACCGGGTGTTTCAGAAATTCCGAAAAGAACATCTGCCACGGGGACGGAACGCCGGCGGGACGGGTGCGCGCACGTCGGGCGGCGGTGGTCGAACTAGGCATCGCGTTCCTTAATTTCCAGGCGCTCGCGCGCTGGCGAAGCTTTGACACTCCCGTCGCACGAAATCCGAACGTCTTTCAAGCGTCGCGGTTGCATCGCCGCGACGAGCCGCGGGTCGGCAAGGACTTGCCACGACCGGCGCGGCGCCTAATCGGTGCACATGGATGACGATCGGAACGGGCAGGTCGCGGTGATCTTCGTCTCGCAGCGCACCGCTGCGGACGATGCGGGCTATGCCGCGGCCGCCGACGCGATGGACCGGCTCGCCGCTGCCCAGCCCGGGTATCGCGGCATCGACAGCGCGCGCGGGACCGACGGGATCGGCGTCACGGTCAGCTACTGGAGGGACGAGGCCGCCGCGATCGCCTGGCGCGGCCAGGTCGATCATGCGGCGATCCGCGAAATGGGGCGCGCGCGCTGGTACGCCTGGTATACCGTGTCGGTCGCGACCGTGACGCGGGGGTATCGCTGGGACGCTATCGTCGGGCCGGCATGACTCCGGTCCCGTCGCCCCGGACCCGGTCCGGGGCGACGGGGAAGGTCAGTCGTCGCGCTTGGGAAACGCGAAACCGATCGGCTGGATCGCGGTCGCATCCTGTTTCAGCCGCGCGGCCATCTGCTCGTATTCGCGTTCGGTCTCTGGCGTCACCGACGGGCGCGATTCGGTCAGCGCGGTGTCGAAGTCGGCCATCGTCACCTGCGTAGAGTCGATGGCGCGGCGCAGTGCGACCAGCCCGGCGCGGCGGACGACGTCCTCAAGGTCGGCACCGCTGAACCGCTCGGTACGGCTCGCGATGACGTCAAGATCGACATCGCCGGCAAGCGGCATCTTGCCCGTCTGGATACCCAGGATCCGCCGGCGCCCCGCCTTGTCGGGGACGCCGACATAGACGAGTTCGTCGAACCGGCCCGGGCGGAGCAGGGCCGGGTCGATCAGGTTCGGCCGGTTGGTCGCGCCGATCACGACGACCGACTGCATCTCCTCGAGCCCGTCCATCTCGGCGAGGATGGTATTGACCACGCGCTCGGTCACCTGCGGCTCGCCCGCACCGGAGCCGCGTGCGGGCACCAGCGAATCGAGTTCGTCGATGAAGATCACGCACGGCGCGACCTGCCGTGCTCGGCTGAACAGCTTGGCGATCTGCTGCTCGCTCTCGCCATACCATTTGCTCAGCAGGTCGCTCGACTTGGTGGCGATGAAGTTCGCCTCCGATTCGCGCGCGACCGCCTTGGCGAGCAAGGTCTTGCCGGTACCGGGCGGACCATAGAGCAGGAACCCCTTGGCGGGCCGGATGCCGAGCCGCCGGAACGCGTCGGGGTTCTTGAGCGGCAGTTCCACGCCTTCCTTCAGCCGCATCTGCGCGTCGTCGAGCCCGCCGACATCGGCCCAGCGCACGGTCGGCGCCTGCACCATGACCTCGCGCATCGCCGAGGGCTGGACGCGCTTGAGCGCACCCATGAAATCCTCGCGCGTCACCGACAGCTCGTCGAGTACCTCTGGCGGGATGGTTCGCTCTTCGAGGTTAAGCTTCGGCATGATCCGACGCACCGCCTCGATCGCCGCCTCGCGCGTCAGTGCGGCGAGATCGGCCCCGACGAACCCATAGGTCGTGCGCGCCAGCTCGGCGAGGTCGACGCGGTCGCCCAGCGGCATGCCGCGGGTGTGGATGCCGAGGATCTCGCGACGCCCGCGCTCGTCGGGGACGCCGACGACGATCTCGCGGTCGAACCGGCCGGGACGCCTGAGCGCCTCGTCGATCGCCTCGGGCCGGTTGGTGGCGGCGATCACGACGAGGTTCGCGCGCGATTCCAGCCCGTCCATCAGCGTCAGCAGCTGCGCGACGAGACGCTTTTCCGCTTCGCCCGACACCTGTCCGCGCTTCGGCGCGATCGAATCGATCTCGTCGATGAACACGATCGACGGCGCCGACTTGGCGGCCTCCTCGAACACCAGGCGCAGCTTGCCTTCCGACTCGCCATAGGCCGAGCCCATGATCTCGGGGCCGTTGATCAGGAAGAACTGCGCATCAGATTCATTGGCGACCGCGCGTGCGAGCCGCGTCTTGCCAGTGCCGGGCGGGCCGTGCAGCAACACGCCCTTGGGCGGATCGACGCCGAGGCGCTGGAACAGTTCGGGGTAGCGCAGCGGCAGCTCGACCATCTCGCGCAACTGGTCGATGGTCTGCGCCATGCCGCCGATATCGTCATAGGTGACGTCGGCACGCCGCGCGGCCTCGGGCTCCTCATATTCGGCGCGCAGCTCGATCTCGGTATTCTCGTCGATATGGACGACGCCCTTGGGGCTCGCCGCGATCACCGCGAGCCGGATCTCCTGCAACGCATAGGCCGGCGCGTTCATGAACTGCTGAACGCCTGGCGGCATGTTGCCGACGCGCTGGTGACCCGCGGTCGCGACGATGTCGCCCTGGCAGATCGGCCGGCCCAGAAAGGTCCGCTTCAATGCGTTGGTCGACCCCTGCAGCCGCAGGTTCTGCTGCGCGGGCGCGAAGACGACGCGCGTCGCCGGCTTGGATTCCGCCTTGCGCACCTCGACGAAATCGCCCGACCCGACCCCGGCATTGGCGCGCTGCAACCCGTCGATGCGGACGATGTCGAGGCCTTCGTCCTCGGGATAGGGGCCGACGGCGCGCGCGGGCGTGTTCTGCTTGCCGAGGATCTCGATCACGTCGCCCTCGGCGATCTGCAGCGCCGCCATCAGAGCGCGGGGCAGATGCGCCAGCCCACGCCCGCTGTCTTCGGGCCGGGCATTGGCAACCTGGATTTTCCGCGTCGGGGTTTCGCTGTCGGCCATGATCATCCTTCGGGCTTGATAGCGCGTGAGATAGGTCGCGCGTTCCGGGCTTGCGAGGACTTGAAAAGACAAAAAAAGGGCCGGCCCCGAAAGGCCAGCCCGTGAAAGTTTTTAGGAGAGGATGCCTGAAAGGCGAGGTCCTTTTCGCCGGCAGCGGTTCATGTTGCAAGTGCGAAAGGAATCACTACGATTGCAGTCGACGCAATCGCCGGTACGATTGCAGGCGACGACTCCGGGAGGGTGATCATGCGCAGACTGCCCCCATTGGGCGCGATCGAGGCTTTCGTGCAGGTCGCGCGGCTGGGATCGATCAAGGCGGCGGCAGAGGATTTGGCGCTGTCGGCGCCGGCGCTCAGCCGTCGCGTACAGAGCCTGGAGCGCTTCATCGGCAAGCCCTTGTTCGCGCGGCGTCACCAGGCGATGGTCCTGAACGGCGACGGCGAACGGCTGCTGGCGCAGATCGCGCCGGTGCTCGACAGCCTGTCCGACGCGGTCGAATCGCTGACCAGCGGGACCGAAGTGCTACGGCTGCGGCTCGGCATCCTGCCGCTGTTCGCGTCGCAACGCCTGTTCCCGCGGCTGGGGGAACTGCGCATCTCGCATCCCGAACTGCATCTCGACATCGACACGGCCGGGCACGGCGTGTCGCGGCTGGGCGACGGTCTGGACGCCGTGATCGCGTTGCAGCGCGAGATCGACCCGTCGCTCTATGCCAAGCGGCTGGATCGCAACTCGGTCTATGTCATCGGCGCACGCAGCCTGCTCGAACGGGCGAACCCTGTCACGAAGCCTGAGCAGCTCTCGGAACTGACCGCGCTATTGCACCGCGACATGCCCGACACGTTCACCGCCTGGCGCACCGCGGCGGGGCTGGAGGATATCGAGCCGCTGGCGATCGACCATTTCGATTCTGGCGCGCTGATGCTCGAGGCGGCGGCGCAGGGGCTTGGCATCGCGTTCATGCATGCCAGCCATTTCGAGGACGCTAACGACCCGCGGCTGGTGCGGCTGTTCGATATCGAGGTCGAGAGCCCGTACAGCTACTGGTTCGTGTGCCGGCCGCGCGCCCTGCAGCAAAAGCCGGTCAAGCTGTTCCACGACTGGCTAATCAAGACGCTGGCAACCGGACTGTAGCGCGCGGCTACGCGCCGACCCTGACCGCCAGCAGCCGCGCGACCCGCGCCTTGAACGCACGCAGCTTTTCACCCGACAACGCCGCGACGCTGGTGAAGGCGACCGAGCTCGGATTGATCGCCGTGCCGTTGCGCCAGACCTCCCAGTGCAGGTGGGGCCCCGTCGACATGCCGGTCGAGCCGACATAGCCGATCACCTGGCCCTGGCGCACGCGCGTGCCGGACGAGACCGCGATCCGGCTCATATGGCCGTATCCGCTCGCCATCCCGCCGCCATGCGCCAGCTTGACGAAATTGCCGTAGCCGCCGGTGCGGCCCGCAAACGCGACGATGCCGTCGGTCATCGCATGGATCGGCGACCCATAGGGCGCACCGATATCGAGGCCCTTGTGCATCCGCGTGAAGCCCAGCAGCGGATGCATCCGCCAGCCGAAGCTCGACGTGATCCGTCCGAGCACGGGCAGCCCCGACACCGCGCGGCGCTCGGTCTGGCCGTTGACGTCGAACCAGCCACCGATGCTGGCATCCTCGTTGGAGGGGTCGGCGGCGAAGCGGACGAGCTGCACGGTCTTGCGACCCTGGTCCAGCCCGGCGAAGAGAAGATTACCGATCCGCGTCTCGCCGGTCGCGGCGCGGTCGCGCTCGACGATCAGGTCGAACCGGTCGGCTGCCGTCACGTCGCGGCCGATCGACATACGCGTCGCGAGCGCCTTGATATACGCCTCGACGATCTTGGCCGGGACGCCTGCCGCCCGGGTCGTGCGGTAGAGGCTGGAGCCGACCAGCCCCTGGATCCGAAGCGGGGTTGAATCGATCGCGATCGGCTTGCGCGTCATGGTCAGGCCGGTGGCGGCGCGCGTCAGCGTCAGGCCGAGGTCGAACCGGGCGCGGAAGTCGAGCGCTTCCAGCGGCCGCGCGGTGGTGCGATCGGCGCGACGACCGAGCGTCAGCGCGATCCGCGTCCCGGCCTTGATGGCAGCCGGGTCCACTGCCTGCGAGACGAGCGCGGCTGCGGCTTCGGCATCGTTGCGGCCGACGCCGGCGCGGATCAGCACGCGGTCGAGCGCATCGCCTTCGCCAAGCGTCGCCGACAGCTCGACGGACGGCCGCTCGGGTGCTTCGGCGAGTGGCGCGACTAGGTCGTTCGCCGCCATGTGCCGCCCGGTATCGGCACCGAGCGCGAGCGGCGAGATCGCCAGCGCGCGCGATTCGTCCCATTCGGCACCGGCAAGCGGCGCAGGAACGGCACCGACCAGGGGACGAAAGCCCGGCGACAACGCCCAGGTCGCCGCGCACAGCGCGGTGCAGGTCGCAAGCCCGCGCCACCAGTCGCGCGATCCGACGCGTGACCCGAGATCGGGCACCCAGTCGACCTGCGCCAGCGCGTCGCGAACGCGGTCGAACCGCGTCGGTACCGGATACTCCACCAAGGCACGACCGAACGCGCGCGCGGTGGTTCCGCCGGCCAGTTCCAGTCCAGTCTCGTCACGAAGAAACACGCAGGCACTTTCGGCAAAGCGCGCGGTCCCCCCGCGGCGTCGGGTGCGGTGGTTGTGGAGAACAGGTGCTAAAGTCAAATTAACCGGGGGCAGGGAGAGACGCGTTTGCGCCGAGGCGTTGCGCCGTGCAGCCGGCCCGTGAAACCCGTGTGGAACCGGCGCGAAGCGAGGGGTTTTCTCCGGTTTCGCACAGCTGGTCGGGTGCGCGGTTCGCGGTGCGGACGCCGTCGGATTGCTCGCGCGTCTATCGCCGGCGCAAGGACTGGACTGACGGCGGGACAGGACGCGGTGTCGCGCAAGTCATTGCAAGCGCGGCCCGAACGCCCGATGTTACCCCGCATGAACGACGATGCGTCCGGTACGATCACGGCCGTGCTGGGGCCGACCAACACGGGCAAGACGCATCTCGCGATCGAGCGGATGTGCGCGCATTCGAGCGGGATGATCGGCTTTCCGCTGCGGCTGCTGGCGCGCGAGGTCTATGACCGCGTCGTCGCGATCAAGGGCGCGAACCGCGTCGCGCTGATCACCGGCGAGGAGAAGATCACGCCGCCGGACGCACGCTGGCTGCTGTGCACGGCCGAATCGATGCCCGACCGGGACGTCGCGTTCGTCGGGATCGACGAGGCGCAGCTGGGGGCCGATCCCGAACGCGGCCACGTCTTCACCGACCGGCTTTTGCGCGCGCGCGGTCGCGAGGAGACGATGATCCTGGGGTCGGAGGCGCTGCGGCCGATGATCAAGGCGCTGGTGCCGACCGCCGAGATCGTCAATCGCCCGCGATTCTCGACGCTGACCTATGCAGGCGCGAAGAAGATCAGCCGTCTGCCCAAGCGTTCCGCGATCGTCGCGTTCAGCGCCGAGGAAGTCTACGCGGTCGCCGAGATGCTGCGTCGGCTGCGGGGTGGCGCCGCGGTGGTAATGGGCGCGCTGTCCCCGCGCACGCGCAACGCGCAGGTCGCGATGTTCCAGGCGGGCGAGGTGGATTATCTCGTCGCCACCGACGCGATCGGGATGGGGCTGAACATGGACGTCGCGCACGTCGCGTTCGCCAGCCTCAACAAGTTCGACGGCAAGCGCCAGCGGCGGCTGACCGTCGCAGAGATGGCGCAGATCGCTGGCCGTGCGGGCCGCCACCAGCGCGACGGGACGTTCGGCGCGCTGTCCGACGACGGTCCCGGCGCGTTCCTGCCCGAAGAGGTGCTGGCGATCGAGGAGCATCGCTTCCCGCGGCTCGAGAACCTCTACTGGCGCGAGGGCGAGCCCGATTTCGCGAGCGTCGATGCGCTGATCGCGAGCCTGGAGGCGCGACCGCCATCGGGAGTGCTGCGCGCGGCACCCCAGGCGCTCGATCTCGGCGTGCTGAAGCGGCTTGCCGAAGAAGGCTGGGTCCGCGAGCGTGCGCGCCATCCGAAGATGGTCGCGCGGCTGTGGGCGGCATGCGGCGTTCCCGATTTCCGGAAAGTCGGGCTCGATCCGCATGCGCGCTTCGTCTCGCGGCTGTTCGGTCATCTGAGCGAGGCGCGCGGGCATATTCCGCACCAATGGTTCGCCGACGAAATCGCCCGGCTCGACACCGTCGCGGGCGACGTCGAGGTGATCGCCGGGCGGATCGCCGCCGCGCGCAGCTGGGCCTATATCGCGCAGCGCACCGACTGGCTGGCCGAGCCCGCGCATTGGGCGGCGCGCACCGCCGCGCTCGAGGAGCGGCTGTCCGACGCGCTGCATGCCAGCCTGACGCAGCGCTTCGTCGACAAGCGTACCACCGCGCTGATGCGGCAGATCGGCGCCGATGCCGCGTCGCTGCCCGTCGTGATCGGTGCGGAGGGCGAGGTGATGGTCGAAGACCATGCGATCGGCCGGCTCGACGGGTTCCGCTTCACCGTCGCGGCGGACGCGCGCGCGGCGGACAAGCGACTGTTGCTCGCCGCGGCGGAAAAGCGGCTGGCGGGCGAGCGCGCGCGGCGCGGCCAAGCGCTCATCGATGCGGCGGACGGGGATATCACGCTCGACGAGACCGATATCGTCTGGGCCGGGCACCGCGTCGCGACGCTCGGCATGGGGGCGTCGCTCGCGCGGCCCAAACTCGTGCTCGACCGCGATCTCGACTGCCTCGACAAGCCGATGCGCGAGCGAGTTCAGGCGCGGCTGGGGGCATGGCTGGCGACGATGCTGGGCAAGCGCGTCGGCGGGCTCGTCCGCCTCGCCGAGGTGGCACGCGACCCGCTGGCGACGCCGGCGCTGCGTGCGGTGGTCGGTGCGATCGAGGCGGCGGGGGGCATCACCCCGCGAATGCCGCTGCGGCTGTCGCTCGACGCGATCGCCCCCGACGAGCGCAAGCGGCTGCGTACGCTCGGCATCACGATCGGTGCGCTCGACCTGTTCGACGCGCGGCTGTTGAAGCCCGAAGCCGCGCGCTGGCGTCGCGCGCTGCTCGCGACGCGCGGGGCTTCGGCGCCTGCGACTCCCGATGGCGCCACCGTGCTGCCGCGGTCCGGCGCGGGGATCGCCAGCGGCTTCCGTCCGCTCGCGCACCAGGCGGTCCGGGTCGACCTGGTCGAGCGGATCGCCCGCGCGGCGCATGATGCGCGCGACGGCCGCACGCCCTTTGCCCCCGATCCCGCGCTTGCCACCTCGATCGGGCTCGAGGCGGCATCGCTCGAGCGGCTGATGGCCGAACTCGGCTTCCGCCCCGTTCCCGGCGACGTCCCGCGCTGGGTGTGGCGCGGCCGCCCGCCTGCCAAGACGCCGCCGCCGCCCGTGTCCGACACCGCGCTGTCCGGAGCATTCGCTGCGCTCGCTGCCCGGGTCCGCCATGGCTGAGGCGATGCGGATCGATCGCTTCCTGTGGTTCGTGCGTCTCGCCAAGACGCGCAGCGCCGCGCAGGCGATCGCCGAGAAGGGGCGGCTGCGCATCGATGGTCGGCCGATCGACCGCGCGCATTGCCCGGTCCGCATCGGGAACGTCCTGACCTTCGCTGCCAACGACCGCGTCCGCGTCATCCGGGTCGAGGCGCTGCCGGTCCGACGCGGCCCCGCCCCGGAGGCGCAGGCGTGCTACCAGGATCTGATCGCGGGGCAGACGGAGGACGTCTGAGCGTCCTGACGTTCTCGATCCTCCCCCTGGCGGGGGAGGATCGGGGCAGGTCTAAAGCCACGGAATGGCGCGCAGAAGCCGGCGGATGATTGACGTGGTGGGGAACCACGCATAGTCGGGCCTCGTTCGCGCCGGAGATCCGGCCAAGGGAGCCTTCAATGACCTACGTCGTCACCGATGCCTGCATCCGCTGCAAGTACATGGACTGCGTGGAAGTGTGCCCCGTGGACTGCTTCTACGAAGGCGAGAACATGCTCGTCATCAACCCGAGCGAGTGCATCGACTGCGGCGTGTGCGAGCCCGAATGCCCCGCCGAAGCGATCCTGCCCGACACCGAGAGCGGGCTCGAGCAGTGGCTCGAACTCAACACGACGTTCTCGGCGCAATGGCCCAACGTCACGCGCAACGCGAACCAGACGCCGCCGGACGCCGACGCGATGAAGGGCGTCGAGGGCAAGTTCGACAAGTATTTCTCGCCGGAGCCCGGCGCCGGCGACTGATAGCCGCCGATAAACCGACTTGCGGCAGACCTTCTGCCACGATCGGCTGGTAATTTTGTTGCAAAGCTGCTAAAAGGGTCCGCGACGGGCGCGATGGATCGTGCCCGCTGGAGTGTGTTCGAACCCTTACCCCTCCCGGATACTTGAACGGCGAGTCCTTTGCCGCTCTATCCCTGTGGAGGCATGACCCGGAAAGGCCCCATATGGCTGCCAAGGCACTGTCCTTCGACGTCGGTGATTATGTCGTTTACCCAAAGCACGGCGTCGGCCGCGTGATCGAGCTGCAACGCTCCGAAATCGCCGGCATGACCCTGGAACTCTATGTGCTGCGGTTCGAGAAGGAGCGCATGACGCTCCGCGTGCCGACCAACAAGGCCGAGAGCGTCGGCATGCGCAAGCTGTCGTCGGACAAGACGATGCGCGAGGCGATGGATACGCTGAAGGGCAAGCCCAAGGTCAAGCGCACCATGTGGTCGCGCCGCGCGCAGGAATATGAGGCAAAGATCAACTCGGGCGACCTGGTGTCGATCGCCGAAGTGGTCCGCGACCTGTTCCGTGCCGACGACCAGCCCGAGCAGAGCTATTCCGAGCGCCAGATCTTCGAAGGCGCGACCAGCCGCCTCGCACGCGAACTGGCCGCGATGGAAGAGATCGACGAGCCCAAGGCGCAGGAGAAGATCCTCGAGATCCTCCGCGCCGCCGCTGCGATCTACAACAAGGACAAGGTGCCGGCGTAACCGCCGCGTTCCATGTCGACGACGAAAGGGCGGTCCTGCGGGGCCGCCCTTTTTCGTTGGCGCCCGATCCGAACAGGTGTATTGTCTGTGCAATACACAGGAGGATCGCCATGAAGTTGCTTGCACTCGGCCTGCTCATTCCCCTCTCCGCCTGCTCGTTCTCGTCCAGTAGCGACGCCAAGGGTACCGCCATTCCCGCCCAGGGTAGCGGCGCGGCGCGGACCTTCCAGATCGCCGATTTCACGGGAATCGCGCTGCGCGGGTCGGACGACATCGACGTCCGCGTGGGCACGGGCTTCTCGGTCCGCGCCGAAGGAGCGTCGGAGGATCTCGACAAGCTGCGTATCGGCCGCGACGGCACGACGCTCGACGTCGGACGCAAACCCAATACCGGCATGAACTGGAGCAAGGGCGGGAAGGTCCGGGTGTTCGTCACGCTGCCCCGGCTGGTCGAGGCCGATGTCGCCGGATCGGGCAACATGACGGTGGACCGGATCGAGGGCGGCGCGTTCGCGGGCGGAATCGCGGGGTCGGGCAACCTCCGCATCGCCGCGCTGCAGGTCGAGAATGCCGATTTCTCGATCGCGGGATCGGGCGATGCGATCGCGGCGGGGGCCGCCAAGGCGCTCAAGATCGAGATCGCCGGGTCCGGCAGCGTCGACGGCAGCAAGCTGCGCGCGCAGTCGGCCAGCGTCGAGATCGTCGGTTCGGGTGACGCGACCGCGGTCGTCGACGGTCCGGCCAAGGTCGACATGATCGGGTCGGGCGATGTCGACCTGGGCCCGAACGCGCGCTGCACCGTGTCCAAGATGGGGTCCGGCACGGTACGCTGCGCCCGCTGACTTGCCAGGCGGTGCGGGACGCGCGAGGCTGCCGGGCATGAGATATTTCCTGCTCGCATTGCTTCTCGTCCCCGCCGCGTCGCCGGCTGCGACCCGCACGGTCTCTGTCGGCAGCTTCGAACGGATCCGCATCGACGGCCCGTTCGAGGTACGCGTCGAGACCGGGCGGTCGCCGGGTGCGACGATCTCGGGCGACGGGCGCGCGACGGAGGAGGTCGACGTCCGGGTCACCGGTGCGACGCTGATCGTCGGCAAGGGGCTGAATGGCTGGGGCGAGCAGGCCGGGCAGAAGAAGGGAGCGGTGCTCGTGACGCTGACGACGCCCAGCCTCGTCGGCGCCACCGTGATCGGCGGGGGCCGGGTCACGATCACCGGCATGAAGGCGATGCGGGTCGATGTCTCGGTGAGCGGCGCCGGCAGCCTGTCGCTGGCGAAGGCGGATACCGACCAGCTGAACGCCACCGTGATCGGCACCGGCCAGATGAGTCTCGGCGGCCGCGCGGCGCGGGCGCGGCTGGCCACCAGCGGTCCGGGAGTGATCGACGCATCGACGCTCGATGTCGGCGACCTCATCGTTACGGTCGACGGGGTCGGCGAGACCAAGGCGAAGGCGCGCGGGTCGGCGCAGGTAACGAACGCGGGGCTCGGTTCGGTAACGGTGACGGGACCGGCCAAATGCGTCGTGAAGGCGCCGGCCGGTGGGCCGGTAATCTGCGGGGCAGCATCCCCCTGATCGTCACCCCAGCGAAGGCTGGGGTCTCCCGTTTCGAAACGCGCGCTTGCTGCACGAGACCCCAGCCTTCGCTGGGGTGACGGGAAGTCAGATCAGCGCCAGTTCCGCCAGTTTCCCGACCAGCGCTGCCGGCATGACGTCGAGGCCGCTCGCATCGCCGCCCAGATCGACCGGCGCGTCGGCGCCCTCCAGATAGCGCCACCCCTGGTGCGCGCGCTTGGGCCGCGCCTGGACCAGCACCAGCGCGGGATCGATATGGATCGCGACGCGCCCGCCCTCGGCCTCGCCGAAGCCCAGGATCGGCGATCGCGCGATCAACTGGTGCTTGAGGATCCAGAACAACGAACCCCCTTCGCCGATCGGCCCGGCGATCTCCTCGTGCCGCTTGGGCAGATAGCGGGTGGTGAGGAACACCGGTCCTTCCGCGCCGCGCAACCGCAGCCGTTCGGCGAGATGATCGACGCTTTCCGCGCCGAACGCGACTTTGGTGAGGTGCAACGCCATGGTCCGCCCAGATGGGTCAGCCGTGCAGCCCCCACAAGGTCGCGAGCCCCAGGAACGAGAAGAACCCCATCGTGTCGGTCAGCGTCGTCACGAACACCGCCGACGATACGGCGGGGTCGACGTTCATCCGGTCGAGCGTCACCGGGACCAGCACGCCGCCGAGCCCTGCGGTCACGTTGTTGATCAGCATGGCCGCCGCGATCACGATCGACAGGTCGCGGTTGCCGAAGATCACGAAGGTGCCGATGCCGATCAGCGTGCCCAGCATGGCGCCGTTCGCCGCCGCGATGCGCAGTTCGCGGAGCACCATCCAGCGCGTGTTCGAACTCGTCAGCTGGTTGGTCGCGATCGCGCGGACGACCACCGCCAGCGTCTGCGTGCCGGCATTGCCGCCCATCCCCGAGACGATCGGCATCAGCACCGCGAGCAGCGCGAAGGTCGCGATCGTGCCCTGGAACAGCCCGACGATCGACGACGCGATCATCGCGGTGCCAAGGTTGACGATCAGCCAGGTCATTCGCGTGCGGACGGTCAGACGGATCGGTTCGTTGATATCTCCGTCGCCGGCGCCGGCCAGGCGGAGCGTATCCTCGCCCGCTTCTTCGGAGATGATGTGGACGATGTCGTCGACCGTGATCATGCCGACCAGCCGGCCGCCATTGTCGACCACCGCGGCCGAGATCAGCGCGTATTTCTGGAAGCGGAGCGCGACCTCTTCCTGGTCCATGTCGACCGGAATCAGGGTCTGCTCGCGCTTCATCACGTCCGCCATCGCGATCCCGCGCGGCGTGCGCAGCATCCACGACAGCTGGCAGGTGCCGATCGGCTTGTGCGCGGGGTCGACGACGAAGATTTCCCAGAAATCGGTCGTCAGCTCTTCATGACCGCGCAGATAGTCGATCGCGTCGCCGACGGTCCAATGCTCGGGCACCGCGATCAGCTCGCGCTGCATCAGGCGGCCGGCGGACTCCTCGGGATAGCTCAGCGCCTCCTCGATCGCGGCACGGTCGTCGGGGTCGAGCGCACGCAGCACCGCGCGCTGCTCGTCCTCGTCCATGTCCTCGATGATCGCGACCGCGTCGTCGGTGTCGAGCTCGGAGGCGAGGTCGGCGACCTCGGTGGGAGTCAGCGCATCGATCAGGTCCTCGCGGACGTAATCGTTCATCTCGGCGAAAACGTCGCCGTCGAGCAGGTCGCTGACCGCATGCGCGAGCCCGGCACGGTCCTCGCGCGGGGTCAGCTCGAACAGATCGGCGATGTCGGCCGGATGCAGCGGCTCGACGAGCGCGCGCGCGGTCTCGGTATCGCCCGCCTCGACCGCGTCGAGCACGGCGCTGACGAATTCGGGCTTCAGCCGATCGTCTTCATCGAGCTGGGTTTCGGTATCCGCCTCGGGAAGCTCGATCTCGCTCATGGCTGCCTCCCTTATTTGGCGCAAATCGCCGACCCCGGGGGCCCTAACCCGCCCGCCGCGCATTTGCCAGTCGGGCAGCGGCTCCCTATCTGCCGCGCACCAATTCAGGAGAAGACCATATGGCCGACACCCCCGAGACGCTGACGCTGACGCTGGACGGCGGCGACGTGACGATCAAGCTGCGCCCCGACCTGGCGCCGAATCACGTCGCGCGCATCGTCGAACTGGCGAATGACGGCTTTTACGACGGCGTCGTGTTCCACCGCGTGATCCCGGGCTTCATGGCGCAGGGCGGCGATCCGACCGGCACCGGCATGAGCGGCAGCGACAAGCCCAATCTCAAGGCCGAATTCTCGGCGGAGCCGCATGTCCGCGGCGTGTGCTCGATGGCGCGCACCAACCAGCCGGATACCGCGAACTCGCAGTTCTTCATTGTGTTCGACGACGCGCGCTTCCTCGACAAGCAGTACACCGTCTGGGGCCAGGTCACCGACGGCATGGAGCTGATCGACGCGCTGCCCAAGGGCGAGCCTCCGAAGACCCCGGGCAAGATCGTCAAGGCGCGCGCGGCGTAACAGACACCGTGCATACCAGTAACTTCGTCATGCCGGACCTGGTCCGGCATCCACCGGGCCACATTGTCTCAAGCCTTTGATTCGCGGCGCGGTGGACCCCGGACCAAGTCCGGGGTGACGGAGGGTGTGTGGCTGGGGTACGGATACGCCATGCCCATCCCCCGCATCCTCGTCATCGCCGGATCGGACTCCGGCGGCGGGGCCGGCATCCAGGCCGATATCAAGACGATCACGATGCTGGGCGGCCACGCGATGACCGTCGTAACCGCGATCACCGCGCAGAACACGCTGGGCGTGCAGGCGGTCCACCAGATCCCGACCGCGATGGTGCTCGCGCAGATCGATTCGGTCGTCTCGGACATCGGCGTCGATGCGGTGAAGATCGGAATGATCGGGTCGGCGGAGACGGCCAATGCGATCGCGGATCGACTCGCCGCCTTGTCTCCCCGCGAAGGCGGGGATCCAGACTGGGCCCCCGCCTTCGCGGGGGAACAACGACGCACGGGGCTTCCCATCGTCTTCGACCCCGTCATGGTCGCCACCACCGGTGCGATCCTTGCCAATTCCGACACGATCGCAGCCTTCACCCGATTGATGCGGCTGGCGACGGTCGTGACCCCCAATCTCCCCGAACTCGCAGCGCTGGGCGGGGAGGCCGCGATCCGCGCACTCGGCCCCGCATTGCTCGTCAAAGGCGGTCACCGCGACGGTCCGATCGTCGAGGACCGCCTTGTCGCCGACGACGGCGACACACTCTGGGCCAACCCGCGCATCGACACCCGGCACAGCCACGGCACCGGCTGCACGCTCGCGAGCGGCATCGCCACGGGGCTGGCTGCCGGCCTGCCGCTCGCCGATGCGATCGGCCGCGCCATCGCGTTCGTTCGCGCCGCGCTTGTCGCCGCACCGGGGTTGGGCGAAGGACATGGACCCATGGGCCACGCGCTCGGAAAGATACCGTTCGACACATGCCGGGACTGAAACACGAAAAGCTGTGCGCGGCGCCGGTCGCGGGCGTCGACGAGGCCGGGCGCGGTCCGCTCGCCGGGCCGGTGGTCGCCGCGGCGGTCATCCTGCCGGCCCGCGGCGTGCCGCGCGGGATCGACGATTCTAAGAAGCTCTCCGCCTCCGAACGCGAACGTCTCTGCGCGCGGCTGCACGACTGCGCGATCGTCGGGATCGGGATCGTCGAGGCGGACGAGATCGACACGCTCAACATCTATTGGGCGACGATGAAGGCGATGACGCTCGCGGTCGAGGCGCTGGCGCAGGCGCCTGCGCACGTGCTGGTAGACGGCAACCGCCTGCCGCGCTGGGGCCATACCGCGACCGCTCTGGTCGGTGGCGACGCCAAGTCGCGGTCGATCGCCGCGGCCTCGATCGTCGCCAAGCATACCCGCGACACGATCATGCTCGCGCATGCCGAGACGCACCCCGCGTACAACTGGCATTCGAACAAGGGCTATGGCTGTCCGCACCATCTGCGCGCGCTGCGCGAGCATGGACCGACACCGTTGCACCGCCGCAGCTTCGCGCCGGTCGCTGCGGCCTACGCAAGTCTAGACCTGAGTCTTTCGCGCAACACCCCTACCGCTTGAGTTGGCAGGGACCGGCCGACTCAATATCTGGCGGAAATCCGCCGGCGTGGGATCTGCAGGCAGGGCGCGGTGAGAATCGCTTAACCAAAACGCGCTTGACGGAGTCGCCCGATTCCGTCGCTATGCGCGGACATTGGGGGCGAAGACATGGGTGTGATCGAAATCGCGCGGCCGCGGGTCGCCACCACGGACGAGCAGGCGGTGCTGCCGCTCAACCAGATCCTTCGCGGCGATTGCATCGCGGCGATGAAGGCGTTGCCCGCGAAATCGGTCGACATGGTCTTTGCCGACCCCCCCTATAACCTCCAGCTGGGCGGCGAGCTGTTCCGGCCCGACGGCACGCATGTCGACGCCGTCACCGACGACTGGGACAAGTTCGACACCTTCGCCGCGTACGACCGCTTCACGCGCGCCTGGCTCAAGGAAGCGCACCGTATCCTCAAGGACGACGGTACGATCTGGGTGATCGGCAGCTACCACAACATCTTCCGCGTCGGCGCGGCGGTGCAGGATCTGGGGTACTGGATCCTCAACGACATCGTCTGGCGCAAATCCAATCCGATGCCGAACTTCCGGGGCACGCGCTTCACCAATGCGCACGAGACGCTCATCTGGGCGTCGAAGGGCGAGAAGGCGAAATACACCTTCAACTACCGGTCGATGAAGACGCTCAACGACGAGCTGCAGATGCGCTCGGACTGGGAATTCCCGATCTGCGGCGGGCCCGAGCGGCTGAAGAAGAACGGTACCAAGGTGCATCCGACGCAGAAGCCCGAGGCGCTGCTCTATCGCATCCTGCTCGCCTGCACGAAGCCCGGCGACGTCGTGCTCGACCCGTTCTTCGGCACCGGCACGACCGGCGCGGTCGCCAAGCGGCTGGGGCGCGACTGGATCGGCGTCGAGCGCGAGGGCGACTATATCGAGGCCGCGCTGGAGCGGATCGAGGCGGCGCTGCCGCTCGACGAATCGGCGCTGTCGACGATGATGAGCCCGCGTGGCGCACCCAAGGTCGCGTTCGGCGTGCTCGTCGAGAACGGCTATCTCGCGCCCGGATCGGTGCTGACCGACGCCAAGCGCCGCTGGCGCGCCGCAGTCCGCGCGGACGGCTCGCTGTTGAGCGACTGCGGGACGATCGGGTCGATCCACAAGCTGGGGTCGACACTGCAGAAGACGCCCGCGTGCAACGGCTGGAGCTTCTGGCATCACGAGACCGCAGACGGGTTGAAGCCGATCGACACGCTGCGGCAGACCTATCTGCTCGCGACGACGATCTGACGTACCCGTTCTCCCGCGAAGGCGGGAGCCCAGGGTTACAGGCGACACCGCGTGGTACCCTGGGCCCCCGCTTTCGCGGGGGAACGGCTTTTGACTGGACGCATCGACCGGCCGGTGTGACGGGGTAGACCATGACCAGCCTCCACCTTCGCCCCGTCCAGTTCGTCGAGACACCGATGACGCAGGCGGACGGTGCCGTCGCGCGGCTGGCGGGCGGGATGACCTGGTTCGCTGCCTATGAGGTGATCGAGGGGCGAAGCCGCCGGACGCTGCCGATCGCCGAGGCAGTCGCGCTCGGCGAGCGCGCGGCGCGGCTCCATGCGGCAATCACTGCGCCGCGCCCGGCGCTGACGCTCGGCAGCCGGACGCTCCGCTTCGACCAGCCCGTCGTCGCCGGCATCCTCAACGTGACCCCCGACAGCTTCTCCGACGGCGGCAAGCATGGTGACGCGGCTGCAGCCGGGGTCGACATGGCCGCGGCGGGCGCGACGCTCATCGACCTTGGCGGCGAATCGACCCGGCCGGGTGCCGCCGCGGTGTGGGAAGGGGACGAAATCGCGCGCGTGCTCCCCGTCGCCGAGCGGCTGGTCGCGAGCGGTGCGCTGGTGTCGATCGACACCCGGAAGGCCGCGGTGATGGAGGCGACGCTGGCCGCGGGCGCGCATATCGTCAACGACGTCTCCGCGCTGCTGTGGGACGATCGCGCGCTCGGCGTCGTCGTGCAGAGCGGGTGCCCGGTCGTGCTGATGCATTCGCCCGACCCGAAGGCCGGCGGGCATGGCAGCGGCGGGTATGCGAACGTCCTGATCGACGTGTTCGACTGGCTCGAGGCACGGATCGCGGCCGTGGTGGCGGGCGGCGTCGAGCGATCGCGGATCATCGTCGATCCCGGCATCGGTTTCGGCAAGACGCTCGCCGAGAACCTCGCTTTGCTCAACGGCCTTGCGATCTTCCACGGGCTCGGTTGCCCGATCATGCTCGGCGCGAGCCGCAAGCGGCTGATCGGCGCGCTGTCGAACGAGGCACCGTTGGGCGAACGGCTCGGCGGATCGATCGCGCTGGCGGTGCGCGGTGCGGAGGCGGGGGTGCAGATCCTGCGCGTCCACGACGTCGCCGAAACCGTGCAGGCACTGAAAGTTTGGCGCGGATTGCGCGATCAGGCGTTGACGGGGGGCTGATCGTCTCACGCCGCGTTGCAGCATAAGCCCGGATCGGGCATGACAGAAAGTTCATAATCGGAGCTGTCCCGTGATCGTTACCGCTACCCCACGCCTCAGCCAGATCCTCAGCGAGGTGTGGCGCCCGTTGCTCGGCCTGTTCGTGTGGGACGTCGTCGTCACCGTCACCTATTACGTGCTGCCCTTCCACGCGCCGTCGCTGCCACTGACGCTGTTCGGTACCGCGCTCGCGCTGTTCCTCGGCTTTCGCGACAATTCGGCCTATCAGCGCTGGTGGGAGAGCCGCGGGCTATGGGGGCTGATGATCAACGCCTCGCGCAGTCTGGCGCGAATGACGCGCAACATGCTGCCCGAACCCGAGGGCCACGACATGAAGCGCACGATCGTGCTGCGCCAGATCGCCTATGTGAACGCGCTGCGCTGCCAGTTGCGGCGCCAGCCCGTGCCGCCCGAAGTCCGGCGCTTCTTGTCGGAGGAAGAGGCGTCCTTTGCCTTGGCGCGCACCAACATCGCCAACGGAATCCTCGACGGGACCGGGCGGCGCATCGACATCTGCCGCCGCAACGGCTGGATCGACACCATCCAGCAGACGCAGTTCGAGAGTATCCTGGTCGATATCGCCAACGCGCAGGGCGGGATGGAGCGGATCAAGAACACGCCGCTGCCCAACCAGTATCGCTTCTTTCCGAGCATCTTCACGCGGCTGTTCTGCATCCTGCTGCCGATCGGGCTGGTCGAGACGCTGGGCTTCGCGACGCCGGTCGGCTCGACGATTGCCGGGCTGATGTTCCTGGCCGTGCTGCAGATCGGCGACGATCTGGTCGATCCGTTCGCGGACACGATCCACGACGTGCCGCTGAACGCGATGTGCCGGACGATCGAGATCGATCTGCTGCAGGCGATCGGCGATCCGGCACCCGAGCCGCTGACGCCGGTCAAGGGCGTGCTGTGGTAGCAGCCACCGCGTTCAGATATAGTGGATGTTCACGGTCTCGTCGCGCAGGGGCGGGGCCGGGGGCGTCGCCGGAGGTTCAAACCCCTCGCTGACGGCCTTCTTCGCGAGCGCGCCGAGCAGCTTGCGAAGCCCGGCGCGCTCGTCGGCCAGATGCGCCGCCATCGTCCGTGCCATCGCCATCGCACTCGCGCGATAGCCGTCCCAGTCCGCGAGCGGATCCGCACGGTTCCCGGATCTGGTGAAGTCGCGATATTCCTGGCCAGCAGCGATGCAGGCGGTCTTCAGCCGCAGACAGTCATGGGTCTTGTCGCCGCCCGCGGCCAGGACCGGTGCGAAGATCTCGCGGTGCTTGAACAGCGCATAGTCCATCAGCAGCCGCGTCATCTCCATCCGCGCCTTCGACAGCTCGGCACCGGCCTCGAGCGATCCGTGCGGCCGGTCGAGCAGGGGGAGCGCCGCCGTCATGACTCGCATGATCTGGCGTTGGTGGTCATCGACCTGCGCCGCGAGCGATGATTTTTCGATACGATATTGATAGCTCAAGACCTGGCACCACACGCTGACGGGTAACGCGTGCCGGTCCATCCCCTTCTAACATCAGGGAAGATGGCACGGTCGGTCAACGTGCGGTGCCGCGAATGGCTCCCTGTCGCGCCGGCCGATCAGGCTGCGTTGTCGATGCCCAGTTCGCCGAGTTTGCGGTACAGGGTGGACCGCCCGATCCCCAGGCGGCGCGCGACCTCGGTCATGCGGCCGCGATAATGGCCGATCGCGAGGCGGATGACGTCGGCCTCGATCTCGTCGAGCGCGCGCAGGTTGCCGTCTGCACGGAACAGCGTGACGCCGCCACCGCCCGCGGCCGCCGCAGCCGGACCGCGCTGGCGATTGCCGAGCGCTGCGATCTGCGGGAAGTCCGCCTTGGTCAGCGCGGCGCCTTCGCACAGCACGGCGGCGCGGAAGAGCGCGTTCTGGAGCTGGCGGACGTTGCCCGGCCAGTCATATTGCACGAGCAGCGCGAGCGCGTCGTCGGTGATGCCGAGCGGTCGCAGCCCCGGTTGCTGCGCGATCCGCGCGAGCAGATGGCGGGCGAGCGCGGGAATATCGCCGGTGCGTTCGCGCAGAGGCGGAATCGCGACCTGGACGACGTTCAGCCGGTAATAGAGGTCCTCTCGGAACCGCCCCGCCTCGACCTCGTCGAGCAGCGCCTTGTTGGTCGCGGCGATGACGCGGACGTCGACCTGTCGCGCATGGCGCGCGCCGATCGGCTGGACCTCGCCGGTCTGCAGCACGCGGAGCAGCTTGACCTGCGCGTCGAGCGGCATCTCGCCGACCTCGTCTAGGAACAGCGTGCCGCCATCGGCATCCTGGAAGCGGCCGATCTTGCGTTCGAACGCGCCGGTAAAGGCACCCTTCTCATGTCCGAACAGCTCCGATTCGACGAGGTTCGCGGGGATCGCGCCGCAATTGACCGTCGTCATCGGTTTTTTCGCGCGCGGGGACGCCGCATGGATCGCCTCGGCGATGACTTCCTTGCCGACGCCGATCTCGCCTTCGAGCAGCACTGCGACGCGGGCGCGCGCGGCCTTGGCGGCGATCGCGAGCGCGGAGCGGAAATCGGGGGAGGAGCCGACGATCTCGTCGAACGCCAGCAAGGCGGGGATCTTCTCGGTGAGCGGGCGCAACTCGCCCGCGGCGGTCCCCGCGACCGCGGCATCGAGCGCGGCGAGGAAGCGGTCGGGGGCGAGCGGCTTGACCAGGAAGTCGGTGGCGCCAGCGCGCATCGCGGCGACCGCATGCGCGACCGATCCGTTGGCGGTGAGCATCAGGATGGGCAGCGCCGGGCGACGCTGGCGCAGCGCCGCGATCAAAGCGGTGGCGTCGGCGTCGGGCGCCCAGTGATCGAGCACGATCGCGTCGAGCTGCATCCCGTCCTGCGTGCCGAGCGTGGCGATCGCCATCTCGCCGTCGGTCGCGAAGATCGCGCGCCAGCCCCCGCGTGCGGCGAGCGCAGCGATCAGCCGCCGTTGTGCCGGCTCGTCGTCGATCAACAATACTAGGCGCTGGCCGTTGCGCGTCATGGCGATTCCCGTCCCCTAATAGGACAGCCGTACCGCATCGGGGTAAAGGCGGACTTAAACCGCGGGGCGGTGGACTTGAGGGTAATGGGCGGGCAGGATAGGGCGGACGCAAATATTTCGAGGATGGGCGATGGCCGGCGACGGGAACATGAACGCGCACGTGACGACCTATGACAAGGTCATCGCGATGATGAAGTGGGGCAGCGTCGCGGTCGCGATCATCGCCGCCCTGGTCATCTGGCTGATCGCGCACTGATGAAGATCGCCGTCCTGAAAGAGCAAGCGGACGGCGAGCGGCGCGTCGCGGCCACGCCCGAGACGGTGAAGAAATTCATCGCATTGGGGGCGACGCTGGCCGTCGAGGCCGGCGCGGGCGAGACCGCCTCGATCGCCGACGCCGCCTATGCCGATGCGGGCGCGAGTGTCGCGGACCGCGCGGCTGTGCTGGCGGGGGCCGATATCGTGCTGGGCGTGCAGGGGCCCGATCCGGAGAGTCTGGCCGGCGTTGCGCCCGGTGCGTGGATCGTGGCGAGCCTCAACCCGTTCGGGGAACGGGCGCGCGTCGACGGCTATGCCGCGGCGGGGTACGAGGCGCTGGCGATGGAATTCATGCCGCGGATCACGCGCGCGCAGTCGATGGACATCCTGTCGTCGCAGTCGAACCTGTCGGGTTACAAGGCGGTGCTCGACGCGGCGGCGGAATATGGCCGCGCGTTTCCGATGATGATGACCGCGGCGGGGACGGTCAGCGCCGCCAAGGCATTCGTGATGGGCGTCGGCGTCGCGGGGTTGCAGGCGATCGCGACCGCGCGGCGGCTCGGCGCGCAGGTCTCGGCGACCGACGTGCGCAGCGCGACCAAGGAGCAGATCCAGTCGCTCGGCGCGAAACCGATCTTCGTCGAGAACGTCGCCGGGATCGAGGGCGAGGGATCGGGCGGCTATGCCGGCGAGATGAGCCCCGAATACCAGAAGGCGCAGGCCGAACTGGTGACCGCGCACATCGCGAAACAGGACATCGTCATTACCACCGCGCTGATCCCGGGGCGCCCGGCACCACGGCTGATCTCGGCGGCGCAGGTCGCGAGCATGCGGCCGGGCAGCGTCATCGTCGACCTGGCCGTCGAACAAGGCGGCAATGTCGAGGGCGCGGTCGCGGGCGAGGTCGTCATGGTGAACGGCGTCAAGATCGTCGGCCACCGCAACGTGCCGTCGCGGCTGGCAGCGGATACGAGCGCGCTGTTCAGTCGCAACCTGTTCAATTTCCTGAGCGCGTTCTGGGACAAGGAGACCGGCAAGCCGGTGCTCGACGCGGAGATCGGCGATGCGATCCGGCTGACCAAGGACGGCAAGGTCGTGAACGCGCGGTTGCTCGCATGATCGATCCTCCCCTGGAAGGGGAGGTGGCGCGCGTGAGCGCGACGGAGGGGTGTCGCCCTGCGTTATCGCGCGAACCCTTGCGACCGGGGACACCCCTCCGTCAGGCTGACGCCTGCCACCTCCCCTTACAGGGGAGGATGTGATGTTGCAGGGGACGGGGGTGACCCAGCAGCGGGCGAAGGTCCTGCGGCGGACGATGTCACCGCCGGAGATTGCATTGTGGATGGCGCTTCGGCAGCGACCGGGCGGACTCAAGTTCCGCAAACAGCATCCGTCGGGTCCGTTCGTCGCCGATTTCTACTGCCATGCCGCCCGGTTGATCGTCGAGGTCGACGGTACGGCGCATGATTATGGGGATCGCCCGGCGCGCGACGCCGCTCGCGATCGCTGGTTCGCGCTACGCACGATCGCCGTGATGCGGATAGCCGCGGCCGAGATTCTGCGCGATACCGATGCCGCGGTGCGTGGTGTCGTCGCATTCGCTACCGAGCGGCTTGCCGCAGAGGAGAAATAATGGACTTCATCGCGATCCTGTCGATCTTCGTCATGGCGTGTTTCGTCGGCTATTACGTCGTCTGGTCGGTGACGCCGGCGCTGCACACGCCGCTGATGGCGGTGACCAATGCAATTTCGAGCGTGATCATCGTCGGCGCGCTGATCGCGTCGGCGGCGGCGGGCAGCGCGGTGGCCAAGTATCTCGGGCTGCTCGCGGTGGTGCTGGCGAGCGTCAACATCTTCGGCGGCTTCGCGGTTACCGCGCGGATGCTGGCAATGTACAAGAAGAAGGAGCGCGTCGCGAAATGAGCGGCGTGGTGGGGGGTAGTCCAATGCACGATGTCGCGGTGAACCCCTGGGTGGCACTCGCCTATCTCGTCGCAGGCGTATGCTTCATCCTGGCGCTGCGCGGGCTGTCGAGCCCGGCGACCAGCCAGCGCGGAAACCGCTTCGGCATGATCGGCATGACCATCGCCGTCGTGACGACGCTGGTGACGCATCTGAACGTCGGGATCTGGGAGATCGTCGTCGCGATCGGCATCGGTGCCGCGATCGGCCTCGTTACGGCGCGGCGGATCGCGATGACCGACATGCCGCAGCTGGTCGCCGCATTCCACAGTCTGGTCGGTCTCGCCGCAGTGCTGGTCGGGGTCGCCGCCTATCTCAACCCCGAGGCGTTCGGCATCGCCGACCTGATGATCCCGATGATCGGCGATCCGGTCGCGATCATCCGTCCGGTCAGCCGGATCGAGCTGGGGCTGGGCGTCGCGATCGGTGCGATCACCTTTTCGGGCTCGGTCATCGCGTTCCTGAAGCTCAACGGCAACATGGGCGGCAAGCCGATCCTGCTGCCCGGCCGCCACGTCATCAACCTGGCCGTGCTGGCCGCGATCGTCGGGCTCGTCGCCTATTTCGTGACCGACCAGAGCCCGGCGATCTTCTGGACGATCACGGTGCTGAGCTTCGTGATCGGCTTCCTGCTGATCGTGCCGATCGGTGGCGCGGACATGCCGGTGGTGGTGTCGATGCTCAATTCCTATTCAGGCTGGGCGGCCGCGGCGATGGGGTTCACGCTGCACAACAGCGCGATGATCATCACCGGCGCGCTGGTCGGCAGTTCGGGCGCGATCCTCAGCTACATCATGTGCCGCGCGATGAACCGCAGCTTCCTCAGCGTGATCGCGGGCGGCTTCGGCGCGGTCGCGGATTCGGGCGGCGGCGCGGCCAAGGAGCAGCGGCCTTGGAAGCGCGGCTCGGCGGAGGACGCCGCCTTCCTGATGAGCCAGGCCGAACAGGTCATCATCGTGCCGGGCTACGGCATGGCGGTGGCGCAGGCGCAGCACGCGTTGCGCGAGATGGGCGACAAGCTGAAAGAGCATGGCGTGCGCGTCAAATACGCGATCCATCCGGTCGCGGGACGCATGCCGGGCCATATGAACGTCCTGCTCGCCGAGGCGAACGTGCCCTATGACGAGGTGTTCGAGCTCGAGGACATCAACGGCGAGTTCGCGCAGACCGACGTCGCGTTCGTGATCGGCGCCAACGACGTCACCAACCCGGCGGCCAAGACCGACAAGACCTCACCGATCTACGGCATGCCGGTGCTCGACGTCGAAAAGGCGAAGACCGTTCTGTTCATCAAGCGCAGCATGGGCGGGGTCGGCTATGCCGGTGTCGACAACGACGTGTTCTACATGGACAACACGATGATGCTGCTCGCCGACGCGAAGAAGATGGTCGAGGAAATCGTCAAGTCGCTGGACTGACGGGGAAACTGGTTCGAACGGAAACCGACCCAGTTCGGGTGTAACTGTCTCGCACTCTGTCGCTAGTCTCGTTCCATGACCGGGGATGCGATCAATCCGAGCTACGACGGCGGCCCGAGCGTCCTGCTCGTGGCCGCGTCTGCCGCATCCGACCGGCTAGCGGTCGCGATCGACGTGATCGGATGGACGACAGTGCGGGGCGACTGGGACCAGCCGCGCGCACCGCTTGCAACACCCCAGGTCGTGGCGGTCGAGGCGAGTGGCGTGCCGGCGGCGACCTTACGGGAAACGCTGCCCGACATCGCGGGCTGGGCGGCGGACTGCGGCGCGACGCTGGTCGTCGCGCTGACGTCCGAGCAGATCGATCTGGTGGCCTCGGCGACGTTGGGGGGCGCAACCACGCTGCTGGTCGACCCCGACGTCGCCGACTGCGTCGCCGCGCTCACCATCGCCGCAGAGCGCGCTCGGCTTCCCGCGGGTGTCGCCGATATCGGGCGGGAGAGCGACACCGCGCGGTTCCACCGCCTCAACACCGAGGTCGCGCGGATCGCCGATGCGCTGGCCCGGCTGACCCGCGCCGAGGACCGCGACGAGCAGCCGCCGATCGTCGGCGACCGCACCACGCACTTCGGCGCACCACCACCGGTCTCCACCCCCACTGCGAGCGAGATCCGCCGCGCGATCCGTGGCCGGCGAATGCGCGACCAGTTCTTCGGCAACGGCTATTTCGAAGACCCGGGCTGGGACATGCTGCTCGACCTCTACGCCGCCGAGCTGGAGGGTACGCAGGTCTCGGTCTCAAGCCTGTGCATCGCAGCGGCGGTCGCACCGACGACCGCGCTCCGCTGGATCGGGCGGATGTCCGACGCGGGACTGTTCGAGCGCCGCCCCGACCCGCTCGACCGCCGCCGCGCCTACATGGCGTTGTCGACCCGCACGAGCGAGGCGATGCACGGCTACATGGCGGCAGTCCGCCGCTCGGCGATGACGCTGAGCTAGCATCGCGCGGCTTGCCGACCGCGAAAACGATGGTAAGAGCCACGCTGTAGGGCGATTAGCTCAGTTGGTAGAGCGTCTCGTTTACACCGAGAATGTCGGCGGTTCGAGCCCGTCATCGCCCACCATTCCCTACCGATGCTATGGCCGCGCCGCGCTACCAGTACGGGTCGGCGGCGTTCGGGGCGCCGCGTCGATGGCGTCGGCCAGCCGCCGATGCGCCCGCAGCGCGAGGCGACGCGTCGTCTCGGTCGCGATGCCGAACACCAGATGCGACGCAAGGCCATAGGCATGCGTCTCGATCGGCGATTTCCAAGGCGGGCCGCTCAGCCCGGCCGCCGGAACCGCGACCTCGTCGAGCATTGCCCAGGTTAGCGTGGCGAACGCCGTGCCCGCGCCCAGCGTGACCTTCGGCGCGAATTCGGCCGCGACCGCATAGCCGATCCCGAGGACGGCGCCTGCGCCGTAATGGACCAGCTGGCCGGCGGCGGGTTTGTCGGCGTCGGGAATCGGCGCGCCCGTCACCGCCCGCGCCACATCGTCCGCCGCACGTTCGGTCGCAGGCTCGCCGTCGCCCGACGCAGCGGGCTGGGTCAGTGCCTGGAAGCGGTTCATGACGAAGGAGGCGGCGAGCCCGGCGATCAGCCCTACGGCTGCGGCGGTCGCAATGTCAGCGGCCGTGGGGGACGATGTGTTGGTCATGCGCGCTCCTGTGCGTCGGGTGGTCGACAGTAACGCGCGGGATCGTCAGCCGGCTGCGTCGGGAGTCCACCTCGCCGGGCGGCCGCTCACAGCGTGCGGACGAGCCGCACCGCGCGGCCGATCCAGGCGGGGTCGATGATCGTCTGCGGAACACTGCCGCTACCCGGCGGCGCGATCGTGACAGCGGTGCCATCGAGGTCGATCAACCGTCCGAAGACGAACCGGCCCGCTGGTCGTGGGACCAGCACGTCCCGGTTGCGCGCGTCGGCGAATGCCTCGGCGCCGAGCGGTTCGCACCAGATTTCGTCGCCGCTGCGATAGTCGCCGGTGCTGCCGGTCACGGTGACTGCGATCTGGCCCGGCATCGGTTGAGGCGGGATGGCAGCGGTCGCCCGACGCGGAGCGCGTACGCCATCGGCGTCGAGCAGCGCAGCGACCGGCAGGTCGGCGCGATCCGGCAGCGTCACGAGGTCTGCCGCCGTGACGCCGAGCGCGTCGGCGATGCGGTTGAGCCAGCCGACCGAGACGGTGCGAGTGCCGGTTTCCAGCCGGCCGACGGTCTGCGCGGTCGTCGGCGGTACGCAGGCGCGCGCGACCGCGTCGAGCGTCATGCCCTTTGCGCGGCGGACTTCGCGAATCGCGGTGATCATGGCTATCTCCAAACCATATGGGTTCGCCTCTGTCCTACAAGGGAGACGATATGGCAAGTCCTTCACGACTCGGAGGAGGTTGGCATGCGCGAACTGGTGGAACGATCGATCGATACGGGTGCTGGCGATACAGGCGCAGCGCGCGGGCGGACGGTGACGGTCAATCTGGCGGAGTCGCCGCTCGGGTGGCTGCGGTCGCGGGGGCTGGTCAGTGCGCGGCAGTTCGAGGCGGGCGAACGGTTGCGTGGCGATTACGAGACCGCGTCGCTGGCTCCGCGCGTGACGATGCGCTGGGCGGCGCGGGTTGATGGGGGCGGGGGAGATGCACTCGATCCGACGCTGGCGCAGATCGCGGCGAAACGGCGGTTCGACGCGGCGCTTGCGGCGGCGGGGGCGGGGCTAGCGGACATATTGTGGCGCGTGGTGTGTGCGGGGGAGGGCATGCCGGCGGCCGAAAAGGCGCTGGGTTGGCCGGCGCGCGCGGGGCGGCTTGTGCTGACGTTCGCGCTCGACCGTGTCGCCGATCATTATGCGTTGCGGTGAGGAGCGTTGCCGTCGGTGACCGCGCGTCCTAGATCGCGGCGATGCGCTTCGACATCATCAAATGCCATGGCTCGGGCAACGACTTCCCGCTGATCGACGCACGCGCGCTGTCGTTGGGCGATGCGGCCTGGGCCGGTGTCGCGCGGGCGCTGGCCGATCGGGCGGGGCCGGTGGGCGGGGACGGGCTGTTGCTGCTGACCGCGGGCGACGATTCGCATGCGTTCGGGATGCGGATGTTCAATTCGGACGGCAGCGAGTCGGAGACGTGCCTCAACGGGTTGCGCTGCACCGCGCGCGCGGGGTTCGAGGCGCTCGGCATCGAGCGCGGCAACGTCCGGCTGAAGATCAGTGACGCCTATGTCGTGCGCGATCCGGATCTGGCGCCGGGGGTGTTCACGGTGCGTGAGACCGCGGGGCCCGCGTCGCGCGACGTCGCGGCCTGGCCGATGGCGATCGGCCGGGCGGAGAATATCGACTTGCCGATCGCCAGGTTGCCGACAGACCGCGCGTTTACCGCGCTCGCCATGCCCAATCCGCATCTGGTCGCGTTCGTCGACAAGGTCGATGACGCGGAGCTGGTGCGCATCGGGACGGTCTGCGAATCGGCGCCCGACTGGTTGCCTAACCGCGCGAACGTCAGCTTTGTCGAGCTGCGCGGGTGCGACCTGTTCGTGCGGACGTTCGAGCGCGGCGTCGGGCTGACCGACAGTTGCGGCAGCGCGATGGGTGCGTCGACGCTGGCCGCGTGCCTGACCGGGCGGATACCGTTCGACGTACCGACCACCGTGTTCAACAAGGGCGGGCGGATCCGCGCGGAGGCGAGCGCCGACGGCATGGTGACTCTGTCGGGCAATGCGACGGTGGAATGGACCGGGAGCATCGACGTCGACCCGGATACCGGCGTCGCGACCGCGCTGACGATCGCGGCGCGGCATCCCGACGAGATCGCCGCCTGGTCCGCGGTTGTGGACAGCGCCGCCTGAGCGTTGCGTCAAACGAGGCGTTGTAGTCGTATCTGGCTTCGTATCCGAACCGGGATACGCAAGGAGAGAGACATGCATTCCATCATTCGTACCGCGATCGTTGCGACTGCGCTTGTTTCGAGTGTTTCGGCGACCGCGCAGAAGAACCCGCGCGTCGGCGGCGCCGCAATGTATCCGACCAAGAACATCGTCGAGAACGCAGTGAATTCGAAGGACCACACCACGCTGGTCGCCGCGGTGAAGGCGGCCGGATTGGTCGAGACGCTGTCGGGACCGGGTCCGTTCACGGTGTTCGCGCCGACCAACGCGGCCTTCACCAAGCTGCCCGCCGGCACCGTCGACACCCTGGTCAAGCCCGAGAACAAGGCGCAACTGACGGGCATCCTGACCTATCACGTCGTGCCCGGCACGATCAGCGCGGCGGACATCGCCACCAAGGCGAAGGCCAATGGCGGCACCGCGACCTATACGACTGTGCAGGGCGGCACGCTGAGCTTCATGAAAGCCGGCAGCGGCTGGATGATCATGGACGGCAAGGGCGACAAAGGCAAAATCACGATCGCCAACGTCTATCAGTCGAATGGCGTGATCCACGTCATCGACACCGTGATGATGCCGTAATCTCCCGTCGTCGTCGCGGGATTGTCCCGGGATCCGGAGTCACAGGCGCTGCGCTTGGAACCCTGGATCCCGGGCCGAGCCCGGGATAACGAGGAATCAGGAGATCAGCAGGCCGGCCAGCGCGGCGGACATGAGGTTCGCCAGGCTGCCCGCCGCCAGCGCGCGCAGGCCGAGCTTCGCGATCATCGGGCGCTGGTTGGGGGCGAGGCTGCCCGTGACGGCCATCTGGATCGCGATCGACGAGAAATTCGCGAAGCCGCACAGCGAGAAGGTGATGACGGCGATCGTCCGCGCGCTGAGGCCCTGTTGCGTGCCCAGCGAGATATAGGCGACGAATTCGTTGAGCACGATCTTCTGCCCGAACAGGCCGCCGGCGATCCCCGCCTCGTTCCATGGCACGTTGAGCAGGAACATGATCGGCGCGAAGACGTAGCCGAGCAGCCCCTGGAAACTGAGCCCCGGCAGCCCGATGATGTTGCCGAGCCCGCCGAGCAGGCCGTTCGCGAGCGCGACCAGCGCGACGAACGCCAGCACCATCGCGCCGACCGCGACAGCAAGGCGGACCCCGGTCTGCGCCCCCTGCGCCGCAGCCATGATCAGGTTGGCGGGCTTCTCTTCGTCGTGCGTCGCTTCGGGCAGCGGTTCGCCGGCGACCGATTCGCCTGGCATGTCGCCCAGCGCGAGCTCGCCTTCGGGCGGCGTGACGCGGTCGGGCATGATGATCTTCGCCATCAGGATACCGCCGGGCGCCGCCATGAAGCTGGCAGCGAGCAGATAGTCGATGCGGATGCCCATCGAGGCATAGGCCGCCAGGATGGTGCCGGCGACGCCCGCCATCCCGCTGGTCATCACGGTGAACAGCTGCGCTGGCGTCAGCCCGGCGAGATAGGGGCGGATGACCAGCGGCGATTCGCTCTGGCCGACGAAGATGTTCGCGGCCGCGCACAGCGATTCGACCTTCGAGACGCCGATGACCTTCTCGATCGCGCCGCCGACCCAGCGCACGATCAACTGCATGATGCCGAGATGATAGAGGATCGAGACGAGGCTGGCGAAGAAGATGATGACCGGCAGCGCGGCGATCGCGAAGCTCTGACCGCCGATCTCGGGCGTCGCCATCTTGCCGAACAGGAATTCGGTGCCCTTTTGCGAATAGCCGAGCAGGTTGGCGACCCCGCCCGACATCGAGCCCAGCACGACCTTGCCGATGCTGGAGTAGAGCACGAGTACCGCGATCCCGGCCTGCAGCGCGAACGCAGCGCCGACGATGCGCAACCGGATCGCGCGGCGGTCGGTCGAGAGCAGCAGTGCGATACCCAGGATCACGGCGATACCGCAGAGGCCGATGAGAAGTCTGTTCATGCGTGGACTGACGCTTCCTGAAGATCGTGACGCGGCCCCCCGGGCGCGCGAGCCCGACATGACACGCGGGCGCGGGTGCCGCCAGTGATTTGCGGTGGCGAAGCCCAGGACGATTTGACGTGGTGGGGAAACGCGGTAGCGTCGCGGCGATGGATCATACAGCCCCTGCCGCGACCGTCACGATGTCGCGTTCGCTTTTCGTCTTCTCGGTTCTCTATGGCGGGATGGTCTGCATCGCAGGCGTGCTGGGGGTGAAACAGGTCGCACTGGGGCCGCTCGCGGTCGAGGCGGGGATCTTCGCGTTCCTCCTGCTGGTGGCGATGAGCAGCGCGATCGCCGAGCTGCACGGGCAGAAGACCGCGACCACGCTGGTGCGGCTGGGGTTCGTTCCGCTGATCGTGTCGGCGGTGCTGATCCAGCTCGTGCTCGCGCTGCCGCACGATCCGGGGATGTACCCGCCGGCGATCGACGCGTTCCCGGTCGTCGTCGGACAGGGCGCGCGGATGATGATCGCGGGACTGATCAGCTACGGCATCTCGCAGACGCTGAACGTGCTGATCTTCGCGAAGCTGTCGCGCCCGGTCGGTGGGGGCGAAGGCAAGCTGGTCTGGCTGCGCGGGATGATCGCCAGCATCATTTCGCAGATCATCGACACGCTGCTGTTCATCACCATCTCGTTCCTGGGAGAGCGGCCGATCCTGGCGTTGATGGAGGGACAGATGCTGACCAAGGTCGTGCTGTCGATCGTGCTGGTGCCCGCGCTGATCACGTTCTTCGTGCGGTTGGGGCGGCGGTTGGATCGGGTTTGAGGTAAGGCCAACCGTCATGCCGGACCCTTCGGCGAGGCTCAGGACAGGCTTGGTCCGGCGTCCATGGCGCCGCACACCCCGGACCATCGAGTGTGCGGCGCGATGGACCCCGGACCAAGTCCGGGGTGACGGAGTGGGGTTTACTTGCCCTGAGCGCGCCAGCGCTGGATGGTGCGGGTGATGATCTGATCTTCGCCGCCGACGTCGCGCCAGAGCTGCGAGAAGAGCGGGTCGCCCGAGGCGGGGCGCTTGGCCTCGTCCAGGCCGTCGAACGAGACGCGGACCGGGATGGTGACGCCCTCCCCGCAGATGATGCATTCGCGGTTGCGGAGCGCGGGGATCGAATCGAGGAAGCCGCGGGCGCCTTCGGGCATGGCGGCGCGGACGAAGGCCTGGTCGCGGTCGTTGTTGAGGCGCATCGCGAGGATCGTACCGCACTGCGACAGCACGCCCTCCGCCAGATCCGACGGACGCTGCGTGATCAGCCCCAGCGACACGCCGTATTTGCGGCCTTCCTTGGCGATGCGGCCGAGGATGCGGCCGACCGAATTGGTGGCTTCCTGGCCTGCGGGAATGTAGCGGTGCGCTTCCTCGCAGACGAGCAGGATCGGCCGCGGCTCTTCGTTGCGCGACCAGATCGCGAAGTCGAACGTCATCCGCGCGAGCACCGCGACCACCACCGAGGTGATGTCCGACGGCACGCCCGACACGTCGATGATCGAGATCGGCTTGCCCTCGCCCGGCATGCGGAAGATGCGCTGGAGGAAGTTCGCCATCGTGTCGGCGACGAGCATGCCCGAAAACATGAAGCCGTAGCGCGGATCGGACTTGATCTCGTCGATCTTGGTCTTGAGCCGCAGATAGGGCGCGGTGTCGCCGGCGCGGTCCATCTTGCCCATTTCCAGACCGATGATGTTGGTCAGGTCGCTCAGGAGATAGGGAATCGGCGCGTCGACGGTGAGCTTGGCGATCTCCTGCCCCAGCCGGCTCTTCGCCTTGGCCATCAACAGGCATTTGGCGAGAATGTCGGCGTCGAACTGGCGATCCGAGCCGCTGCTGGTCAGGAAGACCTCGCAATGCTCCTCGAAGTTCATCAGCCAATAAGGCATTTGCAGGTTGGTGACGTCGTAGATCGCACCGTTGCCGCGGAACGCCGCGCCATATTCGCCGTGCGGGTCGATCATCACGATATGGCCCTGCGGCGCGAGCTCGCAGATGCGGTGGAGGATCAGCGCGGCGCTGGTCGACTTGCCGGTACCGGTCGAGCCGACCAGCGCGAAATGCTTGCCGAGCATCGCGTCGACATAGAGCGCGGCGCGGATGTCGCGGGTCGGGTAGACCGTGCCGATCTCGATGTTCGCGCGGTCCTCGGCGGCGTAGATCTGCTTGAGGTCGGCGGTGGTGATCGGAAACACCTCGCAGCCGGGCATGGGGTAGCGCGTGACGCCACGACGGAAGCGGTAGAGCTTGCCGGTCAGCCGCTCCTCGTCACCTTCGCCAAGGAAATCGATCTCGGCGACGACCCGGGTCCCCGCGGCATCGTCGAGCTTGAGCGAGCGGATGTTGGCGACCAGCCAGGTCGAGCCGATGCGCATCTTGATCTGGCTGCCGACCGAGCCGGCCGTCGCGACCACCGGATCGGGATCGTCGATCAGCGTCTCGATCGACGCGCGATCGATCAGCACGCGGCTGCTCGCGCCCGCGATCGCAAAGACATAGCCGATCGGCACGGTGGCCTGGCCGGCAAGGCTTGCAGGGATCGCCCGCTGGAACGCGTCGGCTCCGAACATTTCGGTCATTGTGGGTACGCCCCTGCTCATACAGGCCGATGCTATGCGGGCGGAGGGGTAAAGATCGCGTTATCCTCGCCTGTTACCGGGCAGCTGGGACTGAACCTGCCGGGCCAGGCCCGGCGGGCTAGACCCGGCGCGCGATCCAGCCGGCGCCCCAGCCGAGCAGCATCGACAGCGCGACCGCGGCGAGGCCGTAGAGGATCGACGAGCGATCCGCGGCGCGTGCGACGAATCGTTCGAAGCCCGACTTGCGAATGTCGATGTCGCGCACGGCGGCCGCCAGCACGCGACCGTCGCGAATCAGGAAGGTCTCCGCGGTGAATCGCCCAACCGGCACGCGGGCGGGGATCGAGACGCGCGCGCGGTAGAGCACGCCGTCGGTGATCTCGACCGCGTGCGGGGCGGCGTAATAGAGCCCGGCGCGGCGCTTCAGGTCGACCAGCCCGCGCTGGAAGCGGTCCTGCGTCTCAGCGGGGGCGCTGGATGCGGGGGACAGCTGGAGGCTGTCGAGCCCGAGTTCGTAGATTGCGCGGGTGCGTTCGTCGACGATCCGGCCGATCGGGCGCGACGAGGCGATCGCGTAGAAGCTGGGCGCCGAGCGATAGCGCAGCCGCGCGGCGTTGACCCAGATCCCGGCGACCTTTTCCTTCTCGCGGATCAGCACCGATTGCGTCGGCCCCTTCACGACGACGACGATGTCGGTCGGCTGCGCGGCGCCGGGCAGGCGGCCACCGGGATAGAGGATCGCGCCGAACAGCAGCAGCTCGGCGCCGGTGAAGCTGTAGGCGATCTCGATGTTGCGCTGGCTGACGTCGGGGACGAGCACGGGCTTGGCCTGACCCATCAGCAACGGCGCGATGAGCCCCATCAGCAGGGGGGCGACGGTCGCGGCTCGGCGCCTCACGAGACCGCGACCGAGAAGATCTCTTCGGGCCGCCAGACCAGCCCGAGCAGGACTCGTGCACCGATCAGCAGCACCATCACCGCGAGCGCGAGACGGAGATATTCGGGCTTCACCTTAGTCGCGAGTCGCGCACCGACCTGCGCGCCGACCACCGAGCCGAGCAACAGCAGGGCTGCGAGCACGATGTCCACCGCCTTGGTCGTGGTGGCATGCACCATCGTCGCGACTGCGGTGACGAACAAAGTCTGGAACAGCGAGGTGCCGACGACGACGCTGGTCGCCATGCCGAGCAGGTAGATCATCGCCGGCACCAGGATGAAGCCGCCGCCGATGCCGAGCAGGATCGTCAGGATGCCGGTCGCGAAGCCCAGCAGCAGAGGTGCCAGCGGCGAGATGTAGAGCCCCGAGGCGTAGAAGCGCGTGCGCAACGGTAGGGCTGCGACCAGCGGGTGGTGCCGGCGTTTGCGCGCGCGCGGCGGTCGGCCGCTGCGTTGCCGGCGGATCGCACCGAACGATTCGCGCGCCATCATGCTGCCGATCGACCCCAGCATGACGACGTAGACGATCGCGATGACGGTATCGATCTGGCCGTTTTCCTGGAGCAGGCGGAACAGCCAGGCGCCGAACACCGTGCCGATGATGCCGCCGGCGACGAGCACGCCGCCCATCTTTGTATCCACCCCACTGCGCCGGAAATGCGCGAACACGCCCGACACGCTGGCGCCGGTCACCTGGCTGGCCGCGGACGCGGCGGCGACCGTCGGCGGGATGCCGTAGACGATCAGCAGCGGCGTCGTCAGGAACCCGCCGCCGATCCCGAACATCCCCGACAACAAGCCGACCCCGCCGCCGAGCAGGATGATGACAAGCGCGTTGACCGAGAGGTTGGCGATGGGAAGGTACAGGTCCACGGGGGCGTTATAGCCGCTTGGGGCGTGGGGGCTACCGCCATGGCGCTAGACGTCGCTGCCGATCGACAGCGGAGGGCCCGAGCCGGCGCGGGCCCCAACTCCCCCTTTTCGTTCGTCCTGAGTAGCTGCTGAGCGAAGCCGAAGCGGCGTATCGAAGGAGAGGCGCGCGGAACCTGTGCTTCGATACGAGCCTTTACGCCTTCGGCTACTCGGTCTCTACTCGGCACGAACGGGGGGGTAGATCACGGCGCGGCTAAAAATCGCTGCCGATCGAGAGTGCGGGGCCTGATCCGGGTCGCGCTTCGCCGGCGACGCGTTGGCGCCAGTCGAGGGTGAGGCGGATCGTCTTGTCGGCAACAGGGATCGCCACGCCGAGTGTCGGGCCGAGGTCGACCCGGCGGGCGCCGCGTTGGGCGCTGGCCCAGCTGCCGAGGCCGAGATCGATCCGCCGGCCGGCGACATGCGCGACCGGATGGGTGAGGCGGGCGGCGATGTCGATGAAGGTCTCGATTCCATCGCGGGCGATCGCGCCGGCCTGCGCGTAGGCTTCCAGCCTCAGGCCGGGGGCGATGTCGGCGGGGCCATAGCCGCCGATGATCCCGACCGTGGGACCGCCGCGGGCGCCGTCGAGCGAGACGCGCTGTTCGGCGATCAGGCGCAGCGGCAGGTGGGTCGGCTGCCAGTCGAGCCCGAGTGCGGCTTCGCGGCCGCGGCCCTTCATCGGTGCGGACAGGCGCGCGGCGAGCGCCAGGCGGCGCGCGGTGCCGAGCGCGTAGGTGAGGCGCAGGCCGGCTTGCGATGCGCCGAGCTGGCCGGTGTCGAGCAGGCTCGCCGGGCCGCTGCGCGCAAGCAGCCACGCGCTGCCGGCGAGGCGGGTGCGGCCGCGCGCGATCGGGGTCGGGACGAGCGGGGGCGGCAGCGCGGACTGGGACGTGGCTTGGCGCGCAGGGTCGGGTGGAGCGGTACCGGGTGTCGGCGGGACCGGGGTTGCGATCGCTGCGACGATCATCGGTCGAGGACCTGGCACCGGTGACCCAGGCCGTACCGCGGTCGCGACGGATGAAGCGCTAGGGGCGAGGGGACGGTGGCGCGGCGCCAGCGATGTTGGGGGCGGTGTCAGCCGCTCGGCGATCGCGTGTGGGACGATGGTTGCGCCCAGCGCGGGCAGTGGCTGCGGCGTCGGGAGCAGCGTCAGCGTCCGGATCGCGATCCAGCCGCCCAAGGTCAGCATCAAAAAGCGGAGCGGGCGGCCGCCCTTCACCGCACGTCGGCGTTTGCCATGGCCGGTGCGTCGGGAAATTCGTGCCGCGTCTTGTCCCATACCGGTGCGGCGCCGCGCAGCATGCCGATATAGCGGACCAGCGCACGGGGGGCGGCGTTGAGGGCGACGAAATTGCCGACGACGAAGCGCGGCAGCGACCACAGAGCTTCGCGCAGGCCGTAGCTGCGCCCGGTGAAGAGCATCCGGGTCGCGAGGCGCCAGGCCAGCAGCGCGGTGTTGACGACGAGCAGCCACAGGCCGGGCGAACCGACAGCCGTCGCGCTCGAGCCGCGATACCAGTGCAGCCCGGCGGCCAGAGCCCAGGCGGGCAGCGCGCAATAGGCGGTGGCCAGCACGACGACCGCCAGCGGCGCACGCCGGTCGCGCATCCGCATCCAGTGATCGGCGAACGCCAGCGGCCGCGCCCAGCCGGTACGGTCCCACCCCGACAGCGCGATTCCCGTCATCCACCGCGTCTTCTGACGGACCGCGGTGTCGATCGTGTCGGGGAAGAAGGCGCGCACCGCGACGATCCCGCCGCGCGCGTCGTCGATCCGTACGAACAGGCCGCGCGCGCCGAGGTCGGCCATGCGCAGCCCGAGCTCGTAATCCTCGGTCAGGCTGGACGCATCGAACGGATCGCCGCCGCGCTCGGCCGCGATCAGCGCGAGGATGTCTGGCGCGATCGCGCAGCCGGTGCCGGCGAGCGGCATGCCGGCGCCGAGCGCGGTGCGGACGACGAGCTGCTTGGCGTGCGCTTCGGCGAACTCGTCGGCATAGTGGCCGGAGACGAGCTGCGCGCCGCGCTTGACCAGCGGGAGGACGGGCAGCTGCACGTAGTCGTGGCGTTCGATCAGTGCGTCGAAGATGCGCAGTTCGTCGGCGTGGACGACGTCCTCGGCATCGTGGAGCACGATCGCCTTTGTCGCGACGCGGGTGCGCGCGTCGTCGCGTTGCTGCGCGCGCCACAGCGTGTTGAGGCAGTCCGCCTTGGTGGTGGGGCCGTCGCGCGCGCCGATGACCAGGCGGATGCGCGGGTCGCGCGCGGCGACCGCGGCGGCGGCGTCGATCGTGGCGCGGTCATTGGGGTAGAGGCCGACATAGATTCGGTAATCGGGATGGTCGAACCGCTCCACCGCGGTCACGAGCATGTTGCCGATCACCGCCACTTCGTCCCAGGCGGCGACGAAGACCGCGATGCGACCGGGCTGACGGGGTGGCGGGAGCGTGGCGATCGTCAGCCGGGCATGGCCGCCTCGACGCACCCGGCCGACGAGAAAAACGAGGTCGACCAGCATGTCGTCGAGGCCGCCGATGAGCAGCCCGATCGCGGCGAACAACATGGTTTCGCGCGCGACGGCATCAATGAACCAGATCGACTCGCCCATGCCCTGTCCCCCCGCACGGACCCTAGCAAGCCGATCGAACCGATTCGGCAGGAGTCACGTTCGATTCGGATGTTTGGCGATAATCACCAGCGCGCGGGGGGCAGGCGCGGTCAGATCGGCATCAGCCCGAGGCCGAACGCGGAGACCTGGAGATCAGGGCCGAGCGTGCGATACGTCATCGAGGGTCTCCTGCGTGCCGGTACGGGCTGCGACGGAGATGGTGACGGCGGTGTCCATCGTCACGTTCCCCACCGTGCGGAACAGGTCGGGCACGGTCTCGACAGCGATGAGCAGCCCCAGCACCTCGAGCGGGATTCCCATCGCGAGCGCGACGGGCGCGACGCTCGCGATAAAGCTGATCGTGCCGGGGAGCGAGATCGATCCCATCGTGGTGATCGCGGCGGTGGCGACGCCGGCGGCCATCTGCGCAGGGCCGATCGGCATCTGCAGCCAGTGCGCGACATAGAGCGCGACCGCGAGGTTCATCGCCGGGCTGGTCGCGCGGAATACCGCGACCGAGAGCGGGAGGACGATGCCGGCGGTCGAGGCGGAGGCGCCGAGATCGGTCGACGCCTTGAGCATCGCAGGCAGCGAGGCGAGCGACGACTGGGTGCTGATCGCCACTGCCTGAGCGGGTGCGACCGCGCGCGCGAAGCGGCCGAGCCCGACGCGGCCGCCGATCATCGCCACCGGATAGGCGGTGAGCAGGACGATGAACCCGATCGCCGAGACGCAGACGATATAGTGGAGCAGTGCGCCGAACGCCGCGGTCCCGGTGCGTGCGCCAACGCCGTAGGCGAGCGCGAAGATACCGATCGGCGCGAGCTTCAGCACCCAGTTGATGATGATCAGCAGCGCGTCGACCACCGCCTGGAAGAAGCCGGTCAGGATGCGGCGGCGGTCGTCGGGAAGCTTGGTCACCGCAAAGGCGAAGGCGAGCGAGAAGATGGTGAGCGGCAGGAACGCGTCGCCCGCCGCCGCCGCGACGATGTTGGTGGGGACGATGGTGTCGAAGAACGCGCCGATGCCGGGCACCGGGCCGACGGGAGCAGCGCCGGTCAGCGCGTCGCGCAGGGCGGCGCCGAGCCCCGCGGGCAGCGGGAACGCATCGAGGATCAGCGGCATCACGAACGCGGACATCAGCGTGGTGCTCCACAGGATGACGACGATCATCACCATCGCGCGCGCGGTGATCTGCCCGGCGCGCGCCGCTTCCGACGTCGCGCCGATGCCGGTGACGAGCAGCCCGACGACGAGCGGCACGATCACCATTTGCAGCCCGTGCAGCCAGGCGGCGCCGATCGGCTGCGTGATCGCGGTCGCGGCGATCGCCTGCGCCGGCGCGAGCGAGGCGACGAGGATACCGAGCGCGATGCCGCCGATCAGCGCGGAGAGAATTCGTGTTGTCTGCGACATGCTCGCCCTTGTTGCTGTGCCGCGCTAAGAACGACCCGAGCGTGATAGCGGGACAGGACGGCGCGGATGGCAAGGAAATATTTCGGTACCGACGGAATTCGCGGGGCCACCAACGTCTCGCCGATGACCGCGCAGATGGCGATGAAGGTCGGGATGGCGGCCGGCGCCCACTTCCTGCGCGGCGGGCACAAGCACCGCGTGGTGATCGGCAAGGACACGCGCCTCAGCGGGTACATGCTCGAATCGGCACTGGTCGCAGGGTTCACCAGCGTCGGCATGGACGTGGTGATGGTCGGGCCGATGCCGACGCCCGCGGTCGCGATGCTGACCCAGTCGATGCGCGCGGATATCGGCGTGATGATCTCCGCCAGCCACAACCCGTTCGCGGACAACGGCATCAAATTGTTCGGGCCCGACGGCTACAAGCTGAGCGACGACGCGGAGTCGGCGATCGAGGCGCTGATCGACAGCGAGGTCGATCTGGTGCCGTCGGCGCAGATCGGGCGCGCGCGGCGGATCGACGACGCGCAGGGGCGCTATATCCATTTCGCGAAATCGACCTTCCCCGAGAATCTGCGGCTCGACGGCCTGCGCATCGTGATCGATTGCGCGAACGGGGCGGCGTACAAGGTCGCGCCCTCGGCCTTGTGGGAGCTGGGCGCGGACATCGTCGCGATCGGCGTCACCCCCAACGGCACCAACATCAACGACGGCGTCGGGTCGACTGCGCCGCAGACGCTCGCCGAGACGGTGGTCGCGAGCGGCGCGGATATCGGTATCGCATTGGACGGGGATGCCGACCGGCTGATCGTGGTCGACGAGAAGGGCGCGGTGGTCGACGGCGACCAGCTGATGGCGACGATCGCGGCGAGCTGGGCGCGTGCCGGGCGGCTGGCGGGCGGCGGGCTGGTCGCGACGGTGATGTCGAACCTGGGGCTCGAGCGGCATCTGGCGGCGCAGGGGCTGGGGCTGGTGCGTACCGCGGTCGGCGACCGGCACGTGCTCGAGGCGATGCGCGCGCGGGGGTATAATGTCGGCGGCGAGCAGTCGGGGCATATCATCCTGAGCGATTATGCGACGACGGGCGATGGGCTGGTCGCGGCGTTGCAGGTGCTGGCCGAGGTCAAGCGTGCGGGGGCGCCGGCGAGCGAGGTGCTGCACCGGTTCGAGCCGTTGCCGCAGTTGTTGAAGAATGTGCGGTTCGCGGGGGGCAAGCCGCTCGAGGTCGAGAGCGTCAAGGCGGTGATCGCGGCGGCGGAGATTGAGCTCGAGGGGCGCGGGCGGCTGGTGATCCGGCCGTCGGGGACCGAGCCGGTGATCCGGGTGATGGCCGAAGGCGATGACCCGGGGCAGGTCGAGCGCGTGGTGGACCGGATTTGTGACGCGGTGCGGGCGGCGGTTTAAGGTAAGCACAATCCTCCCCCGCCAGGGGGAGGTGGCAGGCGCAGCCTGACGGAGGGGGCGGGCGGCGACCACGTCTGTCCCGTTTCCGCCCCCTCCGTCGCCTTCGGCGCCACCTCCCCCTGGCGGGGGAGGATTGAGTGTGGGCGGTGCTTCGCTCGGCACGAACGGCGTGGGAGAAACCGGGTGGGGCGGGCGGTTTAGTCTCTCAGCGTTCCGCCATTCCTGTCCTCACCCATCGCCGCCTTCGGCGTCTCTCCCTCTCCCAATGGGAGAGGGAAGGGGCCCGCCCGGCTCTTGCCGGGTGGGAAGGGTGAGGGCGGGGGGCGAAGTTGCCCCATCTTCCGTTCGCCCTGAGCGAAGTCGAAGGGGCCTCTCCCAACACGGGCGGTTTGCGGGGCTAGCAGTGCTTCGACTCCGCTCAGCACGAACGGGATGGGGACGGTGCGCCGCGCAACGCTAAGCCAGAAACGGCGCGGCAATGTCAGGGCGGACCCTCAGCAACCGCCCTGTCGCGCGATCGAGCAGCGCCCAGGTGGTCACCGCCTCCAGCTTCACCTTGCCGTCGCTGCCGGTGAAGCGCACGTGGCGGTCGAAGCGGGCGCCCTTGGGGGGCTCGGGGACCCAGGTTTCGCCGGTGACCGTCTCGCCCGCGACGACGTTGCCGCGATAGTCGATCTCGTGGCGGGTCACGACCCAGACATAGGCGGCGCGGTGCTCGGGCGGCGCGATCGCGTCCCAGTGTGCGGTCGCGATGTCCTGGATCCAGCGGACCCAGACCGCATTGTTGACGTGGCCGAGCTCGTCGATGTCGGCGGGCGTGGCGGTGATGGTCAGGGTGAATCGGGTCATGCAGGTCCTTCCGTCACCCGAGACTAGCCCGTTCTCCCGCGGAGGCGGGAGTCCAGGGTTGCAGGCGATGCCGTTCGTGACTCCTGGGCTCCCGCTTTCGCGGGAGAACGGTCAGGCGACACCCAGCTGCCAGAGCACGAAGGCGTGTTCCTCCGCCGCCTCGCGCAGGGACTCGAAGCGGCCCGACTTGCCGCCGTGGCCTGCGCCCATGTTGGTTTTCAGCAGCAGGATGTTGGCGTCGGTCTTCACGCTGCGCAGTTTCGCCGCCCATTTGGCGGGCTCCCAATAGGTCACGCGCGGGTCGTTGAGGCCGCCGCTGATGAACATCGGCGGATAGGCGTGGGGGGCGACGTTGTCGTAGGGGCTGTAGCTGCGGATCAGGTCGAACGCGGCCTTGTCCTCGATCGGGTTGCCCCATTCGGGCCATTCGCCGGGCGTCAGCGGGAGACTGTCGTCGAGCATCGTGTTGAGCACGTCGACGAAGGGCACGTCAGCGATCACCGCGCCCCAGAGTTCGGGGTCCGAATTGACGACCGCGCCCATCAGCTCGCCGCCCGCCGAGCGGCCCGCGATCGCGATGCGGCCGGGGGCGGTCCAGCCCCCCGCGACGAGGCCCTTCGCGACGTCGACGAAGTCGTTGAAGGTGTTGGTGCGCTTCTCAAGCTTGCCGTCGAGATACCATTGCTGGCCGAGATCGTCGCCGCCGCGGATATGCGCGATCGCATAGGCGAAGCCGCGGTCGAGCAGGCTCATCCGGCCGGTCGAGAAGCCGGGCGGGATCGCATAGCCATAGGCGCCGTACGCGTAGAGGAAGAGCGGCGCCGATCCGTCGCGCGGGAAGCCGGCGGGGTAGACGATCGAGACCGGGATCTCGGTGCCGTCGCGCGCGGCGATTTTCAGGCGCTCGGTGCCGTATTTGGCGGCGTCGTAGCCGCTCGGGATTTCCTGGACCTTGAGCAGGGTCCGTTCGCCGGTGTCGACGTCATAGTCGTAGACCGAGCCCGGGGTGACCATCGACTCATAGCCGAGGCGGAGGACCGTCATGTCGTATTCGGGGTTGTCGCCGAGGCCGGCGACGTAGCTCGCCTCGGGGAAGGCGATGCGGCGGCCTTGGGTCGGCGTTTCGTAGCGGTGGATCGCGATCTGATCGAGCCCGTCCTCGCGGCCGTCGACGACGAAGAAGTCCTGATAGCATTCGACGCCGGTCAGGTAGAAATCGGGCGAAGGCGCGATCAGTTCGGTCCAGACGCCGGGTTCCTCAAGCTGTGCGGTGCACAGGCGGAAATTGGGGTCGGTGTCGTTGGTGTGGATGAACAGCGTGTTGTCATGGTCGTCGACATCGTATTCGCGGCCGACCTGGCGCGCGGAGACGAGGATGGGGACCGCCAATGGCTCGTGCGCGGGGAGCAGGTAGATCTCGCTGGTGACGTGGTCGCTCGTGGCGATCGTGATCCACTTGCGCGAGCTCGTTTCGCCGACGCCGACGCGGAATCCTTCGTCCTCCTCGTGGAACAGGACGACGTCCTGCTCGATCGGGGTGCCGAGGCGGTGGAAGCGCGCATTGTCGGTGCGCCACTGCTCGTTGGCGAGGCCGTAGAGGAAGCCGGCGTCGTCCGCGGTCCAGACGATCTCGGACAGCATCCCCGGGATCACCTCGGGCAGATGCTCGCCGGTCTGCAGGTCCTTGACGCGCACCTCGAAGCGTTCGGAGCCGTTGTCGTCGATCGCATAGGCGAGATAGCGGCCGTCGTTGCTGACCGAGAAGGCGCCGAGGCGGAAATATTCATGGCCCTGCGCAAGTGCGGGTTCGTCGAGCAGCAGCTCGTCGGGGCCGCCGGCGACGGGCTTCCTCCACCATTTGCGATACTCGCCGCCGGTCTCGTAGGCGGTCCAGTAGACCCAGTCGCCGTCCTTTTGCGGGACCGAGGATTCGTCCTCCTTGATGCGCGCCTTCATCTCTTCGTAGAGCGTGTCGACCAGCGGCTTGTGCGGCGCCATCGCGGTCTCGAAATAGGCGTTCTCCTCGGCGAGATAGGCGAGGATGTCGGGGTCGGTGACCTCGGGATAGCCTGCGTCCTTCAGCCAGGCATAGGGATCGTCGATCGTGACGCCGTGCGCGGTGAAGCTGTGCGCGCGGCGGTCCGCGATGGGGGCAGTCGGGGGGGGCGTGTTCGTCATTCGCTGCATGTACCGCGGGCGGACGCGCGTGTCGAAGGGCGCGCGTCGCGCCGCTAGTTGCAGCGCGAGACCGGGGCGTTCTCGTCGTTGCGGATTCCGCTGCCCGAGGTGTCGCGATCGTCGCGGACCGCGAACGACGCGATCTCGCTGATCGTCGTGGCGGGTGCCCAGGCGGTGGAGATGATCGGCGTGTAGGCGACCGCGAGTTCGGCGAACACGACGGGACCGGTCGCGGACGCGGTGACCTTCGCGGTCGAGGGGCCCATGCCCTTGAACGCGGTGCCATTCGCGCCGGTACCCTCGGTACCGTAGTTGGAGGCGAACGCCATGCTGCCGAAGCAGCGCTGCCACTGGATCCACTGCCCGCCCGAGCTGTTGACGGTCAGGCCGGAAAGGATGATGCGGCCCTTCGACGCGACGTCGAGCGAGCCGCCCTGCAGTGCGCCGCCGGTGAACAGGTCGTTGATCTGGCGTTCGGTGATCGGGCGGTTGCGCAGCACCTCCTGCACGCCGATCCGCGAGGCGTTGTCGGCGACCTGCAGCGCGAGCTGGCTGACGCGCTGGCGGGCGAGCGTGAAATTGGCGATCTCGATGCCGTAGAAGACCAGGGTCAGCAGCACCGGGAGGACGAGCGCGAACTCGATCAGCGCGAGGCCGTGCCGGTCCGCGACGAGCGCGCGCAGGGGGCGATGCCTCATGCGCATGTCCTGAGCGGCGCGGCGGCCTGGTCGCTGGACGGCTGGTTGCGGAGCAGCGTCGTCGAGGTGAGGTTCATCTGGCCCCTGGTCTGCCCGAACGGCAGGAAGCTCGCATAGGAAACGATGGCCTTGAGCAGGACAACGTCCTTCGACCCGCCGATGCCGGTCGTGCCCCCCTCGCGATCCCAGCTGTTGTTGTTGTTGGCGTCGACGTAGGATTCGCCCTTGTTGCAGGTCCCGTCGTGATTGCCGTCGACATATTCCTCGACCTTGGCATCGGCGTCGCGATAGTCGTGATAGGCGGTCAGCTCGAAGTCGACATCGGCGCCCTTGACCAGTTTGTGGACCTGGTCGCGCACGCGGTCTTCGATCGCCGCCTGGCGGGCCTCTGCGCTCGCATCCTCGAGGCTCATGTCGCGCGCCGCCTTCTGCATCTCGCCGTCGAGGACGGACTGGACGTAGAGCGTGTGGCCGGCGCCGAGCCCGCCGACGATCATCGTCAGCAGGACCGGCGCGACGATCGCGAACTCCATCAGCGCGGCGCCGCGCGTGTCGCGCAGGAACGGGCGCATCAGTGCGTCACCCGCAGCTGCGAGATCCGCGCGGCGATGTCCGCGAAGGTCGTGTTGAGTTCGGCCGCGTTGTCCGCCTGATAGGCGCGGTTGGGCGAGGCGCAGTCGGACAGCAGCGACGTCAGACTGGTGCCGAACGCGATCACCCAGACGGTGATGTTCTTCTTTTCCTTCGCCACCGTGCACAGCCGCGACAGCCGGTCCTCGACGATGCCGTCCTGCTCCGACTTGGTCGGCAGCCTGTTGAGGGGGGTGCGGCGGCGATCGAGCGCGGCGAGGCCGTAGGCGTCATAGTCGGCGATATTGGTCTCGGTATCCCCGTCGGTCATGAAGATGAGGTTGCGCGCGATGTTGCCGCCGCTCGCGGACGCGGCGTTCTCGGACGCGAACAGCCCTTCGGCGGACATCAGCCGCAGGCCCCAGAGCATGCCGATGTCGTGATAGGTGCGACCGCGCGGGGCGAGGTTCTTCAGATAGGTCTTGAGATCCGATATCTCGGTCGTGGTGCGGATCGCAGCAAGCTTGCGCGCCGCGGACGGGCAGGCGGCGAAATCGTCCTTGAACGACGACAGCGCGACGAAGTTGTTGGAATTGTGCGTGACCGGGTCGAACTGCCACCCGGTGATCCCCGCCGAGCCGGTCGTATTGTAGTTCGTGACCGATCGCGCCCAGACCAGATCGGGGAGGAACGGGCGCCACTGGGTCTCGGGGTTGCTCGGCGACGGGACCAGGTCGACGTCGAGATCATAGGCCGTGCCGGTCTCCGACGGGCGCAGCGTCTTGCGTTCCTCGATGCAGGCGCCCTGGCTGGCGTTGCCCCAGTTGATGCTCTTGGCGGTGAAGCCGTTGCCGAGCATCAGCGTCGCGCTGCCGCCGGCCATCAGTCCCGAGGCGTTCGACCCCTTCACGAGCCCGACCGGATAGGAGATCTTCTTGTAGTTCCAGTAATAGGTCCGGCTGGCCGCGTTCTGCTGCCCGGCATTGGGGTTCGCGGTCTCGGTCTGCGTGAAGGTTCGCGTATAGTCGACATAGACGACCTTGGTGATCGTGCAGACGCCGTTGTTCAGCGATTTGCTGTAGGTCGTGCCGTTCAGGACCTGCGTGCCGGTGCGCGACCGGGGCAGGGAGTTCGCGGGCGTCCATGCCGACCAGGTCGTGTTGTCCTTGTAGTTCTCGTTGGCGGGCGCGACGCACTGCTCCGAGGGTACGATCTGCTGCGTCTCGGTCCTGCCGCCGCTCCAGTTCGAATAGTTGCTGTTGGTCGTGTTGGTCGCGCCCTGCGTGCTGCCAGGCGTGTCGACATAGCCGTCCTGTTCGCGCGACTGGTACTCGGCGTTGTCGACCATCCAGTCGCGCTTGAGCAGCAGGCCGACGTTCACCGTCGAGGAATAGGGGACGAAGCCGTAGCGGACCTGAGAGGCGGGGGACTGCGCGTTGTTGAGCGTGGTGTAGAAGTCGGTCACCGCCTGGCGCAGCGCGGCGATCTTGCTCTGCGAGTCGCCGGTGTTGGTCTCGGCCATCGACAGCGTCGTATCGAGCACGAACATGATGTCGCTGTTGGGCAGCTGGAGCTGCGCGTCGCAGGTCGCCTCGAGCGGGATGCTCGCAAAGCCGAAGATCTTCATGATCGTGGTGGTGACGACGACGCCCGCCTTGCCGTGGACGATCATGTCGTTGCCGACGTCGTACGCCATGGTCAGCGCGGTGGTGCCGTACTGGCCGGACGCGAAGTTGAGGTTGAAGAACCGGTTCGCCGCGTCGCGCGCCGGCGTGTCGAAGGTCGAGGCGCTCATCGCGCGCCGTCCGCCGAGCACCGCCGCGTCGCACGCATTCTGCAGCCGCGACTTGACCAGATAGGCGCGACTCATGTCGAGCGCGCCGCCGATCATCCCCATCAGCGGAAGAAGAGAGAAGGCAAAGAGCATCAGGGTGTTGCCGCGAACATCGGTCTTGAGTGCAGCGAGTCGTTCGAAATCGATCCTCATCGGGATCCTCTCCAGGCAGTACGTCAAACCATTCTGGATCTAATCCTCTTTAAATTTGATGTAGGTTGCAGATGTGGAATAGTTTTCTTGTCGCTCAGACTTGAACCATCCCGGATATTGTTCCTGCAACCATCCTATTTGGTACATTACGCTTGACAGCGTCACTCTCTTCGGGTACACGGCAGGAACGCTGAAGAATTGCGGGCAGGAAAGACGGGCGCCGGGAGCGCCCGTTTTCGTGTCCGGGTTCGGCCGTGGTGTTCCGGGGGGATGGCATGACGGATGGATCGGGCGCGAAGGACGAGGCGCGCGACATGGTGGTCGCGCGCAGGCGGCACGGTGGCGCGAGACTCATGGCGGTCCGGGCCAAGGGGTGGACCCCGGCGAAGCGCGAACGCTTCCTCGATACGCTGGCGGCGACCGCGCATGTGAAGATGGCCGCCGCGGCGGCGGGGATCAATCGGACCAACGCCTATCGCCTGCGCCGTCGCGATCCGGTGTTCGCCGGGTTGTGGCTGCAGGCGCTCGAGCTCGGGTACCAGCGACTCGAGGACGAGCTGCTGAGCCTGGCACTCGGCAACGGGCGCGATGCCGTGTCCGATGGCCGGGCCGATGCGATCAACGCGATCGAGCCCGATGGCGACCGGGTCGATGTGCAGATCGACGTCGAGCTCGGCTTGCGCGTGCTGGCGCTGCGCCGCGCGGAGGGGACGGCGCCGGGGCCGCGGACGCGCGGCTACAAGTTCGTGCCGATCGAGGAGGTCGAAGCGGTGCTGGCGAAACAGCTCGATCTGCTCGCCGCGCGGTTGCGGCGGAAAGGGGGCGGGGACGGGGAAAGGGACGGGGACGGGGGCGGGGGCCTTCCGGCGTGACCGCGCCGGCGGGGGGCATCGGCGCCTTGTCCGAGCGGCTGGCGCTGCTGTCGGTCGCCGATCGCAACGCCGTGCTGAACACGCTGACCGAGCCGCAGCGCCGCGCGCTGGCCGAGCATTGGCCGCTTTGGGCGCATGCCGGGCAGATGGCGGGACGCGACGACTGGCGGGTGTGGCTGATCCGCGCGGGACGCGGGTTCGGCAAGACTCGCGCCGGGGCGGAATGGGTCAGCGCGGTGGCGCGGGCGCGGCCCGATGCGCGGATCGCGCTGGTCGGCGCGACGATGGACGATGTCCGGCAGGTGATGGTCGAGGGGCATAGCGGGCTGATCGCGGTGGTGCGCGGCCATGAATCGTTCGTCTGGTTGCGCGGCGAAGGCGAGTTCCGCTTCGCGAGCGGCGCGCGGGCGTTCGCCTATTCGGCGGACGTCCCCGATTCGCTCCGCGGGCCCGAGCATCACGCCGCCTGGGCGGACGAGATCGCCAAGTGGCGGCGCGGCGAGGCGGCGTGGGACAATCTGATGCTCGGCCTGCGGATCGGCGACCGGCCGCAGGTGCTGGTGACGACGACGCCGCGGCCGACCCGGCTGATGCGGCGGGTGATGGCATTGCCCGACTGCGTCGAGACGCGGGGGCGGACGCACGACAATCCGCACCTCGATGCGGGGTGGGTCGCGCAGATGGAGGATCTGTACGGCGGCACGCGGCTGGGGCGGCAGGAGCTGGAGGGCGAGATGATCGACGAGCTCGTCGGCGCGCTGTGGAGTCGCGCCGGGCTGGAGGCGCGGCGGGTGCGCGCGATGCCGGTGGCGAGCAAGCGGGTCGTGGTCGGGGTCGATCCGCCCGCGGGTGGGGAAGGCGATGGGGGCGACGCCTGCGGGATCGTCGCGGTCGCCAGGGGGACGGACGATTTCGCCTATGTGCTGGAGGATGCGAGCGTGGCGGGATTGTCGCCCGAGGGCTGGGCGCGCGCGGTGGCGGACTGTGTCGCACGCCACCGCGCGGACCGGGTGATCGCGGAGAAGAACCAGGGCGGCGCGATGGTCGAGAGCGTGCTGCGCGCCGCCGACAAGGTGATGCCGCTGACGTTGGTGCATGCCGCGCGCGGGAAGGTGGCGCGCGCCGAGCCGGTGGCGGCGCTCTACGAGAGCGGGCGGGCGTGGCATGTCGGCGGGTTTCCCGAGCTGGAGGACGAGCTGTGCGGGCTGGTCGTGGGGGGTGGCTATGAGGGGCCGGGCCGCTCGCCCGATCGTGCCGATGCGCTGGTGTGGGCGATGACGGCGCTGATGCTGACGCCGGCGGGGGATGCGCGGATCAGGATGCTGGGGTGAGGGGCGTTGTGATCCTCCCCTGCAAGGGGAAGTGGCCGGCGTAGCCGGACGGAGGGGTGACGCCGGGGGTTCTGCGGGGGCGGTTGCGGGCGGGGACACCCCTCCGTCAGGCCTGCGGCCTGCCACCTCCCCTTGCAGGGGAGGATTTTTACGGGGGACAGACCATGAAGCTATTCGGATGGAAGCCGCGCGAGGGGGCGCGGCCGGCGTTGTCGCGTGGCGGGTCGGGGCCCGCGGTGGGGGACTGGCCGCGGAGCTACGAGGCGCAGGTGCGCGAGGCGTATCTCGGCAATGCGATCGCACAGCGCGCGGTGAAGCTGGTGGTGGCGGGGATCGGGAGCGCGCCTTTGGTGGCGTCCGATCCGCGGCTGGTCGCGCTGGCACGGATGCGGTCGGGCGGGCAGATGCTGGTGGAGACGGTGGCGGCGCAGTTGCTGCTCCACGGCAACGCCTATGTGCAGGTGCTGCGCGATGCCGAGGGGGGCGCCGCCGAACTTTATGCGCTGCGGCCCGAGCGGATCACCGTCGAGGCGGATGCGGGCGGGTGGCCTGTCGCGTATCGCTACAAGGTCGGCGAGCGCGTCGCGCGGCTGCACGCCGATGCGGTGCGGCCCGAGGTGATCCACCTGAAGAGCTTCCACCCGGTCGACGACCATTATGGCTTGGGGTGCCTGGGCGCGGCGGCGGGGGCGGTGGCGATCCACAATGCCGCGGCGCGGTGGAACAAGGCGCTGCTCGACAATGCGGCGCGGCCATCGGGCGCGCTGGTCTATGATCCGGGGGACGGATCGACCTTGTCGACGGACCAGTTCGACCGGTTGAAGGGCGAGCTGGAGGCGTCGTTCGCGGGGTCGGGGAACGCCGGGCGGCCGATGCTGCTGGAGGGCGGGCTGACCTGGCAGGCGCTGTCGCTGAGCCCGGCGGAGATGGATTTCGCGGGCACCAAGGCGGCGGCGGCGCGCGAGATCGCGCTGGCGTTCGGGGTGCCGCCGATGCTGCTCGGGCTGCCGGGTGACAACACCTATGCCAATTACCGCGAGGCGAACCGGGCACTGTGGCGGCTGACGGTGCTGCCGCTGGCGCACGCGGTGCTCGACGGGATCGCGCAAGGGTTGCGCGGGTGGTTCGAGGGGGCGGCGCTGTCGATCGATCTCGATCGGGTGCCGGCGCTGGTCGAGGACCGCGCGGCGTTGTGGACGATGGTGGGCGCGGCGGAGTTTCTCAGCGCGGACGAGAAGCGGGCGATGCTGGGGGTGGTGGCGTCATGACGCTCGCGTTTGCGGGCTATGCGGCGGTGTTCGACGTGGTCGACCGCGCGGGCGACGTCGCGCGCGCGGGGGCGTTCGCGGACGCCGCGCCGGTGCCGTTGCTGTGGCAGCATCGCGGGGGGCCGGTGGGGGTGTTGTCGGCGGTCGGCGAGGATGCGCGCGGGTTGCGGGTCGAGGGGGTGATCGAGGATCCGGGGCTGGCGGACGCGGTGCGGCGCGGCGCGGTGGCGGGACTGTCGGTCGGGTATCGGCCGGTGACGGTACGGCGGGGGGCGCGGCGGGAATTGCTGCGCGTCGACCTGGTCGAGGTGAGCCTGGTGGCGGTGCCGATGCAGCGGCTAGCGCGGGTGGACATAATTACCCCGCTCACCACCCCGGCGGAGGCCGGGGCCCAATTGGGATAGCAGAGGTAACGGGGTGCGACGGTCTTCGCGATCGTCCCCCAATTGGGCCCCAGCCTTCGCCGGGGTGGTGGTCGAGTTCGACGGGTTTTGGCGGCGTCCTGCGGGGCGCCTTTTTTGTGGGAGAGCGACATGGAAATGATCGACAGGGACGTGATCGACAGGCCGGTACTGGAGGGGGCGGCGCCCTTGGGGAATGCGGCGTTCGAGGGGTTCGTGCGGAGCGGCGCGACGATCGAGATGAAGGCGTTCACGGGGGTGACCGGGGATGCGGGCGGGTTTGCGGTGCCCAAGGAGATCGATGCGACGATCGATGCGGTGCTGAAGGGCATCTCGCCGATCCGCGGGATCGCCAATGTCGTGAAGGTGGGCTCGGCGGGGTACCGGAAGCTGGTGACCACGGGGGGCACGCCGTCGGGCTGGGCGGCGGAGACCGATGCGCGGCCGGGGACCGCGACGCCGGTGTTCACCGAGATCGCGCCGCCGATGGGCGAGCTCTATGCGAACCCCAGCGCGAGCCAGGCGATGCTCGACGATGCGGCGTTCGACGTCGAGGAGTGGCTGGCCAGCGAGATCGCGATGGAGTTCGCCAAGGCGGAGGGCGCGGCGTTCGTCGGCGGGTCGGGGGTCGGGCGCCCCAGGGGCTTCCTGACCCAGGCGACCGCGGCGACCGGCGATGCGGCGCGGCCGTTCGGGACGCTGCAATATCTGGCGAGCGGGGCGGCGGGGGATTTCGCCGCGAACCCGCAGGAGCGGCTGATCGATCTCGTCCAGAGCTTGCGCGGGCCGTATCGGCAGGGCGCGAGCTTCGTCATGAACGCGAGCACGCTGGCGCGGATCCGCAAGTTCAAGACGAGCGACGGCGCGTTCGTCTGGGCGCCGAGCCTCGCCGCGGGGCAGCCGGCGACGCTGCTCGGCTATCCGGTGGTCGAGGCGGAGGACATGCCCGACATCGGCGCGAATGCGCTGGCGATCGCGTTCGGGAATTTCCGGGCGGGGTATATCGTCGCCGAGCGGTCCGAGACCGCGATCTTGCGCGATCCGTATTCGAACAAGCCGTTCGTCAGTTTCTACGCGACCAAGCGCGTCGGCGGGTGCGTGACGAATTCGGAGGCGATCAAGCTGATGAAGTTCGCGGTGTCGTAACATCGATCCTCCCCCGCAAGGGGGAGGTGTCGCCGAAGGTGACGGAGGGGGAGGATACGGAACCGAGGTTGCGTGTCCGCCCCCTCCGTCAGGCTGCGCCTGCCACCTCCCCCTGGCGGGGGAGGATCGAGATTTTAGGAGACGTCACATGAGCGGAGCGATTCCGCCGGGCGTGATCGCGGATGCGGTCGCGGCGGCGATGCTGTGGTTGCGGCTGGAGAGCGACGAGGGGGTGCTGGCGGGGCTGGCGGAGACCGCGATCCTGACCGCGGAGGCGTTTCTGGGGACCATCATCGTGCCGCGCGACGAGAGTGCGGGGTGGGATGCGGTGCCCGCGCCGATTGCCTTGGGGGTGGCGATGCTGGTCGCGCATCTGTTCGAGGCGCGCGGCGGCGATGCGGCGCCGCCTGAGGGGGTGGCGGCGTTGTGGCGGCCCTATCGGCAGGTGCGGCTGTGAGCGCGCGCAGCGCGCTGCAGGCGGCGATCGTGGCGCGGCTGGGGACGGTCGCGGGCCTGCGCGTGTTCGACGCGCCGCCGCTGCGCGGGGGGGTGCCCTACGCGGTGGTCGAGGAGCCGGTGCTGCAACAGGCGGACGCAGTGGGGATCGCCGGGCGGACCGGCACGGTGAGCGTCGTCGCGCACGATGCGGGCGAGCGGCCGGTGCGGCTGCGGGCCCTGGTGGCGGGCGTCGACGCGGCGCTGGAGACGATGGCGGGCGATGTCGGCGAGGGGTGGCGGCTGGTCGGCGTGCGGCTGGCGCGCAGCCGGCTCGCGCGCGTCGGCGACGATCGCTGGCGGGGTGTGAGCGAGTTTGCGGTGCGACTGTATCGGGAGAGCTGAGCGCCACCCCCTCGTCATCCCAGCGAAGGCTGGGATCTCGTGAGGCGAACGTGGCGCGCGAGCCGCGGGAGACCCCAGCCTTCGCTGGGGTGACGGATTTGGGGATGGGGTGACGGAATCTTTCGCGTGACGGGTTCTGGACAGGGGAGAGCTGAGATGGCGGTGGAGAAGGGGAGTGCGTTCCTACTCAAGGTCGGGAACGGGGCGGCGCCGGTGGCCTATGCGACCGTCGCGGGGCTGCGGACGACGCAGCTGATCGTCAACGGCGAGACGGTGGTGGTGACGACCAAGGAGTCGGGCGGGTGGCGCGAGCTGCTGTCGGGCGCGGGCGTGCGGCATGTCAGCGTGGCGGGGGCGGGCGTGTTCACCGGGTCGGCGGCGGAGACGCGGATCCGGGCGAACGCGCTCACCGGGGTGATCGACGATTACCGGCTGAGCTTCGAGAGCGGCGAGACGATGACGGGCAAGTTCCTGGTGTCGCGGCTCGATTATGCCGGGGATTTCAACGGCGAGCGCTCCTACACGCTGAGCCTCGAAAGCTCGGGCGCGGTGGTGGCGGCATGAGTGCGGTTCCCAATCCCGTGCGCGGCGAGGCGGGGGTGCGCGTCGCGGGCGAGACGCTGGTGTTGCGGCCGAGCTTTGCGGCGCTGGTCGCGGCGGAAGAGGCGCTGGGGCCGCTGTTCGCGCTGGTCGAGCGCGCGGCGGACGGGACGCTGGGGGTCGGCGAGATCGTCACGCTGTTCTGGCATTGCCTGCGCGATCCGCCCGAGGGGCTGACGCGCGAGCAGCTGGGCGACGCGGTGATCGAGGCGGGGCTGGCGGCGGCGACGCCGGTGCTGCGCGTGCTGCTGCGGCAGATCCTGCAGGGTCGATGAGGCGGGGGCGATGACGACGTTCGCGCAAGGAGCGGTGCGGCTGGCGGGGTTTGCGGGGGCGGTGCTGGGGTGGAGCCCCGACATCTTCTGGCGGGCGACGCCGGCCGAGCTGGCGGCGGTGGTGGGGGCGATGGTCGGCGAGACCGTGGCGCCGCCCGATGCGGATGTGCTCGCGCGGTTGAAGGAGGCGTTTCCGGATGGATGAGGACAGTCTGATCGGCGTGCGCGCCGATACCGCGGGGTTCGCGCGCGACGTGGCGGCGATGCGCGGCGAGCTGGAGGGCGTGCTGGGCGCGGGTGCCGAGCGCGCGGCGGCGCGGATCGAGACCGCGCTGCTGCGCGCGGTGCGGAGCGGCAAGATCGGGTTCGAGGAGCTGAAGGCGGTGGCGCTGGCGGCAATGGACGCGATCGCGCGGCGGGCGGTCGATGCGGGGATGCAGTCGGTGCTCGGCGGGCGCGATGTGGGGGCGACGCTGGCGGGGGGACAGCCTGGGCGGGCGACCGGGGGGGCGGTGTCGCCGGGGCGTGCCTATCTGGTGGGGGAGCGGGGGGCGGAGCTGTTCGTGCCGACGTCTTCGGGGCGGGTGGAGCCTTCCGGGTCGGGCGCGCGGGACGTGCGGGTGACGATCACGGTGAACGCGAGCGGGGATGCGGCGCCGGCGATGCTGGCGCAGTCGAGCCGGCAGGTGGCTCGGGCGGTGCGGGCGGCGTTGGCGGAATAGGGGGGCGGGCGAAGAAGGTGTTCGCGCAGAGGCGCAGAGGACGCAGAGGTGATTCGTTCGCGATAGCGGACCGCATGATCTCTGATCAGAGAAGGCAGAGGTACGTCGCGGATACCGACCTCTGCGTCCTCTGCGCCTCTGCGCGAATTTTCCTTCCGGTCGAGAAGAAGGTGGTTCACGCGGAGGCGCGGAGACGCGGAGGTGTTTTGTTCGGGGGGACGGAGTGGCCGCCGGTTTCGTCATCCCAGCGAAGGCTGGGATCTTTCGCGGCTGGCGTGGCGCAGGTTCGGCGGGAGACCCCAGCCTTCGCTGGGGTGACGGAGTTGAGAGGGGTGCTTCCGCTCCTTTCTGCCCTTTCTCTCCGCGTCTCCGCGCCTCCGCGTGAACCCGATTTCTTCTGTTCGTACGCGTGGCCGGTGGCGGGAGATGGGCAATGGCGCATTGGGTGTGTTCGGCGCGGACGGTGCAGGGGGTGGGGACGCTGACGCGGTTCGATCCGCGGTTCTGGACGGTCGATTTCCCGCGGCCGATGATGGCGGCGGTGACGACGACCGGGCCTGACTCGCTGCGCGTCGATGCGGTGTTCTACAAGGCGGACGACCTGGCGGGGCTGATCTGGGAAGCGGAGGATCGGTTCGATCATCCGTTGCTCCGCTACGAGACGGTGCGCGACTTCCGCGATTGCCGGCTGTCGTTCCGATGGCGGTCGGGCGGCGTGATGGCGCTGGATGCGATCAACGGGCCGACGCTGACGATCGAGGGGCGGGACGCCGGGGGGACGGCGCGGGCGTGGTATGTGCGGTTGTGGAACCATGCGGTCGGGAGCCCCGAGGATGCGGCCGTCTCGATCGACTTCGCCGATCTGGTCGGCGGGTTCGACCTGCCGACCGACAGCGATCCGGTATGGGCGGGGGATATCGACCGGATGTTCGTGTCGCTGGTGTCGCCCGACTATTCGGGGGCGGATGCGGCATTGCCGGCGCCTTGCGAGGGGTGGGTGGAGCTGACCGGGATGGTCTGCGAGGGACCGGGGTCGGTGATCGCGATCGGTGACGCGGTGGTGCCCGAGCACGGCATCGGGATCGCAGGCGGCTATGACGACAGCTACAACCTGACGCCGGCGCGGTTGCTGCGCAATGCGCTGCACCTGGGGTATCGCGGCGACATCGTGCACTATGTGGGGATGAGCCATTATTTCCGGCTCGAGGCGCTGTCCGGTGGCTATTATGTGAGCCTGGCGGGGGGCGTGCTGAACGTCGCGTGTGCGGCGTGGCACCGGGATTTTGCGGAACGGGCCAAGGCGCTCGGGTTCGGGGTGATCTGGTCGCTCAGCTACGAGCTGTTCGATGCGCATTGCTGGAACGACTGGAAGCAGCGGGCTGCCGATGGGACGCCGGCGCTGACGGGGTGGGCGCCGCCGTCGACTTTGCTGTCGCCGGCGCATTCGGGCGCGATCGGGTATCTGCAAGCGGTGGCGCGGGCGGTCATGGGGATCGCGGTCGCTGCCGGACTCGCGGCCAAGTTCCAGGTGGGCGAGCCGTGGTGGTGGGTGATGCCCGACGGGCGGCCGTGCCTGTATGATGCGAGCGCGGTGGCGGCGTTCGCGCCGGTCGCGCTGCCGACGATCCGGGGCGGCATGAGCGCGGCGCAGATTGTCACGCTGGACGCGGCGGGGGCGTGCCTGGCGGCGTCGACCGCGGCGCTGGCGGGGGCGGCAAAAGACACGGCGTCCGGATGCGTCACGCATCTTCTGACCTATCTGCCGACCGTCCTGGATGCAGCGGCGCCCGAGGCGAAGCGCGCGAACATGCCTGTGGGGTGGGCGTCGCCGGCGTTCGACGTGCTGCAGCTCGAAGATTACGACTGGGTGACCGCGGGGGACGCGGGGTCGACTGCGCGCGGTGTGGCGGCGGCCGAGGCGCGGCTGGGGTATCCGGTCGAGCGGCAGCACTATCTGTCGGGGTTCGTGTTGCGGCCCGATCAAGTGGCGCAGTGGAGTTTCATCGAGGCGGCGGCGGTGCGGGCGCGGGCGCGCGGGGTGGCGGCGGCGCTGCTGTGGGCGCTGCCGCAGGTGATGCGCGACGGGTTCGTGCATTTCGATACGCAAGGGGTCGATACCGAAATGGAGGACGAAATGGACGCGTTCGACGACGTGCTGTTCCCGCTGGCGCTGGGGCGCGAGGCGGCGGTGACGCCGGGATTCTCGACGGCGATCCTGACGAGCGCGGGCGGGGTCGAGACGCGCAGTGCGGCCTGGGCGGAGGCGCGGACGGCGTATGACGTCGGGCCGGGGTTGCGCAGTGCGGACGATATCGCGGCGCTGCTAGCGTTCTTCCGCGCGCGGATGGGGCCGGCGCGGGCGTTCCGGTTGCGCGATCCGTTCGACAGTTCGGGGGTGGGCGAGCTGGTTGGGGTGGGGGACGGCGTGCTGCGGCGGTTCGCGCTGGTGAAGCATTACGGCGCGAGCGTGCGGCGGATCACGCGGCCGGTGTCGGGGAGCGTATCCGTGGCGGTCGACGGGGGTGCCGTCGGGTTCTCGGTCGAGGTTGGCGGCTGGGTGGTGCTGGATGCGGCGCCGGGGGTGGGGGCGGTGGTGACGGCGGGGTTCGGCTTCGACGTGCCGGTGCGGTTCGCGGAGGATCGGTTGCGGGTGAACCTGGCGACGTTCCTGACGGGGGAGGCGGCGTCGGTGCCTCTGGTCGAGGTTCGGGAGGGGTAGGTTCGTTCGTTTGCGGAGAAGCGGAAGAAGGTTGGTTCACGCGGAGGCGCGGAGGCGCGGAGACGCGGAGGGGGATGCCGACAGGCATCTTCCAAATCCAGTGTCGCTGAAAGTCTTTATGAGAAAGTGTAGCTGCCGCGAGCGCCCTTCCTCCGCGTCTCCGCGCCTCCGCGTGAACCCCACTTCTTCGGCGTGGCAGGCAGTTTGATCACGCTAAGCCGCAAAGACGCGAAGGTGTTGCGGTCGGGGGTGCGTGGTGCGCCCGCCATTTTCGTCATCCCAGCGAAGGCTGGGGTCTTTCGCGGCTGGCGTGGCGCAGGTTCGGCGGGAGACCCCAGCCTTCGCTGGGGTGACGGATTTGGGAAGGGGGCTGCTTGTTCCTCTCTCCTTCCCTTCCTTGTCTTCGCGTCTTTGCGTGAAAACCCCTTCTTCTCGGAGGTTTCCATGACCTGGCTGAGCGCAGAACTGACGACGATCGCGTTGTGCTGGCGGATCGAGCGGCGGGATGGGGTGGCGATCGGGTTGACCGCGCATGACCGGGACCTGGTCGTCGACGGGCTGGTGCACCGCGCGGCGCCGGGGATGACGCCGTCGGCGATCCAGCGGTCCGGCGGGCTGGAGGTGGATACGATGGATGTTGCGGGCGCGTTGACGAGCGGCGCGATCGGCGAGGCGGATTTGCTCGCGGGGCTCCGCAACTCTTCTTCGCGTCTTCGTGGCTTTGCGTGAAAACCATTTCTTCTTGGAGGTTCCCATGACTTGGCTGAGCGCAGAACTGACGACGATCGCGCTGTGCTGGCGGATCGAGCGGCGGGATGGGGTGGCGATCGGGTTGACCGCGCATGACCGGGACCTGGTCGTCGACGGGCTGGTGCACCGCGCGGCGCCGGGGATGACGCCGTCGGCGATCCAGCGGTCCGGCGGGCTTGAGGCGGATACGATGGATGTCGCAGGCGCGCTGACGAGTGGCGCGATCGGGGAGGCGGATCTGCTCGCGGGGCGCTGGGACGGCGCGCGGGTGGCGGTGTTTGCGGTGGACTGGACCGATGTCGGCAACCGGGTCGATTTGGGCGAGGGGACGATCGGGGCGGTCGAGCTGACCGAGGCCGGGTTCACCGCCGAACTGCAGGGGGCGAGCGCGGCGCTGGACCGCGCGGTGGTCGAGGAGACCTCGCCCGAGTGTCGCGCGTCGCTGGGCGACCGGCGGTGCAGGGTGGCGATGGCGGGGCGGCGGCGGTTCGTGCGGGTGCTGGCGTGCGATGGGCGGGCGGTAACGGTGGATGCGGTCGAGCCGGTCGCGGATGCCTATGGCGGGGGACTGTTGCGTTGGTTCGGGGGCGCGAATGGCGGGCTGGAGAGCGGCATCGCGCGGTCCGACGGCGCGGTGGTGACGCTGCGCGCGGCGCCGGGGTTCGTGGTCGCGGCGGGGGTGCTCGCCGAGCTGGTCGAGGGGTGCGACAAGAGCCTCGCGACGTGCGGCGCGCGGTTCGGGAACGCGGTGAATTTTCGCGGCGAGCCGTATCTGCCGGGGATCGACCTGCTCACGCGCTATCCGGGATGAGCGCGGTTGCAGACGCCGCACTGGCGGCGGTGGGGGCGCGGTTCCGGTTGCATGGGCGCGATCCGGTGCACGGGCTCGATTGCATTGGGGTGGTCGCGGTGGCGCTGCGTGGCGGCGGATATTCGGGTGAGGTTCCCAGCGGTTATGCGCTGCGCGGTGGCGATCCGGGGCGGGTCGCGGCGGCGCTGGATGCGGGTTTGGCGCGAAGTGACGGCATGGCGGCGGGGGACGTGCTGCTGATGCGGACGGGGCCGGGGCAGCTGCATCTGGGCGTGCGGACCGCGCGTGGGTTTGTTCATGCGGATGCGGGGTTGCGGCGCGTGGTGGAGCGGACGGGCGCGGCCTGGCCGCTGGTGGGTGCGTGGCGATTACGGGGGACAGACGATGGCGACGTTGGTGCTGACGGTGGTCGGGACGGCGGTGGGGGGCCCCATTGGCGGGGCGATCGGGGCGCTGGTCGGGCAGGCGATCGACCATGCGGTGTTCCGGCCGAAGCGACGGCAGGGGCCGCGGCTGGTCGAGCTGGCGGTGCAGACCTCGTCCTATGGTAGCCAGATCCCGCTGCTGTTCGGGACGATGCGCGTCGCGGGGACAGTGATCTGGGCGACCGACCTGATCGAGAGCCGCGGGACCGCGCATGGCGGCAAGGGGCAGCCGAACACCACGGTGTACAGCTATGCCGCGTCGTTCGCGGTGTTGCTGTCGGCGCGGGCGATCCAGGGGGTCGGGCGGATCTGGGCGGAGGGGACGCTGCTGCGCGGCGCTGCGGGGGACTTCAAGACCGCGACCGGGTTCCGGCTGCACCCGGGGGGTGAGGACCAGGCGGTCGATCCGCTGATCGGGTCGGCGGAGGGGCTGGCGCCGGCGCATCGCGGGTGCGCGTACGCGGTGTTCGAGGGGATGCAGCTGGGTGACTACAGCAACCGGATTCCGTCGCTGACCTTCGAGGTGATCGCGGATCCGGCGGCGGTGTCGGTGGGGCACGTCGCGCGGGTGCTGGCGGGCGAGGTCGGCGGCGATGCGGGGATGATGCTGGACGGGTTCGCGGCGTCGGGCGGCAGCGTGCGCGCGGTGCTGGAGACGCTGGGGCAGGCGAGCGGGGCGTGGTTCGCGCCCGCCGGTGCGGGTCTGGCGATGCGCGATTCTCCCGGTGCGGTGGCGACCGTCGTCGATGCCGGGTTCGGGGGACGCGAGCGGCGGACACGGAGCGTGGCGGCGATCGACACGGTGCCGCGGAGCGTGAGCGTCGGGCATTACGATCCGGCGCGCGAGTATCAGGCGGGGCTGCAGCGCGCGACGCGCCCCGGTCCGGGATCGCGCGACGAGCGGGTCGAGGTGCCCGCGGTGCTGGACGCGGGGGCGGCGAAGACCGTGGCCGAGGCGATGCTCGCGCGCGCCGAGGCGGGGCGGGTGCGGCGGAGCGTGACGTGCGGGTTCGACGGGCTGGCGATCGCGCCGGGGCGCTGCGTCGCGATCGCCGGCGAGGCGGGGACCTGGCGGGTCGCCGAGGTGATGGTCGAAGCGATGGTGGTGCGGCTGGCGCTGGTGCCGCTGGAGACCGCGCCGATCGCGGCGCGCGCGACGAGCGGGCGGGTCGCGGCGGCGGCGGACGCGGCGGTCGGGCGCACGATCCTGGTGGCTGTCGAGACGCCGGGGCTGGACGACGGGCCGCTGTCGGCGCCGCGGCTGACGATCGCCGCGGCGGGCACGGGCGCGGGGTGGCGGCGTGCGGCGTTGCTCTACAGCCTCGACGACGGCGCGAGCTGGACCGCGGGCGGGGCGACCGCGGCGCCTGCGGTGATCGGGGTGGTGGAGACGGTGGCGCCGCGCGCGCCGGCGACGCTGATCGACCGGGACGGTGCGATCCTGGTGGCGCTCGCCCATGACGGCATGGTGCTCGGCGATGCGGATGCGGCGGCGCTCGACCGCGGGGCGAACCTCGCGGTGGTCGGGGGCGAGCTGGTGCAGTTCGGGTCGGCGGAACCGCTGGGCGGCGCGCGGTGGCGGCTGACGCGGTTGCTGCGCGGGCGGCGGGGGACCGAGCGTGCGGCGGCGGTGGCAGGGGACCGGTTCGTGCTGCTGGAGAGCGAGACGGCAAGGACGATCGACCTGCCGGTGTCGGCGATCGGGCGGACGGTGCGCGTGATGGCGTCGGGGGTGGGGGACGACGAGCCGGTCGAGACCCGCTGCACGATCGGCGGTGTCTCGGTCCTGCCGCCGTCGCCGGTGCATCTGCGGGTCAAGGGGACACGGCTGCACTGGGTGCGGCGGAGCCGGGCGGGGTGGCGCTGGAGCGACGGGGTCGATGCGCCGCTGGGCGAGGAGAGCGAGCTGTACCGCGTGGCGATCGTCGGGGCCGGCGGGGAGCGCGTGGTCGAGACTGCCGTGCCCGCGCTGGAGCTGGCGCCGTCGGACCTCGCGGCGAGCGTGCGGCAGGTCGGTGTGTTCGGCGCCTCGAGCGCGGCGGAACTGGTTCTGGAAACGGGAGCGATGGCATGAGCGAGACGAGTGCGCGGCTGGGATTGCCGCTGCTGCAGCCGGGGCAGGCGCAAAAGGAGCTGACGCACAACGAGGCGCTGACGCTGCTCGACCTGGCAGTGCAGGCGGGGGTGGTCGCGGTCGGCGTCAACGTGCCGCCGGCGTCGCCCGTCGTGGGGCAGGCCTGGGTGGTGGGGAACGCGCCGACCGGGGTCTGGAGCGGCCATGCGCAGGCGCTCGCGGGTTGGACCGAGGGCGGGTGGCGCTTCGTCGCGGCGCGCGAGGGGATGGCGGTGTGGAGCATCGCCGGCGCCCGGGAAACCCGCTTCGTCGATGGCGCGTGGCGAGTCGGGATGCTGACCGGCAGCGGCGTGACGATCGACGGGATCCGCGTCGTCGGGCCGCAGCACGCCGCCATCGCCGGACCGATAAGCGGATCGGTCGTCGACGCCGAAGCGCGGGCGGTGATCGGTGCGATGCTGGCGGCGCTACGCGCGCATGGGTTGATCGCATCCTGAACCCGACCGACCGCAAACCGTTGTGATTCGGGCCTTTGATCTACGTTAGATGGTTTGTCGTGGCGTATCGGCGGCAGCGGCTGCTAGCCTTCACTGCCCCGCCGCGACCCCCTGCCGGACCAGCCGATCCGGCACCGCGCGCAACGCAGTTCGCGACTGTTGCACCGAAGCAACAGTTCCGGTGTTTGTTCGCTTGCGTGGAAACGAACCCGGAGATAGGGAGTTTGCGATGTCCGTGTGACACTCATGAAAGGGGATTTAGTATGCGGAAGCTTGCCGTCGTTCTGGCACTCGCCTCCACCGCACTCGCCACTCCCGCCCTCGCCCGCGACAAGTCGTGGTACGTTGGCGTCGAAGGCGGTGCGATGATCGTTGAAGACATCGATTACGACATCGGTGCACTGAAGAATGCTGGCACTGTCGATCATGACTATGGTTATGACGTCGATGGTGTGATGGGCTATGATTTCGGCGGGTTCCGCGTCGAAACCGAAGTCGGTTACCGCAAGGCGACCGTCGACGGCTACTCGTCGACCACGACGACCCCGGCGTTCACGACTGCCGGCGTTCGCGGCAACCGTCCTGCTGGCGATTACAACTACGCAGGCGGCCACACCTCGGCACTCAGCTTCATGCTGAACGGCCTGCTCGACTTCGGTCCGGATGATGGCATCCAGGGCTTCGTCGGCGGCGGTGTCGGCGTTGCCCGCGTCAAGGCCAACTACGGCCTGACCACCGGCGGCGACTTCATGAACGACTCGGACACCGTGTTCGCGTACCAGGGTCTCGCAGGCGTCCGCGCTCCGCTGACCGACCATGTCGACGCAACGCTGAAGTATCGCTTCTTCAACGCCGACAACGTCAAGCTGGTCGACGTGTCGAACCGTTCGTTCAACGGTCGCTATCGTTCGCACAGCATCCTGGGTGGCCTGACCTACAACTTCGGTTCGCCGACGCCGCCGCCGGAGCCCGTTGCTCCGCCGCCGCCGCCGCCCGAGCCCGTCGCTCCGCCGCCCCCGCCCGAGGTCGTTTGCTCGCCTGGTCCGTTCATCGTGTTCTTCGAATGGGACAAGTCGGACATCACGCCTGAGGCAGCGTCGATCCTCGACAACGCCGTCACGCAGTACCAGTCGTGCGGCAACGCACAGGTCATGCTGGCCGGTCACGCCGACAAGTCGGGTGCCGCTTCGTACAACGTCGGTCTGTCGCAGCGTCGCGCTGACGGCGTGAAGGCTTACCTGTCGTCGCACGCCATCCCTGACTCGGTCATCTCGACCGAAGCGTTCGGTGAGAGCCGTCCGCGCGTCGACACCGCAGACGGTGTCCGCGAAGTCCAGAACCGTCGCGTGGAAGTCACGTACGGTCCGGGTTCGGGCCAGTAAGCTTTCCAATCCTTCGGGATTTGAGCTGAACGGTGAAGAGGGAGGTCGGCGCAAGCCGGCCTCCCTTTTTCGTTGTGGGGTTTGGGCGGGCACGTCCTTCGATCCTCCCCTTGGCGGGGGCGGATGAGGCTGGATCCTCGGCGGACCGCGGCGCGCAAAGTCGCTGGCATCGTGCGTGGCGCGGTTGAGCAGCGGACGCTCTTGGGGAGGGCGTACCCTCGCCCCGGCGACTCCTATCGTCATCCATCGAACCTCTCCGTCGCCCCAGCGAAGGCTGGGGTCTTTCGCGGTAAGCGCGCGCGCCTGCGTCGGGAGATCCCAGCCTTCGCTGGGATGACGGGCGTGGTGGTTGGATGACAGGCGCGGGGATCGGATGACGGGCGCGTGGATCGGATGACGGGCGTGGGGATCAGATGACACGCGTAGCGATCGGGACACCGGGTATGGGATGGGCCGCTGCGTGCAAATCCGCTGGCATCGTGCGCGGCACGGTTTAGTAGCGGGGCCTGTTCAGGGGGCGTGGCCCTCGCCACGGGGTACCGCCATGCGCATCACGATGATCGGTTCGGGCTATGTCGGCCTGGTATCCGGCGCCTGCTTCGCCGATTTCGGGCACGACGTGATCTGCGTCGACAAGGACGAGACCAAGATCGCCGCGCTCGAGGCGGGGCGGATGCCGATCTTCGAGCCCGGGCTCGAACAGCTGGTCGCGGTCAACGTGGCGGCGGGGCGGCTGACCTTCACCACCGATCTGGCGAGCGCCGTGGCGGGGGCCGATGCGATCTTCATCGCGGTCGGCACGCCGTCGCGCCGCGGCGACGGGCATGCGGACCTCAGCTACGTGTTCGCGGCGACCGAGGAGATCGCCGCCGCGGTGACCGGACCGACCGTGGTCGTCACCAAGTCGACCGTGCCGGTCGGCACCGGTGACCGCGTCGAGGCGATCCTGCGCGAGCAGCGGCCGGACATGGCGATCGCAGTCGTCTCCAATCCGGAATTCCTGCGCGAGGGCGCCGCGATCGGCGACTTCAAGCGGCCCGACCGGATCGTCATCGGCACCGAGGACGAGACCGCGCAGGCGGTGATGCGCGGCGTGTACCGCCCGCTCTACCTCAACGAGAGCCCGATCCTGTTCGTCAGCCGGCGGACGTCCGAGCTGATCAAGTACGCAGCCAACGCGTTCCTCGCGACCAAGATCACCTTCATCAACGAGATCGCCGACCTGTGCGAGGCGGTCGGCGCCGACGTGCAGGACGTCAGCCGCGGGATCGGGCTCGACAACCGGATCGGCAAGAAGTTCCTGCATGCGGGGCCGGGCTATGGGGGCTCGTGCTTCCCCAAGGATACGCTCGCGCTGCTCAAGACCGCGGAGGATTACCAGTCGCCGGTGCACATCGTCGAGGCGGTGGTGAAGGTGAACGACAGCCGCAAGCGCGCGATGGGGCGCAAGGTCATCGCCGCGCTGACGGGCGAAGGCGGCAGCGTCGACGACGTGCGCGGGAAAACGGTCGCGTTGCTGGGGCTGACGTTCAAGCCCAACACCGACGACATGCGCGACGCGCCGAGTCTTGCGATCGCGACCGCGCTGGCGGATGCCGGGGTGACCGTCCGCGGGTTCGATCCCGAGGGGATGGAGGCGGCGAGGGCGATGATGCCGGATCTCACTTATTGCCGCGATGCGTACGAGGCGGCCGAGGGCGCCGACGCGGTGGTGATCGTCACCGAATGGGACGCGTTCCGCGCGCTCGACTTCGCGCGGCTGAAGACGGTGATGGCCGCGCCGGTGCTGGTCGACCTGCGCAACGTGTATAATCGCGGGCAGATCGAGGCGGCGGGGTTCGCCTATACGGCGGTCGGGCGGTAGTTTCCGCAAATGCTCCGTCATCCCGGGCTTGTCCCGGGATCCAGGGCCGCGGGCGGTGCACCTGTAACCCTGGATCCCGGGACGAGCCCGGGATGACGGCGTAGGGGTTAGTCCGCCACGGCCAGCGCTGCCGCCAGCCAGTCGGGGATCAGCGCATTGCCGAGCGTGTCGACGCGGCGGTGCTCGATCATCAGGCCGAGCTCCGGATAGGTCGCGCGGGTGCGGTCCGTCGGTTCGCCGAGCGGCGCGACGACCAGGCGGCGGTTGACCTTCGAGCGGTGGTGCATCCGCGCGGTGTTCTCCTGCCCGACATAGCACCCCTTGGTGTAGCTGACGCCGTTCAGCTCGCCGGCATTGCATTCCAGCCAGAGCGTCTCGCCATTGCCGAGCTCGCCGACGCCTTCGACGACGCCGAGCGAGAGGCGGTGTGCCATCCAGCCGGTCGCGGGCGCGGAGGCGGGGCCGATCCAGCGCCGGCCGAGCGCCGCCAGCCGCGGATCGGGCACGCCTTCGCTACCCGACAGCGACCAGTGCACCGCAAGATCGGTCACCGCGATGTCGATCGTCCGGCGCAGGCGGTACATGGCGAGGCGGCGGACCAGCGCGTCGGCCTGCGTCGCCTCGACATCGATCAGCACCGCATCGCCGTCCGCCCACAGGATGAAGTCGAACAGCGCCTTGCCTTGCGGCGACAGCAGCGCACCCCAGGCGGGCGCCCCCGGCGCGAGCGCGGCGGTGTCGGCGGTGACGAGCCCCTGCAGGAAGCCCCGCGGGTCTTCGCCCGAGACGCGCAGGACGCGGCGATCGGGGAGCGTTGTGGTGTCGTCCATGACTGTCACCTAGTGCACCGCAGGCGATTTCCAAGCGTCGTGCGGCTGGCGCCCGGCGACCCGCGCCGATAACAGGGCGCATGACCCAGAGCCTGACGATCCGCCGCCCCGACGACTGGCATGTCCATTTCCGCGACGGCGCGATGCTCGACGCCGTCGCCCGGCATACCGCGCGGCAGTTCGCGCGCGCGATCATCATGCCCAACCTCACCCCGCCGGTGACGAGCATCGACGCGGCGCGGGCGTATCGCGACCGGATTCTGGCGGCGGTCGGCGATGCCGCGTTCACCCCGCTGATGACGTGCTACCTGACCGACGGGATCGACCCGGCCGAGATCGAGCGCGGCTATGCCGAGGGCGTGTTCGCCGCATGCAAGCTCTACCCCGCGCATGCGACGACCAATTCGGCGCACGGCGTCACCGACATCCGCGCGCTGACGGGCGTGCTGGAGACGCTGCAGCGGATCGGGATGCCGTTGCTGATCCACGGCGAGGTGACCGACAAGGCGATCGACATCTTCGACCGCGAGGCGGTGTTCGTCGAACGGACGCTCGGCCCCCTGACGCGCGATTACCCCGCGCTGAAGATCGTGCTCGAGCACATCACCACCGCGGAGGCCGCGGCGTTCGTGCTGGAGGCGGACCATCCGATCGCCGCGACGATCACGCCGCAGCATCTGATGATCAACCGCAACGCGCTGTTCGACGGCGGGCTCAGGCCGCACGCCTATTGCCTGCCGGTGCTGAAGCGCGAGACGCATCGGCTCGCGGTGCGCGCCGCGGCGGTGTCGGGCAGCCCGCGGATCTTCCTCGGTACCGACAGCGCGCCGCATGTCGTGGGCGCGAAGGAATCGGGCTGCGGCTGCGCGGGGATCTTCAACGCGCCGTTCGCGCTCGAGGCATATCTGAGCGTGTTCGACGCGGAGGGCGCGTTGCCGCATTTCGAGGGGTTCGCCTCGGAACACGGCGCGCGCTTCTACGGGCTGCCGCTCAACGAGGGGACGGTGACGTTGGTGCGCGACGCGGTCGTGGTGCCCGACCGGATCGGCAAGGGCGACACGTCGGTCGTGCCGTTCCTCGCGGGGACGACGCTCGGGTGGCGGTTCGCGGGTTAATCCTCCCCCGCCAGGGGGAGGTGGCGCCGAAGGCGACGGAGGGGGCGGACACGGAACCGACGTTCCTTTTCCCGCCCCCTCCGTCAGGCTGACGCCTGCCACCTCCCCCTGGCGGGGGAGGAGTGTCGAGCGCTCAGGCGCGGAGGCGTTCAAGCCAGGCCTTCGCCTGCTTGCCCTCGCCGACCGCACTCGCTGTGACGGGCCCGCGTGCCGCGAAGAAGTCGCGGTGGAGTACGAACGGCTCCATCATCAGCCGCTCGCGCATCGAATCGATCGAGTCGCCGAGTTCGTTCAGCGCGTCGATCGTCGGCTGGATCGCGGCGCGGACGCGGCGGTCGGTGCCGTGGTCGAACAGCCCGAGCGATCCGCGCGCGGTCTTCTCCAGCGCGGCGATCAGCGTTTCGCGGTATTCGGCTTCGAGGTCCGCGCGCTGGACGTCGAGGCGGGCGAGGCGGTCGGGTTTTGCCATGGGGGCAGGGTAGGGGATTGCAGGGGTGGGCGCTACCGGGGGCTTCGTGCGCCGTTCTCCCGCGAAAGCGGGAGCCCAGGGTTGCGGGGGGTGAGGGGTGTTGGCGCGGGGGCGGCGCCGCGGCACGGGCAAAGCCCGTGTCGTCGGACGGGCTGAAGCCCGCCGGCCGGGCTTGCGCGAGTCAGGCGGACGTCGCCGCCTGCCGCGCTACGCCGCGCCTAGAAAGGCAGCCACCGCGATTTATGCGTGATGTTCATATACCCGACGTTCACCCCCGCGCGCCAACCCACGCCAAGCCGGATCGGGATCAGCACCACGTTCCCCCGCCGCAGATAGGTCGCGGCGAATCCGCCGACGAGGTAGAGCCGCCCCTCGACCGCGGGGAAGCGCTTGTACAGTTCCTCGGTGTCGTAGAGGTTGTAGACCAGCACGAAGACCTTGTTCGCATCGCCGCCGACGTCGAACCCGACCGACGGCCCGGTCCAGTAGACCGGCTGCTGCCCCTCGATCTTGTGGCTCATGATCCCCGAGCCGTAGCGTACGCCGAGGACAAACGCGCCCGATGCCTCGCGCCCGGCGATATAGGCGTTGGGCTGGCCCTGGTCCTTGAGGATGTTCTCGAGGATCCCGCCGAGCCCCGCCGCACCCTTGCCGAACACGCCTTCGCCCGCGGCGAGCAGGTCGTCGCGCTGATAGGTGTCGGCCGCCTGCGTCGTCGCTTCCGCGCGCGCCTCCTGCGATGCGCGATCGACGGGGTCGGGGGCGGGCGCCGGCGCGGCCTGTGCCTGGGGCTGCTCGGCCGGATAGCGCTGCGGCGGCGGCGGGTCGCGGCGCGGCGTGACCTGCGGCCGCGGCGCCGGCGAGAGGTCGGCGTCGATCGCCTGGTTGGGATCGATCGTGCGGACCTGCGCAAACGCAGTCCCCGTCGCGGGTCCCGCAATGGTCGCCAGGGCGGCGAGGCCCAGCCAGAAATGACGCATAACCTGTTCCCCAAACCCGAGCGGCCACTAAACCAACCTCCGGGTTACGGTGCAATGAACGAGTCGCGCGTCGCCGTCCAATTCGTGCCGAACCGTGCACGCGAGCCGTCGATCGCGATTCGGCGGGGCCGCCCCGCTAGTCGGTCACCGGCCGCTTGCGCACGATCGCGATCAGCTCGCGGACCGCCCCGCGCGAGAAGACCAGCATCCAGCCACCGTACACGACCGCCCCGATCGCGACGAGCAGGCCGAGGCGCAGCGCGACCGGAATCCCGGGGAGAATCGCGGGCAGCGCATCGTCGACCAGCGCGACGATCAGCGCCATCGCGATCCCCGCGAGTGTTGGCGAGGCGACCGCATCGGCGACGTCGCGCAGCCGCGCGCCGATCACCGGCAGCGATCGCCACGCGCTGATCGCGAGATACAGCGGATAGGCCGCGATCCACGCCAGCCCCATCCCCGTCGGCCCCCAGTGCACGCCGACCAGGAACGCGACGCCCAGGATCGCCGCACCGGTCGCGCCGTTGCGCACTCCGATCCCCGGTCGCCCGCGCGCGTCGCACGCCGGGGTGAACAGCACCTGCAGCGTCATGAACGGCATCGCGAGGGCAAGCAGATGGACGACGGGGGCGGTCTCGCGCCATTTCTCGCCGAGCACGGTCAGCACCAGAGGCTCTGCCGTCGCGGCGAGCCCCATATAGAAGGGCATCGCCACCACCATGACGATCCGCACCGCACGGACGAACGCGCGCGCGATCGCGTCGGCGTCGTGCTGCATCCGCGCATAGGCGGAGAACGCGACCTCGTTGAGCGGCGGCACGAACTTCGCGACGAAGATCTGCGTCAGGAACAGGCTGGTCGTGTAGATGCCGAGCATGTGCGGCGAAAAGCTGCGCCCGGCGATGAACACGTCGACCTGGCTCTGCAGGAACCAGAACAACTGCCCGGCGGCCATGATCCCGCCATAGCGGGCAAGTCCCCCGGCGCCGCGAAAGTCGAAGCTCGGCCAGACCAGCGAGCGCGCGCTCGCCGTCATCATCGCGCCGCGCACCGTGAACAGCACGATCGGCGCGAGCACGAGCGTCCACACCCCCAGCCCGTAGAGCGCGCCGCCCAGCGCCGCGCTGGCGCTCGCGATCGACGCGACGATATTGGCCTTGGCCTGATGGCGGAAATCCATCGCGCGCGACAGCAGTGCATAAGGGAGCGCGATGAACGGCGTGGTCAGATAGAGCAACGCCTGCACGCGCAGCATGTCGCCGACGATGGGCTGGCGGTAATAGGCGGAGGCGAGCGGCGCGAGCACCGCGAGCTGGACGACCGCGAGCCCGACATTGAGCAGGATCAGCATCCCGAACAGCTGGCGCACCTCGGTATGACTGATCGTCTTCTGCTGGATCAGCCCGCTCGCCAGCCCATAGCCGTTGAGCATCGC